>NZ_BAFQ01000285.1 GCF_000308375.1 Nocardia aobensis NBRC 100429 | reverse complement strand
GCGGATACCGGCGCGGCGACCGCCGAAACTCCGGCGGCACTGGGCGCCGGCACCGATCTGGTCTGTGTCTGCGTGGTCGGCGACGACGACGTCCGCGAGGTCCTCACCGGCGAATACGGCGTACTGGCGGGCATGTCGCCGGGCGGCGTGGTGGCCGTCCACAGCACCGTCCACCCCGACACCTGCCGCGACCTGGCGAAAACTGCCGCTGTGCAGGGTGTTTCGCTGATCGACGCGCCGGTCAGTGGCGGCGGACCAGCCGCGGAGGCCGGACGGCTGCTGGTGATGGCCGGTGGCGACGCCGAGGTGATACAACGCTGCCGCCCCGTATTCGACAGCTACGCCGACCCGGTGGTGCATCTCGGTGACGTCGGCTCCGGTCAGGTCACCAAACTGCTCAACAATCTGCTGTTCACCGCCAACCTCGCGACCGCGATGAGCACCTTCACCCTGGGCGCCGGCCTGGGCGTGGATCCGGCCCGGCTGGGCGAGGTGATCGCGCACGGCACCGCGAACAGCTTCGCGCTGGGGCGCATCGTCGATGCCGGGGTGAGTCTCGACCGGCTCGCCCAGTACGCGGGTGCGCTGCTGCGCAAGGACGTCTCCCTGGTCGCGAGCCTGGCCGATGCGGCCGGGGCCGAACCCGGCGTCGTCCTCACCGCCGCGGACGCCACCCTGGCGCTGATGAACCACCAGCGGTGACCGGGATGCGGATCGGATTCGTCGGCGCCGGGCGGATGGGCCTGCCGATGGTGCGGCGGCTCGCCGCGGCCGGGCACGACGTCCGGGTGGCGGTGCGGCGCAACGAGGTTCGCGACGCTGTGACCGAGACGGGCGCTCGCGCGGTGGCCACCGCCGCCGAGGCCGCCGAGGGTGCCTACGCGGTACTGGTGTGCCTGTTCTCCGACGATCAGGTGCGCGAGGTCTGTCTCGACGGTGACCTGCCCGCAGTCATGGCACCCGGATCGATCCTGTCCCTGCACACCACCGGAGATCCGCGCACCGCGCAAGCCGTTGCCGCACAGGCGGTTCCGCATGCCGTGCGAGTGGCCGACGTGCCGGTCAGCGGCGGACCGCACGATATCGCCGCGGGTGCGCTGACGGTCTTCGTCGGCGCCGACGACGATACCGCCGCCGATCTGCGGCCGGTGCTGTCGTGCTACGCCGATCCCATCCTGCACGTCGGCCCGCTCGGCGCGGGACAGCGGGTGAAGCTCGTCAACAACGCCCTGTTCGCGGCACAGGCGGGACTGGTCGCCGCGGCGGTGCGGCTGGCCGGCCAGTTGGGTGTCACGGAAGCGGCCCTGCTGTCGGCGCTCCCCCACGCCAGTTCCTCCGGACGCGTGGTGACCAGCATCGCCGCGAAGAGATCGGTGGCCGAATTCGGCGATGCGGTCGGCGAATTCCTCCGCAAGGATGTCGCGGTGGTCCGCGCCCTCACCACCGAACTCGGTGGCACCCTCGGCGTACTCGACGCCGCCATCTCGGCCGCGCCCTTCGGGCGAGACGACAACGCCGCCCCGCAAGTCACCACCCGCTGAAAGCGCCCAGCCCCATCACCTGTCACGCGGTCCGGTCCAGGCAGGAGCGGCGCGCCTTCGCGCAACGCCCCGCATTGCCGACGGTGGCGTCGAGAGCCGCTCCGCTTCGCGAGCCTGCCGTATCCGACGACGCGGCATCCTTCCCACGGCACGTCTGCTCGCCACCTCCGGCCCTGCGGATGCCGATCATGCTCGCAACCCCTGCTCGATCAGCGACCACCCGCGGGCGGCCACCCCCCTGCGCTCCTCCGCCCCGGCCCGCGCCGACAATGCCGCCAGCATCGCCAGCGCGAGCATGAGGTCTTGACACGTCAGATCGGCGCGGACCCGGCCGCACGCCCGGGCGGTGTCGAGATGATCGCCCAGCAGTGCCGCCACCCGGCTGCTCATCCGCGCCAGCCGCCCGTCGGTCAGCGACGGATCGATCAATTCGACGAACGCGATCGAGGTCACCACCTGGTCCACGATGCGTTCCAGGAGCTGATCCAGTCCGGTATCCGACTGTGCCGCATAGGCTTCCAGTCCCACCACATTGTCCTCGAAGACCGCCAGCGCGAGCGATTCCCGATCGGCGAAGTGCCGGTACAGACTGCCCTGCCCGACGCCCGCGCGCCGGGCGATCAGATTCAGCGGAGCCTCGAAACCCGCTTCGGCGAACACCTCGCGGGCGGCGGCGATCAGAGCCGCTCGATTGGCGGCGGCCGCACCGGGTCCACGATTCACTCGACGCTGCTCGGTCACCGGCCTACACTACCAACCGGACAGTGATGTCCGGTTGAAACGGCGACGTCGACACGTGCCGGCGGGCCCGCAGCGCACCGAGGAGGGAACACCGTTGAGCACCAGCAACTTTCACAACCGGGTGGCCATCGTCACGGGCGCCGGCTCCGGCATCGGGCGGGCCATGGCCATCGCATTCGCCAAATGCGGCGCCATGGTCGTGGCCGCCGATATCAGTTCCGACGGCGCCCAGGGTACCGCCGCGGAGATCGGCGCGGCCGCGATTCCGGTAGTCGTCGACATCTCCGACGAAATCGACGTGGCGCGCGCCACCCGCACCGCGATGGACACCTTCGGCCGAATCGACGTGCTGTGCAACAACGCCGGGATCATGGACAAGATGGCGCTGCCGGCCGACACCCCAGTGACCACCTGGGAACGCACGGTCGCGGTCAATCTCACGGGCACCTTCCTCATGACCCGGGCGGTGCTGCCTCATATGCTCGACCAGGGCATCGGTTCGATCGTCAACACCGCCTCGGAGGCCGGAATCCGCGGCGGCGCAGCGGGAATCGCCTACACCGCCGCCAAACACGGTGTGGTGGGGCTGACCCGCAATGTGGCCTGGATCCATGCCGGGGACGGCATCCGATGTAACGCGATCCTGCCCGGCCCGACGATGACCGGTATCGCCGGGCAGACCCCGGAATGGGATCTCGACGGGGTGACCCGGCTGCAGCCGGTGATGTCGCTGATGCGCGGTATCGCCGAACCCGAGCAGATGGCCGAGGTCGCCGTCTTCCTCGCCTCCGACGCCGCCTCGTTCATCAACGGCGCGGTGGTCCCGGTGGACGGCGGCTGGTCGGCCGGTTGACCCGGCCGACCAGCGACTCAGGCCCGTGCCGCGACCGGTTCGGCGACCTCGGCGGCGGTGGCGGGCGCGTTCGGCCGCCGCACCGGGATGACCGAGGCCAGCGCCGCGGCCAGCACCGCGACCCCGCAACCGATGAACAGCCCGGTCCGGAAGCCACCCTCCGTCGGCACGCTGTGGCCGTGGAAGTCCATGCTCATCTGGGCCAGCACCACACCGATCACCGCGGCCGACACCGACGTGCCGATCGACCGCATGAGGGTGTTGAAGCTGTTGGCGGAGGCGGTTTCCGACAGCGGCACCGACGACATGATCAGCGCGGGCATCGCCCCGTAGGCCAGCCCGACACCGCCGTTGATCACGCAGATCGCCACCAGCAAGCCCCAGGTCGAACCCATCAGTGCCGTGGTGAGGCCGTACCCGGCCGCGATCACCAGCGCACCGGCGGTGAGCGTCACCTTGGGCCCACGGGCCGCCGAGAGCCGGGCGCCCAACGGCGAGATCACCATCATCATCAGGCCCGAGGGGGCCATCCACAGACCCATCGCCATCATGGATTGACCCAGCCCGTAGCCGGTTTCGGTCGGCAACTGCAGCAGCTGCGGCACGATCAGCGACGACGAGTACATCGCGATACCGATCACCACCGAGGCGGCATTGGTGAGCAGCACCGGCGGCCGGGCCGTGACCCGCAGATCGACGAGCGGATCGCTGATCCGCAACTCCCACCAGCCCCAGATCAGCAACACCACCGCCGCGGCGACGAACAGACCCACGGTGGTGGCGCTGCCCCACCCCCAGGTCCCGCCCTTGGACACCGCGAGCAGCAACGCCACCAGACCGGCGCCGAGGCCGACCGCTCCGGCGTAGTCGAACCCACCGCTGCCGCGCACCGCGGACTCCGGTACCGCCATCCACACCGCGGCCGCGATCAGCGCGCTCAGCACCGCGGCGCCCCAGAACAGCACCCGCCAGTTCGAATGTTCGGCGACCGCCGCCGATATCGGAAGTCCCAGTGCGCCACCGATTCCCAGCGAGGCGCTCAGCAATGCGACGGCCGAGCCCAGCTTTTCGGCGGGCAGCACGTCGCGCATCACGCTGATTCCGAGCGGGATGATGCCCACACCCATACCCTGCAGGCCGCGCCCGATGATCATCGGCAGCACCGAGGCCGACAGCGCGCAGACGATCGACCCCGCGATCAGCGGAATCGTGGACAGCAACAGGATGCGGCGCTTGCCGTAGAGATCGCCGAGGCGGCCGGCCACCGGGGTGGTCACCGCCGCGACCAGCAGCGTCGAGGTCACGATCCACGAGGCATTCGACGGTGTCGTATGCAGTAACTGCGGGAACTGCGCGATCAGCGGAATCACGAGGGTCTGCATGACCGAGGCGATGATTCCGGCGAATGCCAGCACCCCGACGATCGAACTCGACCGGTCGGCGTCCGGCTTGGTCATGTCCACATCTCCCTTACTGAAATATGTATTATGCATATGCAATGTATCATGCACATTCGGGGCGCGGTTACCCGCGGCCTGTGATACCCGTCTCGGTCGCACACGAGAGGAGGACGATATGGAACGACCCGTCGCCGCGGTCGAATTCGAAACCATGCTGCTCAGCCGCTATCAGATGATCCGGCGCGATCGGTGCGGTCTCGAGCGCAGCGCCTACGTCCTGCTGAGCCGGCTGACGATGCAGGGGCCGATGTCGATCGGACAACTCAGCGCCGCCTTCGGCCTCGACACCTCCACACTCAACCGGCAGACGGCGGCCTTGGTACGCACCGGGCTGGTCGACCGCATCGCCGATCCGGACGGCGGCCTGGCCCGCAAATTCCGGGTCACCGAGGCCGGAGCCCGCCGGCTGGAAGAGACCGTGTCCGCCACGGTCGCGAGCCTGGACCGCGTGCTGCACACCTGGCCCGCCGCCGATGTCGCGGAATTCGCGACCTATCTGCGCCGGCTCAACACCGATATCGAGCGTCTCGACGGCCGGCCGTGGCCGCGCCCGGACTGATCCGTCATGCGTCGCAGGCCTGGCGGATTCGCCGGACGAGATCGGCGACCTCGTCGGTCGGCATATCGCGCGGTGGTGCGAACGAGAGCCGGGTGAGCAGGCCACCGAAGCGCGCCGCGAGCCGTTGCGGCAGCTCGTGCACCGCGGCGACGACAGCGAACGCGTCGACCATGTCGTCGGTGATCAACTCCGCCATCCGATCCCACCGCCCGGCTTTCGACAGTGCGGTCAGTTCCGCATTCGCTTCGCCCCAGCCGTGCAGATCGAACAGCGGACGATAGGCCGGCGTGGATGCGTAGAAGGCCAGCCGGCGCCGCAGCGCCGCAATACCGCGGTCGATCTGCTCGTCGGTGCCCGTGACGACGAAAGGTGTGGCGACGACCTCGAAGTCGTCCCGCCTCGCGGCGGCGCCGAGCGCGGGCAGCGTGCGTTCGCGGATCCAGCGGGCGGTGGTGAAACCGTGACAGATGAATCCGTCGGCGACCTCCGCCGCGACCCGAGTCATGGCCGGGCCGACACCCGCGAGCAGAATCGGTGGCGGGCCGAATTCGTGTGCGGGCGGGACGAAGTCGCGCGGCATCAGGGTGTGGCGGGTGAATTCGCCCTCGAATGCCAGCTCCGCTCCCTCGTGCCAGTGCGCCCAGACCGCCCGCAGCGCCGAGACGTATTCGCGCATCCGCGCGGCCGGACGATCGGCCGGCATCGCGAAGCGGCGCTCGATATGCGCGCGCACCTGCGAACCGAGGCCCAGGCGCAGGCGTCCGCCGGAGAAGCGTTGCAGATCGTCGGCGGCATAGGCGACGGTCATCGGCGAACGGGCGAGCGCCACGGCGACGGACGTGCCCAGACCGATGTGTTCACTGCACTGGGCGGCGACGGCCAACGACAGGAACGGGTCGCCGTTCATCTCGCCCGCCCAGATTCCGTCGAAGCCGAGGTGTTCGAGTGCGCGAACCTGCGCCGCGGCGTCGTCCAGCGCACCGATCGTGGTGTCGATTCGCACAGGTCCACCTCCTTTCGGGATGAGAATATTATTCTTCAAAATAGACATTGGCGTTTAGATCCGAACGGAGCGGGCGATGACCGAACCCGTGGTCACGGTGGAGCATGCGGACGGCGTCACGACGGTGACACTGCACCGCCCGGCGGTCCGCAACGCGCTCGACCGCGCGCTGATGGACGCGATATGGGATGCGGTCGGCGCCGCGGGCGCGAATCCCGATGTCGGGGCGGTCGTTCTCACCGGCGCCGACCCCGCCTTCTGTGCGGGGATCGATATCGGCGCCGCCGCATCCGGGCCGGCGCCCGCCCGCTCCGCCGGATCGGGCCCCGGGCGCGGACCCGACGGCCTGTTCCGATTCCTGCCGGTGATCGACAAACCGGTCATCGGCGCGATCAACGGCGCTTGTGTCGCCGGCGGGCTGGAACTGGCGTTGCAGTGCACCTTCCTCGTCGCCTCCGAACGAGCCCGTTTCGCCGACACTCACGCCCGGATGGGCATGATGCCCGGTGGCGGAGTCACGGTCGGACTCACCCGGACGGTGCGCTGGCGCCGGGCGGTCGAACTGTCGCTGACGGGCAATTTCCTCACCGCCGCCGACGCACTCGCCTTCGGGCTGGTCAATCATGTTGTGCCCCACGCCGACTTGCTTTCGTTCACCCGTTCCCTCACCGCCGACCTGCTGGCCGGTGACAGCGAGGCCCGCACGCGGCTACTGCGGCACTACCGCGCCCTGGCCGAGGAGGACGCGCGCCGCGCCCAACTGCTCGAAGGTGTCATGGCCGAAACCTGGTCGCCCGGCACCGCCCGCATGGCCGAGTACGGGGCGCGGGTGATCGAACGAGGTCGCGAGCAGATGCGCGAGCGGCTCAGATGACCCGGCTTTCGTGGCCGGCCCAATAGCGTTGCCGCAGTAGTCGTTTGTACAGTTCGCCGTTCGGGTCCCGGGGCAGCTCGGTGGTGAAGTCCACGGCGCGCGGGCATTTGTACCCGGCGAGTTCGGTATGGCACCGGGCGATCAGTTCGGCAGCCAGCGTGCGGCGTACAGGCCCGGAGTCATCGGCGCGGCATTCATCGGCAGTCTCCCGTACCGTCCGCAGCATGCGAAGAATTAAATTTCTGAATTTCGAGAATGATACTCTCGACATGTGAGTCTGCGTTTCATCTTCCACTATCCGGAGACCGGCGGCCCCGACGGCGACGTCCTCGACGCCGGCCCGCTGCGCGAGGTCGCGATCACCGCCGAGCGGTGCGGATTCCATGGTTTGTCACTGAGCGAACACCCGATCCCCGGGGCGCGATGGCTGGCCAATGGTGGACATCAGACGCTGGATTCGCTGGTCGCGCTCGGCTATGTGGCGGCCGCGACCGAGCGGCTGCGGCTGCTCACCTATCTCGCGGTCGCGCCCTATCGCAATCCGCTGCTGCTGGCGAAAGCCGCCGCGACGGTCGACAAACTCTCCGGCGGCCGGCTCGTCCTCGGCTTGGGCGCGGGCTATCAGAAGAGCGAATTCCACGCGCTGGGAGTCGATTTCGAGGAGCGCAATGCCCTGTTCGACGAGGCGCTCGAGGTGCTGCCGCTGCATTGGCGCGGCGAGCCGTTCAGCTACCGCGGGCGGCATTTCGATGCCCGCGACGTGGTCGCCCGGCCGCGACCGGTGCAGGATCCGATCCCGATCTGGATCGGCGGCAATTCCGCCGCCGGCCGCCGTCGCGCCGCGACCCGCGCCCAGGGCTGGATGCCGATGTCCGGCGGCGCCGCACTCAGTGCCACGGCCCGGACACCCGCGCTCGGAACACACGCCGAGCTGGCCGAACGGATCGCCGAGGTGCGGGCGCGTGCCGAATCCGCCGGGCGCAGTGGCGATCTCGACGTGCTGTACTCCTATCACGACTCGGATCTGCTCGATCCGGCGGCAGCCGATCGTCATCTCGACGCGTTCGCCGGACTGGAGAAGGCGGGCGTCACATGGATCGTGGTGTCCAGCCGCACCGCCGATCACGCGGCGACCACCGACTTTCTCGACGCCTTCGGCGCCACCTATCTCCGGTGACCATGGGCTGGTTCGAACAACGCGCGGGACTGGCCGGCACGGTCGCCGTGATCACCGGCGGCGCAGGCGGTCTCGGCCGGGCGATCGCCACCGACCTGGCCGCCAACGGGGTGCGCCCGGCGATCATGGACATCGATGCCGTCGCCGTCGAGCACATGCGGTCGACCCTGGCCGCGCAGGGATGCGATGCCGTCGTCGTCCACGGCGACGTTCGTGATCCCGACCGGCTGGCCGCGGTATTCGACGCGGCCGAGGCACGGTGGGGCCGGCTCGACATTCTCGTCAACGTCGTCGGCGGCACCTTCCGCGCAGCATTCACCGACACTCGGCCCAAAGGCTGGGACGCGTTGCTGCGCGGCAATCTCACCCACGTGCTGCACGCGTGCGCGCTGGCCGTCCCGCGGATCCGGGCGGGTGGCCGCGGCGGCAGCATCGTCAACATCACCACGATCGAGGCACACCGAGCGGCACCGGGTTTCGCGGTGTACTCGGCGGCGAAGGCCGCGGTCGAACAGTTCGCCCGTACGCTCGCGGTCGAGCTCGCGCCCGACGGGATTCGCGTCAACAATGTGGCGCCGGATTACGTGCCGACCCCGAATCTGCGCCGGATGCCGCACCGCGACGCCGCGATGACCGATCCACGCGGCGTGCGGGTCGCCATTCCGCTCGGCCGGCCCGGTGAGGTCGGCGATGTCTCGGGGTGCGTGGTGTTCCTCGCCTCGGCGTTGTCGGCCTATCTGACGGGAACAACCCTGCATCCCGACGGCGGAACCGGCGCCTCGGCGGGCTGGTTCAACTGGCCGGAGACCGGCTGGGCGAACTACGCGCCGATGCGCTATCTGGCCGCCGATACGGAGGATCAGTAGGCGAGGAAGAGGATTTCGTCGCGCGAGTAGTCGTGGCCGGGGTGGTTCTCGGCCAGATGCTTCTGCGTCTTCTCGACGAGGTCGTCTTCGTCGGTGCCGACGATCTGTTCACCGCAGGGGCAGCCCAGTCTGGTCTTCAACGTCGTTCTCCATCGGTCGGGCTGGACGTGTCGTTCCCCGTCACCTTATGCACATTCTGTGCCGCCCGTCACCCCGGGTCACCCGCCCGTTCCCCGTCCGAGACGGCTCGCCCGGCGCCGACGGCGGCCCTGAGCTCGGCGTATACCTCGGCTGTAACGTGTGACAATTCGCACGTGGAGGAACCGTCGAGCCACCGATCGAAGGCGATGCCGAAGACGGTCACCGCGACCCGGGCGCAGAGGATCGCGACGGCCTCCGGTGCGCCCGCGGTCCGCAGCGCGTCGGCGAGTTCCCCACCCAGGACGGCCATTTTCCGGAGTTCACGCTCCTGAAGTCCAGCGTTGGCCGCGATCACGGCCCGCCGTTGCCGCTGCCACTGCGGCAGATCGGGAATCTGCGCACCGGCCGCCTGAATCGCGGCGATGGCCGTCGCCATCGGGTCCGCATCCGCGGGAGCGGCGGCCACCGCTTCGGCGATCGCGCTGCTCAGCAGGTCCTGACCGCCGAAGAGCACCTCCCGCTTATCGGCGAAGTGCCGGAAGAAGGTGCGTTCGGTGAGGCCCGCCCGCTCCGCGATCTCGGCCACCGTGGTCTCGTCGAACCCGCGCTCGGAGTACAGCTCGAGGGCCGCCTCGGACAGCCGGCCGCGCGCATTGGGTTCCCATCGACTCATGATCCGATCCTAGGTGACGACAGTTGCTGACATTCGGCTACCGGCGGCCACGCGCGAACCGGTCGCCACCCTCCGGATATTGTCCTATAACGTGTTCTAATTCGAGTGGGCCGGGAACGAAAGGGCCGAGGCGATGATGGCATTCTTCAGTCGCGACGAACGAGGATTCGTCGCGGGCGACTTCGCGGTGAGCAAATGGTCGCCCGATCACGTGGCCGGACCCGCCATCTGCGGGCTGCTGGCGCGGGAACTGGAAACACATTGCCCGGGAGCCGGTTTCGTACCCGCGCGCCTCACCGCCGACCTGTTCCGCCCGGTACGGAACGAACCGATCACGGTGCACAGCGCGGTGGTGCGCTCCGGTGCCCGGGTGCGCGTCGCCGATGCGTGGATCACCCAGCAGGACGAGGTGCGGGTACGGGCGTCGGTGATGTATCTCGCCGTCGCGCAGCAACCTCCGGGCCGGATCTGGCAGGCCGAGCAGGCCCTGCCGGTGCCCGAGCGGCGGCTGGACGCGCCGACCGGCCAGCCACCGCTGTTCAAATGCGGTGACGGCGACTGGTCCGGCGACTTCGCCGCCGCGCAGAACGAGGAACGCAAATCGGTCTGGCAGAATCTGCCGCCGCTGGTCGAGGACGAGCCGATCACACCGTTCCAGCGCGCGGCGTTCCTGGCCGACACCACCAATCTGGTCTGCAACTGGGGCACCGAGGGCGTCGGCTACATCAACAGCGACGTGACCCTCACCCTGACCAGGCTCCCCCAGGGGCGGGAGCTGGGATTGCATGCGCAGGACCATATGTCGGCCGACGGCATCGCGGTCGGCACCGCCACCCTCTACGACCGGACCGGCCGGATCGGCACCTGCGTCGTCACCGCGCTGGCCAACGCCGCCCGCCAGGTGGATATGGCCGAGACCAGGGTCTGAGCGCCGCACACCGGAAGGCCGCGGGCTGTCCGTCGCCACGGGCACGCAGGATGGGAGGGTCCCCGCGGCCGCCACTTTTGGCCGAGCGCGTGCGGTCACGCGAGGATGACCCGATGATCGTGTTGGTTCCCGCAGACGTTCTGCGCCCCGGCCGCGCCGACGCCCACTTCGGCGCCGATGCCGAGGCCGCGCGGGCGAGCGGAATGCGGGTGGACCTGGTCGATCACGACGCCCTCATTCGCGGCGATGCGGCTGCGGCGGTGCGGCGGGTGCGTGGTGAAGGGCCCGCGATCTACCGGGGCTGGATGATGCGCAGCGAACAGTACGCCGCCTTCGACGACGCACTGCGCGCACGAGGCGTCACATTGTGCACCGACGCCCGGCGCTACCGGCGCGCTCACGAATTTCCCGGCTGGTACGACGTCTTCGCCCGGCACACTCCCGTATCGAGCTGGACCCGGGGTGCCGGACGCGACGAATTCGACCGTGCGCGAAGCCATCTGGGGTCCGGCCCCGCCGTCGTGCGCGATTACACCAAATCGATGAAGCACTACTGGCACGAGGCGATGTACATCCCGGACCTCGCCGACACCGAGGCGGCCTGGCGGGTAGCACAGCGTCTGTGCGAGCTCCGCGGGCCCGACCTGACCGGCGGCTTCGTGCTGCGCCGCTACGAGACCCTCGCCGCCGAGGAGGTGCGCACCTGGTGGGTCGACGGCAGCTGCCGGCTGGCCGGCCCGCACCCCGACACCCCGGACCGGATGCCGGCATCCGAACTCGATCTCACCGCAATCGAACCGCTGGTCGCCGGGCTCGGATGCCGTTTCGTCACAGTCGATTTCGCGCTGCGATCCGACGGCGTATGGCGGGTCCTGGAGGTCGGTGACGGGCAGGTCGGCGATCGACCGGGCACCCTCGCACCACACCGGTTACTCGCCGCGCTCGCGCATCTCAGCGGCTCGGACGCGCCGCGCGAAGACAGAACTCGGTGACACGCCGCACGTCCGCCGCGGTCGGTTCGGCCCGCCGCCACAGCAGTTCGGCGAGCCGGCCGACCACCGCGTGCGCGGCCAGCGCCGCGTCGACATCCGGTTGCTCGCAGCCCAATTCGGCGAACGGCGCGCGCAGTGGTTCGGCGAGCCGGGTACTGGCCTCCGGCGGTCCGGTCACCAGCCCCTGCGCCAGACCACCGGCATTCCACATCACCGCCCGGGTGGTCGCGGCGACCTCACCGACTCCCTGGGACAGCACGCCGTCCACCCATTCGCGCACCGCCTCCTCGGGTGTGGACCCCTTACCCATCCGATGGTCCAGATAGTCCAGCAGCCGGGCGGTTCCGTCTTCGAGCAGGGCGGCGACGAGTGCGTCCTTGGAGGCGAAATGCCGGTAGAAGGCATCGTTGGACAAGCCGGCGACGGCGACGATATCGGCAACCCGCGGACGCGACTCGGTGCCGCAGCGCCGCATCACCGCCAGCCCGGCATTCAGCAGCCGCCGCACCTCGGCCGTGTAGGCGGCGCCGCGTTCGGCCAGTGCCCGCTGGGCGATCCGGGCCGCGACGTCGTCGCTCACCGCCGCACGTCCGGCCCGGCCCGCAGCGCCGCCGTCACGCCGCCGTCGACGACGAGGTCGGTGCCGTTGAGGAAGCTCGCCGCGTCGGAGAGCGCGAAGGCCACCACGGCCGCCACCTCTTCGGGACGCCCTTCGCGGCGCAGCGGCGTGCGCTCGACCAACTGTCGCATGGTCGCGTGTTCGGCTGCTTCCTGGCGGCCCTGCGGGGTGTCGATGATGCCGGGCGAGACCGAGCAGATCCGCCCTCCGGCGGGGCTCAGCCGCACCGCCTCCCGCCAGACCAGCCGCTGCACACCGCGTTTGGCCCACCCGTAGGCGATGCCTGGATGCTCCATCGCCGGGCCCACGGCCTCGCGGATCCGGTCGAGGAAATGCTCGTGCAGCGGATCGTCGAGCACGGCAAGGGCGGCGGGATCCGGTGGGTTCGGATCCAGCAGCGGAGCCATCGAGGCGAACACCACCGTCGCCGCGCCCGGGGTGACCAGGGGCCGCAACGCGTCCAGCAGGTGGACGGTGCCGATCAGGTCCACGGTGAAGATGCGACGCCAGTCCGCCATCGTGGGCGAGATCCCCGCCGCATGCGCGACGGCACGCAATTGCCCTCGGCCGCCGACGTATTCCGCCAGTTCCGAGACCCGCTCGCGATCGGCGACGTCGACCACGAACGCCTCGGCCCGGGTATGCCCGGACGTCAGCTGCTGCGCGGCCGCGGCCGCACCGGCCTCGTCCCGATCGGCCAGTACCAGCACATCCACCCGTTGCGCCAGCGCGCGGGCACATTCCAGGCCCATCCCGCGTCCCGCGCCGGTCACCAGTCCCACCGCTGTCATCCTCGATCACCTTCGTTCTGTCGTTCGCCACCCGGCGCCGCCCAGCAGCGGGCCAGGCCGGATTCGGCGGCGCGCGTGAGCAATTCGACGCGGAAGCCGTTCGGGCCGTTCAGAAAGGCGAACAGCGGCGCACCTCCGGGACCCGGCCGCATCGCCTCCACCGTGTATCCGGTTCGCTCCAGTTCCGCGATATCGACGGCCACGTCATCGGACCAGTAGCCGACGTGGTGAATGCCGCTGCCGGACACCGGTTCCCACAGGGTGCCCGCCACCGCCCGGATCACCTCCACGCGTGGCACGGTCGTGGAGTACACGCAGCGGATGTCGACGGCCTGTTCACCGGAGGCTGACACCACCGTGAGCGGTCCGCCCGTCTCGATACCCCACTCGTAGCCCAGCACCTGCGACAGCGCCGCGGTCGTGGCCGCCACGTCCGCGGCGACGATCCCGATGTGGAACTGGTCGGCGGCCCTCATCCGTTCCCTCTCGTCGAAATGACAGTCGCCGCGTCAAGAATGCTATTCTTCATCACGAGAACCATATTTCCACCGAATGGGAGGAGGCGCAATGGCGTGGGACTTCGAGACCGATCCGCAGTTCCAGCGGAAGCTGGACTGGGCCGATGCGTTCGTCCGCGAGGAGGTCGAACCGCTCGACCTGATCTGGCCGCACGAGCAGTTCGTGCCACCGGATCCGGCCCGCCGCGCTGTGCTCGATCCGCTCAAACAGCAGGTGCGCGACCAAGGGTTGTGGGCCACGCATCTGGGCCCCGAACTCGGCGGACAGGGCTACGGACAGGTGAAACTGGCGCTGCTGAACGAGATCCTGGGGCGATCGTCCTGGGCGCCGGTGATCTTCGGATGCCAGGCTCCCGATACCGGCAACGCCGAGATCATCGCGCATTTCGGTACCGAGGAGCAGAAACGGCGCTATCTGCGGCCACTGCTCGAGGGGGAACTGTTCTCCAGCTATTCGATGACCGAACCACAGGCCGGCGCCGACCCGACCCGGTTCACCACCTCCGCGGTGCGCGACGGCGACGACTGGATCATCAACGGCTGGAAATTCTTCTCCTCCAACGCGGCCACCGCGGCCTTCCTCATCGTCATGGTGGTGACAGATCCGAATGTCAGTGCCTATCAAGGCATGTCGATGTTCCTGGTACCGACCGACACCCCCGGTGTGCGCATCGAACGCAATGTCGGACTCTACGGTGAACCGCTCGACGGCGGCGCGCACGCGCTGATCCATTACGACAATGTGCGCGTTCCGGATTCGGCACTGCTCGGCGGCGCCGGACAGGCCTTCGCCATCGCGCAGACCCGGCTCGGCGGGGGGCGCATCCATCACGCCATGCGCACCATCGGACTGGCCCGCAGCGCCCTGGACATGATGTGCGAGCGGGCGCTGAGCCGCGAAACCGCGGGCAGCCGGTTGTCGGACAAGCAGTTCGTGCAGGGCTATATCGCCGATTCCTACGCCCAGCTGCAGCAGTTCCGGCTGTTCGTGCTCTACACCGCCTGGGAGATCGACAAATACAACGACTACCGCAAGGTGCGCAAGGACATCGCCGCGGTGAAGGTCGTGATGCCGACCGTGCTGCACGACATCGCCTGGCGCGCGATGCAGGTGCACGGTGCGCTCGGGGTCACCAACGAGATGCCCTTCTTCACGATGATCCACGGCGCCGGCGTGCTCGGCCTGGCGGACGGGCCGACCGAGGTGCACAAGGGCACCGTCGCCAAACAGGTCCTGCGCGACTACCGCCCGAGCGAGGATCTGTGGCCCAGCCAGTGGATCCCGAAGAGGCTCGAGGCCGCCCGGGCGAAATTCGCCGATCATCTCGAACACGAAGTAGGTAACCAGTGATCGACACCGCCCGCCTCGCGGAGTGGATGGACGCCCGCGACCTGCCCGGCCGCGGCGAACCGGCGCAGGCCCGGTTCCTCTCCGGCGGCACCCAGAACGAGATCTATCTGATCAGCCGCGGCGAATACCGCTGCGTCCTGCGTATCCCGCCCGCCGGCGCACCTCCCGAACGCGACGCCGGGATCGCGCGGGAGTGGCGGATCACCGCGGCGCTCGAGGACACCGACGTCCCGCATACGCCCGCCGTCGCGGTCTGCACCGACCATTCCGTCCTGGGCCGCACCTTCTATCTGATGGGCTATGTGGACGGCTGGTCGCCGATGGACAGCAAACGCTGGCCGGCGCCGTTCGACACCGATCTCGACGCCCGGGCCGGCCTGGCCTACCAGCTCGCCGAAGGTATCGCGCTGCTGTCGCGAGTCGACTGGCGCGCCAAGGGATTACAGGATCTGGGCCGGCCCGACGGATTCCACGAACGGCAGGTCCATCGCTGGACCGATTTCTTCACCCGCCACCGCGGCCGCGACCTCGACGGGATGGCCGAGGCCACCGCATGGCTGCGCGCGCACCGGCCCCTCGACTACATCCCGGGCCTCATGCACGGCGACTACCAGTTCGCCAACGTGATGTTCGAACACGGCGCGCCCGCCCGGCTGGCGGCGCTGGTCGACTGGGAGATGGGAACGGTCGGCGACCCGAAACTGGATCTGGCCTGGATGGTGCAGAGCTGGCCGGACGACACCCGGGCCCCGGAGGCCGCCGGGGTGAGCTATGTGGACCTGCGCGGCATGCCATCGCGAGACCGGCTGGTCGCGCATTACGCGGACGTGTCCGGCCGGCAGGTCGACGACCTGGACTATTACCTGATCCTGGCCAAATGGAAGCTGGCCATCGTGCTGGAACGCGGATTCCAGCGCGCCGGAGACGATGTCAAGTTGCAGTCCTTCGGCCCGATCGTGCCGAAGCTGATGCGCGAGGCGGCCGACCTCGCCGAGAGTACGGAGTACCGATGAGCCCCGCCGAATCCACCGACCAGGTCGTCGTCGAGCGCCGCGACGCGGTGCTGATCGCCCGGATCAACCGTCCCGGTGCGCGAAACGCACTCAACGGCACCGTATTACGCGGTCTCGGCGCGGCGGTGCTGACCGCCGAAACCGATCCGGAGATCCGCGCACTGGTGCTCACCGGCACCGGCGACCGCGCGTTCTGTGCCGGGATGGATCTGCGCGAGTTCTCCGACGGCTCCGGCATACACGCGGAGTCACCCGAGGAACGCAGCGCTCTCGAGGCCTACGCCCGCATGGCCTCGGGCCGCACGCCGGTTCCGGTCATCGGCGCCGCCAATGCCACCGCGGTGGGCGGCGGCCTGGAACTGCTCATGGGCTGCGATGTGATCGTGGCCTCCGCGGCGGCGAAGTTCGGGCTACCCGAGGTGAAGCGCGGACTTTTCGCCGCGGGCGGTGGCACCGGGATCGGCACGCGCATTCCCCTCGGCATCGCTCTCGAATTGCTGCTGACCGGACAGCTCATCGATGCCGAGCGCGCCGAGCGGATCGGTCTGGTGAACGCGGTAGCCGCACCGGCGGACGTTCTCGACACCGCGGTCGCCGTGGCGACCACTGTCGCCGCCAACGCACCGCTCGGCTTGGCGGCCTCCAAGGAACTCGCCCGACTGGCGGTCACCGACGACGCCGCGGCCGCCGAACGCCTGAAGCATTGGCAGCACGCGATTTTCGCCAGCGCCGACGCCGCCGAGGGCGCCCGCGCATTCCTGGAACGCCGCACACCCCGCTGGCAGGGCAAATGAGCCGGATGCGGGCGGCGGTGTGCCCGGAGTACGGGCCACCGGAGGTGGTATGCATAGAGGAGCGGCCGGTTCCCGAACCGGGCACCGGTGAGGCCCGGGTGCGGGTGCGCGCCGCCGCGGTCAACTTTCCCGATGTCCTGCTCGTGGCGAACGAGTATCAGATCAGCGTGCCCCCACCGTTCGTCCCGGGCAGCGAATTCGCCGGTGAGGTCGTCGCGCTCGGTCCCGGCTGCGGGCCGATCGCGATCGGCGATCGGGTGTGCGGCACCGGCCTGCACGGCGCGTTCGCCGAACAGATCGCGGCCCCGGCCGGCAAGCTGACGCGCGTTCCGGAGGGCGTCGATTTCGCCGACGCGGCGGCCTTCGGTGTCACGTATCGCACTGCGTACCACTGCATTCGGTCGGTGGCGCGGGTGTCGGCGGGCGCCGAGCTGATCGTGCTCGGCGCCGGGGGCGGGGTCGGGTCGGCGGCGGTGGCACTCGGTGCGCGGCTCGGGCTGTCGGTGACCGCGGTGGCCTCCTCCCCCGCCAAGCTCGAGGTTGCGAGATCTCTGGGGGCCGCGCATCTGATCGACCACCGCGGTGGGAATCTGCGCGACGGCTTACGTGCCGCGCTGCCCGGGGGCGCCGATGCCGTCATCGATCCGGTCGGCGGGGCGCTCAGCGAACCGGCGCTGCGGTCGTTGCGCCGCGGCGGGCGTTTCGTCACGGTCGGCTACGCCTCCGGCACGGTTCCCCGCATCCCGCTGAATCTGGTGCTGGTCAAGGGAATTCACGTACTGGGCTTCCAGTTCCAGGATATCGACCGGGCCGAATTCGACCGCAACGAGCGCGAACTCGGGCGGCTGCTGACCGACGGCTTGCGCCCGCATATCGGCGCCCGCTTCGCGCTGTCCGACTCCGCCGCGGCCCTCCGGCTGGTCGCCGACGGGCACGCGGTCGGAAAGGTCGTCATCGATATGGACGACGACGGAGCGGACGGTTAACCGGCCACCGGCACCAGATCCACCGGCGGCGCCCACACCGGTGCTCCGCTGCGAAACGTCTCCAGCGGAGCCACCGCGGTGGCCGGTATCCCCGCGGCGGCGAGGGCCTGACGCTTGAAAGCCCGTGCGGCGACACTCAATCGGTGCTGCACGGTATCCACCCGGCAGTCGAGTTCGTCGGGACAGAACTCGCCGAGCAGCGTGACCTCGGACAGTCCGCGGTCGAGCGTGTCGAGGACGCCGCAGCGGATGCGGTGATCGGTTTCGAACAACTCACCGGCCAGGGCCACCGCATGCGGATGCGGTCCGTGGACGGGCGAGGACAGTGAGTCCTCCATATCGAGGACGACGGCGCCGAGAATCTCGAGCGCGCGGGCGTGGGTAGGATCGCCGACGATGACGGTGACCTCCCAGCCGGCCATCCCGCGATCGAACAGCCAGCCGCCGGCGCAGCGCACCACTTCGGTCACCGTCGGCGCTACCACACCCAGCCGGTACCTCAATGGACGTCGCTGCGCGTCAGCTCGCGTTCGAGCGACCGAGCGTACTCCTGGAACACCTTGGTCAGTGGAATCGAGGGATCGAGCAGCCATGACGTTTCCATTCCATTGAGAAAAGCGACTATCTCCACAGCCTTGACGGCAGGGTCCACATCGGCGCTGTAGCGCCCGCAGCGCTGTCCGCGCCGGATACTCTCGGCGACCTGATCGGTCGCCGCGCGGTAGCGATCGAGCAGGCGATCGTGCAGCGGCGCATCGGGTTCCAGATTCTCGATCAACAACACCGCGTACATGCCGATCAGATCGGGTGCGCGGTGAAAACGATCGGCGACTCCGGAGATCTGTTCGGGCAGTTCGCCTTCCAGATCCGCGTGCATCTCGTCGTCGGTGTCGCGGGCCTCCAGGACCGCGTGCAGCAGTTGATCCTTCGATTCGAAGTGGTGCAGCAACCCGGCCGGGGTGACTCCGGCTTCCCGGGCGATCTGCGCGAGCGTGGTCGACCGCCACCCGTTGCGGGCGAGCATCCGCTGCGCCACGGCGAGGATGCGCAGTTTGCGCTCCTCCCCCTTGGCGAGCAGCGTGTCGTAGGCCCGAACGTTGGCTGGCCGTCGCTGACCGGACACCGAACTCCTTTGGTCGAAGCAACCTACTGAACACACAGTAGGTTGGTTTGACATGTGTGACAAGGGTCTCATTTGTGCCGACTTTTGCCGCAGATCACATCCGACGCGGTGGACGTATCGTGCGGCGCGGCCGACATCGGTCAACGCCCCTTCCACACCGGCGGGCGGCGTGCGGCGAACGCCGCCGGCCCCTCCTGCGCATCCTCGCTCCGATAACAGCGTTCACTGGCCGCGCGGGCCGCCCGCAGGGCCGCCGCCCGGCCCATCTCGGTGGCGAGCATAACCGTCTCGCGCGCGGCGCGGACCGAAAGCGGTGCGCCGCTGAGGATTTCGCCGGCCAGCTCGATCGCGGTGTCCAGCAGACGCCCCGGTTCGGCGAGGCGATTGACCAGGCCGATCTCGTAGGCTCGCCGTGCGTCGATGGGGGCGCCGGTCAGAAGCAGTTCCATCATGATGCGCTGCGGGATCATGTGGATCAGCGGCGCCGCCCACGGCGAGCTGCGCCCGACCTTCACCTCGGTCACCGCGAAACGCGCGGTCGTCGCGGCGACACACAGATCGCAGGCCTGCGCGATCATCCATCCGCCGGCGAACGCGGCGCCGTTCACCGCGGCGATGGTCGGCTTCGACAATTCGATGGTGTCGTAGGGCAGCGGGTACATCTCCCGCGGCGGCACCCGCATCCCGGTCGCGACCATCTCCTTCAGATCGCCCCCGGCACAGAAGGCCTTGTCCCCCGCGCCGGTGAGGATCGCGATCCGCAGTGCCGCATCGTGTTCGAAGCGGTCCCAGGCGGCGAACAGGCCCGCGCGGATCTCGGCGTCCAGGCAGTTGCGGGTGGCGGGCCGATTCAGCGTGATGACGGCGATGCCGTCGGCACGGGCGTCGAACAGCACCGCCTCGGTGCGGGATGGATCGGTCGCGGATGTGTCGGCCATTCAGAATCCTCGCTTCGTGATCTCGGCCGCGGCCCGTTCCAGATCCTCGCGGAAATCGGGATGGGCGATGGCGGTCAACCGGCGCGCCCGCTCGGCGAGAGTGCGCCCGGCCAGCTCGGCCGCGCCGAATTCGGTGACGACGATGTCGGTTTCGCTGCGCGCGGTGGTGACCGGTCCCGACAGAGCGGCGCTGATCCGGCTCACGGTGCCGCCCTTGGCAGTGGCGGGCAGCGCGATGATGGCGTGCCCGCCGCGGGCGCGCGCCGCCCCGCGCACGAAATCGACCTGTCCGCCGGTGCCGCCGAGATAGGCCGTTCCGTGCTGTTCGGCGTTGACCTGTCCGGTGAGGTCGACCTCCACCGCGGAATTGACCGCCACCAGGTCGTCGAGCCGGGCGAGCACGGCGGCATCGTGAGTGTAGGTGGCCGGGCACATCCGGATCGCGGGGTTGCGGTCGGCGAAGTCGTAGAGCCGGCGGGTCCCGATCAGCGCGCCGGTCACCGAGATGCCGGTGTCGATGCGCTTGCGGGCGTTGGTGATCGCGCCCGCCTCGACGAGGTCGACCAGGCCGTCGCCGATCATTCCGGAGTGGACGCCGAGATCCACCCGGTCGCTCAGCATCCGCAGCAGCGCGTCGGGCACCGCGCCGATCCCGGTCTGCACCACGGCACCGTCGCCGATGAAGGCGGCCGCGTGGCGTGCGATCGCCTCGTCGACGGGCCCGATTCGCGGCGGGACGACGGTGACCGGCGGTCGCGAGACCTCGACGGCGTAGTCGATCTCGCTGCCGGGAATCGATTCGCCGTAGGTCCACGGCACCTGTTCGTTGATCTCGGCCACCACCACCCGCGCGGCGCGCACCGCCGCGGCGACATGGTCGCTCACCAGCCCGAGGCTGTGATTGCCGTGGCGGTCGGCGGGCGCGACCTGGACGAAAGCGCAATCGCATGGCAGCGCGCCGGATTCGAGCATCGGCCCGATCTGCCCGACGTGGCAGGCGATCACCTCGAGGGCGTGCGAAGCGGTCAGGCCGCGCAGCGCGCCGATCGCGCCCATACTGCGCATCCGCAGGCCGGCGGTGGCGGCCGGGGTGAACGATCCCGAGAAACTGGTGGCGATGAAGACGGTCAGCCCGCCGATGCCCGCACCTTGGCGCAACAGCGATTCGACCAGCGTCGGCGGTTCGCCGCAGGCCTGCCCGATCACGACATGATCGCCGGGTCGCAGGAATTCGCTCAGATCCAGGTCCGCCGGATCGCGCACGACCGTCATGCGGCGCCTCCCTCACCGGCGCGCGTCAGACCGCTGTTTCGATCGCCGACGAATTCGGCGGTGTGTGCGCCCAGCCGCGGTGCCGGTCCGGCCACACGGCCGGGGGTGCGGGAGAACCACGCGGGCGGACCCGGGAACCGCACCGGACCGTTCGGTGTGTCGACGGTTTCGAAGAAGCCCACCGCCTCGAGATGCGGATTGTGGAACAGCGCGTCCAGGGAATTCACCGGCGCCGCGGGGATGTCGAGTCCCCCGAGCAGGTCCAGCCACTGCTGTGTCGTGCGCTCCCGGAACGTGCCGGCCAGTAGCGCGTAAACCTCGTCGATCCGCGCGGCCCGCTGTGCGAGGGTGGCGAATTCGCTGGTGGCCCAAGGCGGGCGCACCGCGTCGACGAACGCGTTCCACTGTTTGTCGTTGTAGACCAGTGCCGCGAGGTATCCGTCGGCGGTGCGGTAGGGCTTGCGGTCGGGGGTGAGCGCACGCGGATATCCCGGCGGCGTGAGCGCCGGTTCGAACAGGGCGCCGGCGGCGTGCTCCACGAGCATGAACGCCGCCATCGTCTCGAACATGGCGACCTCCACCTCCTGGCCCTCACCGGTGCGTTCCCGATGGAACAGCGCCATCACCGTCGCGTACAGGGCGGTCAGGCCGGCGACCTTGTCGGCCATGATGGTCCCGACGTAGGCGGTGGTACCGGTCAGGCGTTGTTGCACATAGGGGAGGCCGCATTCGGCCTGGACCGTGTCGTCGTAGGCGGTGCGATCCGCGTCCGGGCCGCGGCGGCCGTAGCCGTAGCAGTTGGTGTAGACGATCGCCGGATTCACCGCCGCCACCGCCGGATAGTCGAAACCCAGTGCCGCGATCGCCCGTCCGCGCATCGAATGGATGAACACATCGCCGGTGCGGATCACTGCGCGCAGTGCCTCTTTTCCGGACTCGGTACGCAGATCCAGCACCACGCTGCGTTTGCCGCGGTTGACGTTGACGAACACCCCACCCATCCCGGGTTCCGGTCCGGCGGAGATGTAGCGGGTGTTGTCCCCGGCCGGCGGCTCGATCTTGATCACCTCCGCGCCCATGTCGGCCATGATCTGCGTGCAGTACGGGCCCATGACCATCGCGGTCAGGTCGATGACCCGCACCCCCGCCAGCGGACCGGCGGCGGTGTTCGGCGGCTGCATGATCGGTGCCTCCTCGTTCGACACTCCCGCGCGACGACCGGCTCCGGACGGGCGTGACCACGGCGTCCGGGCACGTGGAATCGAAGCCCACCGGCCGCGCGGAGTCGCGAACAGCCCTCGGGGGCAACATCTTCAGGCTATCTGATGAATCTTTACAAGGATAGTGATATCAAGGTTCGGTGGGCAGTGACAACAACGGCGTGCGGATTCCCGCTTCGGTCGCCACGATCCTCGATCCGATGCTCGCCACCCGGCCCGACGCCACCGCGATCGAAGCGGTGTCGGGAGCGTGGACGTATGCCGAACTCGACGAAGCGGCGGCGCGGGCGGCCGGCGCCCTGTGGCGGCTCGGGGTGCGCCCGGGCGATCGGGTCGCGGCGTGTCTGCCCAACGATCTGCCCATCGTGGCGGCCTTCCACGGCGCCCAGCGGATCGGCGCGGTGTGGGCCGGAATCGGCGAGGCGGCCGCGGCATCCGAACAGCAACTGCTGTGCGATCTGGTGGAGCCGTCGGTCGTCCTGGCGGGGCCGCGATTCGAACCGCGAATGTCGCACGCTGTCGATCCCGACCGATGGACCGGGCTGCTCCGCGCGGCCGAGCCCGCGCCGCGAATCGAGACCGATCCCGAGGCACCGGCCGGAATCGCGTTCACCAGCGGCACCTCCGGGGTCCCCAAGGCCGTCGTCCATTCCCAGCGCGGCATGCTGCTGCCGGGGGCGGTCACGGTGGCGACCCGCGGCTGGGGTCCGGATCTGCGCCGCGGCGACAGCTTCGCGCTGACCATTCTCAACATGATGATCCTGTCCACCCTCACCACCGCCCAGGCCGGCGGGACCGCGGTGATCATGAATCGGCGCGACGCCGACGGAGTGGCGGAATGGATTGCCGCACATCGGGTTACGGTGTGGAACGGCGCTCCCGCCCAGCTCTACGATCTGGCCCGCCGGAACACCGATCTGAGCTCGCTACGCGAGGTGTGGAGCGGCGGCAGCGACACCTCCGACGCGGTGCGAGGCGCCTTCGCCGAGGCCCACGGCCTGGTTCCGCGCGTCACGTACGGGCTCACCGAGGCGCCGACCGTGGTGTCGATCGACCCGCCCGGTTCGGCGTGGCGGCCGGGCACGAGCGGCCGGGTGACACCGCAATTCGGCGTAGCCGCCTACGACGACGGTGGTCACCGCCTGCCCGCCGGCGAACCGGGTGAATTGCGGCTGTCCCCTGCGTCGGCCGGGCCGTGGGCGAATCGATGGACACCGATGCTGGGCTACTGGGCCGATGGCCGCGTGCGTTCGGGCGAGCCGCTTCCGCTACCCACCGGCGATATCGGAGCCGTCGACGAGGAGGGCTGGCTGCGGGTGATCGACCGCAAGAAGCTGGTGATCATCCGTGGCGGCGCGAACGTCTATCCGCTCGAGGTGGAACGGGTCATCACCGGATATCCGGAAGTCGCCGCCGCGGCGGTCTGCGGAATTCCCGACGAGCGGCTCGGCCAGCGGGTCGCCGCCGTCGTCGAAAGCACCGGGCCGGCAGTGGATTTCGATGCGCTGACGGCTTGGTGCCGCCGCGAACTGGCGAGCTACAAGGTGCCCGAGCGCTGGGTTCAGGTGCCGGCACTGCCGGTGAATGCGATGGGCAAGATTCGGCGCACCGAACTCGCGGCGCTGGTGGCCGCACGGACCGGAGGACCGTCGTGACCGCACGGCGCATCTTCATCATGCAACCTGTTGCGGCGAAAGGGAGTACGCGGTGACCGAACAGCGGCGCTCCGGTGGGGCGGACGTCTTCGATCTGAAGGGCCGGGTCGCGATCGTGACCGGCGCCTCGTCGGGCCTCGGCGCAGCCGTGGCTCGCACCCTCGCCGGACTCGGCGCCCGGGTCGCGGTGGTGGCGCGTCGCCGCGACCGGCTGGAGGAACTGGCCGCGGAGATCGACGGCCTCGCCGTCGCCGCCGACCTGTCGGAGCTGGACCGCCTCGGCGTGATCGCCGAGGCGACGGCCGCCGGGCTGGGTCCGCCGGAAATCCTGGTCAACGCGGCGGGCACCATGTTCACCGAGCAACGCGCGGAATCCGAACCGCTGCCGGCCATCCGGTCGACCCTGGAGCTGAATCTGGCCGCACCGCTGCTGCTGTCGCAGGCGGTGTTCGAGCATATGCGTGCGGTCGGCCGCGGCAGTATCGTCAACATCTCCTCGATCAGTGGCCGGGTGGGCATCCCCGGCATCCCGCAGGCGTCCTACGCCGCCAGTAAGGCCGGATTATCCGGTCTGACAGCCGAATTGGCGGTCCAGTGGGCCCGCCACTGCATCCGGGTCAACACGGTCGCGCCGGGCTTCTTCCGCAGCGAGATCACCGCCCCGCTCTACGACAACGAACGCCCCCGCGAATACCTGCGCCGCAACACACCACTGCCCCGCCACGGCACCCCCGAGGATGTGGTGGGCGCGGTCGCCTGGCTGGCCGGGGACGCCGCGAGCTACGTCACCGGCCAGACCATCGTCGTGGACGGCGGATGGACCGCCCGCTGACGACAGCGCCTCACGGGGTGAAGTCCGGTTCCCGGTAGCGGTGGGCGAGGTGGGCGCGATGTTCGGCCGGGGAGCCGAACAGTGCGCGGTTGAAGGTGGCGCGTTCCAGGTAGCGGTGGATGCCGCTCTCCCAGGTGTATCCCATCCCGCCGTGCAGTTGCATGGCCTTTCCGGCGATGTCGACCGCGACGGCACAGGCGTGGGACTTGGCTCGGGCGACCGCGATCCACGCGTCCGCGGCGCCATGGACGTGCGCGGCGACGGCGGCGTCGACGAGCCCGGTCGCGATGCGCAGAGCGACGAGCATATCCGCGCACGCGTGTTTCACCGCTTGAAAGGAGCCGACCGGCCGGCCGAACTGTTCGCGGGTACGCACGTGGGTGACGGTGGCTTCCAGGGCCGCCTCGGCGAGTCCCACGCTGTCGATCGCGGTGGCCAGCGCGGCCCGCTCGAACAGCGCACGCAACGGGTCGGTCCCGGTCCAGTGCCAGACCGACTCCGCGTCGACTCGGGCGTCCTCGGCGTGCACCGTGCCGACGGTGCGGGTCGCGTCGAGAATCGGCTGCTCGGTGGACGCGAGACCGGGCGAGCCCGGGGACACCGCCACCAGCACCGCCGATCCGTCCGGTTCTCTCGACGGAATCAACAACGTGGTCGCGACGGTGATGTCGGCCGCGAATTCCGCTGTGCCGCGCAGATAAACGGCGTCGTCGCGGCGCTCGATCCGGAACGGCACGAATCCGCCGGACCCGTCCCACGGTGGCTTGGCGTCCCCACCCGCCACCACGATCGGCACGGCCGCGCCACCGGCCGTCGTGCGCAACAGCCGGTCCCGGGCGGCGTTCGGCGCCACCGCGGCGAGTGCGGGCAGCGTCAGCGCCGCCACCGAGGCGTAAGGACCGCGGGTGAGGGCGCGGCCCATTTCCCGCAGCACCACCGCGACCTCGGCGAATGTGGCTCCCGCGCCGTCGAATTCGGCGGCCACCTCGAGCCCCGGCCACCCCGATGCCGCGATCGGCGTCCAGTCCTGCGGCTGCCCCGGCGCGGTCGCCCCGAGTACGCGCCGCGCCACCGCGCGCAGATCGTCGTGCACCTCCGCGAAGTCGGTCACCGGCTCCGACAGCTGCCCGGTCATCGCGGCACCACCGGTTCCCGCGGCAGGCCGAGTCCGCGTTCTCCGATGATGGTGCGCTGGATCTCGCTGGTGCCGCCGGGAATGGTCCACTCCCACGACCCGAGGAAGTCGAGCATCCAGGCCCCCGACTCCCATCCGCTGGATCGCGGTTTGCGCAGCACCGCATGGGCGCTCACCCCCGCCACCTCCGTCCCGAAATCCGTCATCCGCTGCAGCAGTTCGCTGTAGTACAACTTCACGATCGAGGCATCGGCCGGGCCGGGCCGCTCGGCCGCGACCAGATCGGCGCACAGACCCCGCAGGCCGGCCAGTTCGGTTTCCAGTTGCGCCAGCCGATCCGCGACCGGTGGATCGTCCAGCGCACATCCGCCATCGGGGCGCGGCCGCGCGCACAGCGAGGCCAGTCGCCGGAAGCCGCCGTGCGCCAGCCGTTCGGCCAGTTCGAGCATCGTCAGCCCGCGTTCGGCGCCGAGCGTCCGCTGCGCCACCTGCCAGCCCTGATGCTCGGGACCGATGAGATTCGCCGCGGGTATCTCGACGTCGTCGAGGAAGATTTCGCAGAAATGCCACTCCCCGGTGGCCTGCCGGATCGGCCGCACCTCCACCCCGGGCGAACGCATATCGAGCAGAAAATACGAAATGCCGTGCCGTTGCGGGGCTTTCGGATCGGTGCGCGCCAGCAGCAGGCACCAGTCGGCGAACGCCGCGCCGCTGGCCCAGAGTTTGCGGCCGTTGAGCACGTAGGTGTCGCCGTCGCGGCGGGCGGAGGTGCGCAGGGCCGCCATATCCGATCCGGCGTCCGGTTCCGAGAAACCCTGGCACCAGATCTCGCCGTCCAAAATCGCGGGCAGATGCCGGTCGCGTTGCGCTGCGGTACCCGCGGCCAGCAGCGTCGAGGCCGCATGATGAATCGAGACGAACGCCAATACCAGCCGCGGCGCGTCGTGTGCCGCGAGTTCGGAATACAGCACCGCCTGCTGCGCGACCGGCATACCGCCGCCCCACTCCCGCGGCCAGTGCGGCACCGCGAAACCGCCCGCCCGCAGGCGTTGAAACCATTCCTGTTGGAATTCCACGAATTCCGCGTCCGTGGCGCCGGTCTGCCGTGCCCGCCACTCGGGCGGAATATTCGCCGCACACCACTGCCGCACCTGCTCCCGGAATTCGGCCAGTGCATCCATCGGCTACCTCCGGGCCGCCGAGCGCCGGAGCGCCAGCAGCCGTTCACGATGTTCGGGTGAGCACATGGTGACAGATTCGGCGGCGAATCCCGCCTGCATCGCACCGCTGAGAGCCTGTGCCAGATACATGTTCGCGACCCGCTTGGTGGCTCGCAGCGCCGGTGCCGGTTGCGCGGCCAGCCGCCGCGCCAGCCGCAGGGCGTCGTCGAGCAGCTCCTCCGGTTCGGATACCGCGGTGGCCAGTCCCAAGTCGACGGCGGTCGCGGCATCGATGCGGTCGCCGGTGTAGAGGTAGACGCGCGAGCGCAGCAACGGAGTCAGCAGCGGCCAGAAGGCCGCGCCGCCGTCACCGGCGACCAGCCCCACGCTCACATGCGGATCGGCCAGATACGCGCTGCGCGACATCAACACCACATCCGAGAGGGCGGCGACGCTCGCACCCAATCCCATGGCGGGACCGTTCACCGCGGCGATCACCGGTAACGGGAACCGCAACATCTCCTCGATGATCTGCGCGCCTTCGCGCAGGCTCTCCTCCCGCGCCACCGGATCGTCGAGGAAGGAGGTGATCCAGTCCAGGTCTCCGCCCGCGCTGAAGGCCCGGCCGGCGCCGGTCACGACGACCACCTTCGCCGCGGTGTCGGCCGCGAGCTGCCGCCACACGTGGGCCAGCGCCCAGTGCAGCGGTTCGTTCACGGCGTTCAATTCGCCGGGCCGGTTGATGGTCACCGTTCGCACCGGCCCGCTGCCCGTCACCGTCAGCACATCGGGCAGGTCGTAGGCCGGAATATCGTCCGTCACAGGCACTTACCGCACTTTCGCATTCGGTGCACAGGTGCACTCACTGCCATGTCGCATCGACTGCCTCCCCGCCGTCGAACGGCCCGGGCAGACCTTGTGCGCCGAGATGGCGGGTCAGCCGATCGAGCGTCCCGGAACTCGCCCACGGCAGCCGGCGCAGCGGCAGGCTGTAACGCGACAACCACGACAGCGGCGATTCGTCGCAGAAGCCGATCGCCCCGTGTAACTGGTGGGCGACCCGGAAGACGGTTTCCGCGGCATCGAGCGCGGCGACCCGCGCCGCGAGCGCGTCGCCGAGAGCATCCTCCCCGCCGCAGCGGACGCTCCACAAGGCGTATTTCGCGAGGACATCCAGCCCGCTGCGCTCGACCTCGGCATCGGTGAGCTGAAATTGCACGCCTTGGAATTTCGCCAGCGGCTGCCCGAACTGGGTGCGCATCAGGACATGGGAGCGAGTGAGGTCGAGGGCACGGTCCAGCATGCCCAGCAGCGTCCAGCAGTTCAGCGTGAGCGGGAGTGCCGCGTCCGCGCTTCCGGCCGCCCCGACCGAGGTAAGCGCCAAGGGCGTCACGAAGGCGGAGGTCCGCGGCGACGCGCCGTCGGGCAGCGTCCGCGCCTGGAAGAGCTTGCCCTCCACCGTGACTGCCGCCCAGCACAGGTCCAGATCGGCGACCGCACCCCGGGCGCGGGATTCGGTGACCACCACCAGGCCGTCGGCCTCCGCGTCGAGCGGCCGCGCCAGCCGTTCGGCCAGCGGATAGGGCAGCGCCCAGTAGCCGGCACTGCGGCACAGCGCCGCCGCCGCTTCCAGATCGTCGCGGTCGCGTCGCGGATCCAGCTCCCACGCGCCGAGTCCGGCCAGCATCGGCGCGACGATGTCCGCGCGACGGGACGGCTCGGCCTCGGCGTCCTGGATCAGCCGGTCCCCGCCCGCGGCCGCGATGGCCCGGCTCGCCTCGCGGCCGTAGTCGGCGGCCTCGCGGCACAGTTCGATGTTCACGATGCCCCCAGCAAGGCCCGCGACAACAGCAGTCGCTGCATTTCGATACTTCCCGAGGCGATGGTCGCGGCCTGCGAGTACCGCCAATGGTCGGCGACCGCGCGGCGAAACCAGCTCTCCCGCTGCGTATCCGGTGTGGTGTCGAGCTGGTCGGCCAGTTCGGTGAGTACTTCGGCACTGTCCTGATCGAGCCGGGTGACGGCGATCCGATAGGCGGCGGCGTCACCGGGCGCCACCCGGTCCTCGTTCTGCATCGCGACCACCCGGTAGGCCAGCAACCGTGCCCGGCGGCAGTGCACCAGCATGCGCGCCCAGCGCCCGCGCAACTCGGCCGGCACCTCCGCCCAGCGATCGCCCAGTACCGCCGGCGCCGCACGCAGCAGTCGTTCACAGCGGGCGTAGCGGGCGATGCCGACGCGTTCGAAGGCCAGCACCTCCTGCACGACCGCCCAGCCTTCGCCGACCGTGCCGAGCACATCGTCCCCGGTCACCCGCAACTCGTCGAAGAACACCTCGTTCAGATGATGCGGGCCCATCATGGCGCGGATCGGCCGCACCTGGACCCCCGGCGCGGACATCGGCACCAGGAAGATGGTCAGCCCGTGTTGTTTGCGGGCACCGGTGGCGGTGCGCGCCAGCAGGAAACACCACTGCGCCATGGTCGCGTAGGAGGTCCAGATCTTCTGCCCGCTGATCAGCCAGCCGTCGCCGTCGCGGCGGGCGGTGGTGCGCAGCGACGCCAGATCGGAGCCCGCCTCGGGTTCGCTGAATCCCTGGCACCAGATCACCTCGCCGCGCGCGATCGGCGGCAGATGGGTGCGTTGCTGCCGCGGGGTGCCGTGCCGCATGAGCGCAGGCCCGACCCAGTTGACCCCCATGTACTGGGCGCCGCGCGGCTCGTGATGGGCCCACATCTCCTCGCGGACCACCGTCTGCTCCCACACCGATCCGCCGTGCCCGCCGAATTCGCGGGGCCAGGCCGCGCACAGCAGTCCGCGCTCGGCCAGGACCCCGCAGAACTGCTGCGCCACGGCCAGATCGGCCGGATCGTCGGTGAAGGCGCCCAGGAAATCGGCGGGGACGTGCTGGGACACCAAGCGCCGCAAGTCATCTCGCAGCGCGTCGGCGGCCTCCCCCATCGTGAAGTCCATCACCAGACGGTACGTCAATCCTCATAAGGATAGCAATATTTGAATGGTCAGCACCGCCTGGTTAGAATCCGTGCATGGACCAAAGGCAGCCCGCGTGACCACCGCGCGTCGCGGGCGGATTCCGCAGCGCCGCATCGCCGAAACGGTCGCCTCCGAGCTGCGTACGCGCATCCTGTCCGGCGACGACGACTATCGCCTGCCCACCCAGGACCAGCTGGTGAAGGAATTCGGCGTCAGCTATCCCTCGATCCGGGAATCGCTGCGCATCCTCGAGACCGAGGGGCTGGTCACGGTGCGGCGCGGCAATGTCGGCGGCGCGGAGGTCCACCGGCCCGATGAAACCTCCGCCGCCTACCACCTGGGTCTGGCGCTCCAGGGCGCGCGGGTCACCCTCGGCGATCTGGCGGCCGCGCTGCAGATGCTCGAACCGCTGTGCGCGGCCGAATGCGCCCGTCGCCCCGACCGCGCCGAGGTCGTGGTCCCGGCGCTCGAGGCCAATATCCGCGCCTGTGAGCAGGTGGTCGGCGACGGCGTCGCCTTCACCCGCACCGCGCGCGAATTCCACGATCTGGTGGTCGCTTTCACCCCGAACGCGACGGTGCGCTGCGTCGTGTCCAGCCTGGTGACCCTGTGGTCGGCACAGGAGCAGGCGTGGGCCGAGACACTCACCCGGCGCGGTGAGTATCCGTCGAAACCACAGGCCCACGACGCGGCCCGGGTGCACGCCCGGCTGGTCACCGCGATCGCCGACGGCGACGACGCCGAGGCCGAACGCCTGGCCCGCGCCCACCTGCGCGCCACCCAGTCCGTCGTGCTGGAACGCTACGACGCGGGTGTGGTCAACGCTTCCTCGGATCTGGCACGTCAGGCCATCGCCGCGGGTCCCCGCGCGAGACTGTAGTTCCGATCGAAAAGCTCACGGGCGCAGTACATTCGGATAGGCCGCGCGCCGATTCGCACATGTGCGGGCAGCGCCGTGACCATGCCGCCACGACGCTGCCGGGCACCACACCTCAGTCGCGGTAACGCTCGGCGACGGCCGCGAATTCGTCCAGGGCGCGCAGCGATTCCGATTCCGGCAGGGTCGGCAACGACAGCGTCACCCGCTCGACGCCTGCCTCCGCATAGGCATCCAGCAGTGCGGGATCGGGTGCGACCGGCGTGATCGCGATCGGGATCTCACTGTCGCCGACGGCGGCCAGTTGCGCCGGCACCTCCGAAGGATCGGCCACGCCGTTGGGCACCCAGCCGATGCCGAGACGCACCGCACGTCGCGCCGCGACCTCCCCGCCCCCGACGAAGATCGGCGGATGCGGACGCTGCACCGGCTTGGGCCAGGCGAAGATCGGATCGAAATCGACGAACCGGCCATGATATTCCGCCAGATCCTGGGTCCAGATCGCCCGGATCGCGGCCAGCTGCTCGTCCAGCAGGGCGCCGCGCGTCCGCGGGTCGGTGCCGTGGTCGGCCATCTCCTCACGGTTCCAGCCGACGCCGACGCCGAAGACCACCCGCCCGCCGGAGAGGTGGTCGAGGGTGGCCACCTCCTTGGCGGTGTGGATCGGATCGCGCTGGATCAGCAGCGTGACCCCGGTGCCGAGTACCAGGCGTTCGGTCACGACGGCCACGGCGGCGAGCGCTACGAACGGGTCGAAGGTGCGGTAGTACACGCGAGGGAGCTCACCGCCGCCCGGATACGGCGTTTCCCGGCTCGCCGGAATGTGGGAATGTTCGGCGAGGAACAGCGATTCGAATCCGCGCTCCTCGAGCGCCGGTCCGAGAACCCGGGGACCGATGCCCTCATCGGTCAGGAAGGTGTTGACTCCGATCTTCATACGAGGCCGAACCTCGTCATCGCATCCGCGTATTCCCGGCTCGGCGGATGTCTCGCGGGGGTGACGCGCACCGGCCCGAATTACCCCTGCGCGCAGGGTGAATGCGAAACAATCGTGCATATCCCACGCGGCTCGGCTGGGCCGCGACCGCCGAGAGGAGCGTGACATGCAACCCGAGGCATCTCCCTACCCGGTCCGCGTGCGCGGCGATCTGGACCCCGCGCTGTCGCGCTGGCAGTGGATCGTCAAATGGATTCTGGCGATCCCGCACTACATCGTGCTGTTCTTCCTGCATATCGCCTATGCGGTGGTGACGGTCATCGCGTTCTTCGCCATTCTGTTCACGGGCCGCTATCCGCGCGGGCTGTTCGATTTCAACGTCGGTGTGCTGCGCTGGTCGTGGCGCGTGCGGTTCTACGCGCTGTCGGCACTCGGCACCGACCGATATCCCCCGTTCAGTCTCCGATCCGACGAGAGCTATCCAGCCGACCTCGACGTCGACTATCCCGAGCGGCTGCACCGGGGTCTGGTCCTGATCAAATGGTGGTTGCTGGCGATCCCGCAGTATCTGATCGTCTGGGCGTTCGTCGGCAGCTCGCGGTACTGGGGCGGAGACGACGAAGGGACCGCCGTCATCTGGATCCCACTGCTCGGCATCCTCGTCTTCATCGCGGCGATCGCACTGCTGTTCACCGGCCGGTATCCGCACGGCCTGTTCGCCTTCGTGCTCGGCATGAACCGGTGGACGCTGCGGGTCCGGGCCTACGTGTCGCTGATGCGCGACGAATACCCGCCGTTCCGGCTGGACCAGGGGCCGCGCGAACCCGAAACCGCTCCGCACCCACCGGAATCCGGTTACCCCGTCTGAGTTCCACCCGCAGGGTCCGGCCGCGGGCGCGACAGTTGCGCGTCCGCGGCCGGGCCGATAGCCCCACGCCCGAGGCGATGATCACGCCACGGAACGATCCACACGATCGGCCGCGGGCGCCCCGGCAGAACTCCCGCACGACCGAATCCCAAGAGCGGCATTGCCGCAGGTCGCGGCCTGCGGTCTCCGCATGCTACGTCAATCCTGTCAATGATAACAACACTTGAATGATAGAAAGTGGAGAACTACGCTCTCCACAAACGAGAAGGTGTCATACATCACCATCGTCTCGCGGGAGACGTGTGGTCGGCACCGAATCGGGTGATCCCTCGACCCAGAGCACTACGGAGGCTTCGCGGTGACTACACCGGCGCGCTACCTCACCTCGACCGCGGCGAGCGTCGCCGACGGGTGGACCCTCGACCGCGTCACCGCACCGAGCAGGCTGTTCGGCGCCAACGGCATTCGCACCGGCGCCGACGGCCGGATCTATGTCGCGCAGGTGGCGGGCAGCCAGATCAGCGCCCTGGACCCGAATTCCGGCGATCTGGAGACGATCAGCGCGATGGGCAGCGATATCGTCGCGCCCGACGACATCGCCTTCGCACCCGACGGCGAGCTCTACATCACCGAGTACTACGACGGCCGCGTCAGCATTCGCGACGGCAA
>NZ_BAFQ01000286.1 GCF_000308375.1 Nocardia aobensis NBRC 100429 | reverse complement strand
AGGCGCTGACAACGCCACCATCCGCGAAGCTTGGTCACTGGCTCGTGATCGCACGGTCGCTGCTGCCAATTCGCGCCGGCGGCAACTATCCGCGGGCGCGACTGCGATTGCTCGATGGGTCGAACCCAAGGACGACTCGGACACGCCCGAACCGCCTGCAACCACACCGCCTGCCGAGGTTCCACATACGACAACGAATTTCCGGCTGCCGACCGACGAGTAGACGGAAGGGTGGAGTGCTCACCCGGGCGAACTCGCTTCCCTCGATCCACCTTCGACAGCAGGCAGTCATGCCGAGCTTTACCGATGCGAGCCGAAACATACTGGTCGGTCAAACTCCGCTTGCCGCAACAGGTTCGACGACATGGCCATCGTGAAACAACCACGTCCCCGCCGACGATATGCGCCAGAGTTGATGTCCGCGTGGGGCAGCACCCACATCACTTTCCGGCCCGTTGGCACTGTCCACGGCCGCACTTCCCGAGGAGATGCCACCGTGGTCGCCGCACAGGAAACGAGCCTGCAGAAGATACTCGAAGGCACCTCGCAGTACCTCGTTCCGCTGTACCAGCGGCCGTACCAGTGGGGGCCGGACAACTTCAAGGAGCTGTGGCGCGACGTCACACAGCTGGCCGAGGACCGAGCCGAGGATGTCGAGACCACACACTTCATCGGTTCTGTGGTGCTGGCGCCGGTTCCGGGTAGCGTCGCAGGTTCGATCACGCGATATCTGGTCGTCGACGGGCAGCAGCGCCTCACCACCCTCACCCTGTTGCTGGCGGCGATCCGTGACCACCTTCGCGAACGCGACGCTTCCACGCGCCGCGACACGGATCGCATTCACAATCAGCTGCTGACAAATCAGTACGAGGACGACCCGTACCGGCTGAAACTGCTACCCACGCAAGCGGACCAGGCTTCCTACACCGCAGTCATCGACGGGCTGCCGACTGCGGGTGGTGACGACAATATCGGGGCCGCGTACCGCTTTTTCCGGGCGCAATTGGCCGAGCCCATAGATCCCGATCTCGGCTACGACGTGGTGCAGATAGCTCATGCAGTGACATCTGGGCTGTCGGTGGTTTCGATCAGCACCCATCCGGGTGACAACGTCCACCGAATATTCCAGTCTCTGAACAACACCGGACTGAAGCTGACTCAGGGCGACCTACTGCGAAACTACCTCTTCATGCGGATGCCGACCCGCAGCGAGGAGGTTTACCGCACCCTGTGGCGTCCTCTCCAGGACGCGCTTGCTGACAATGAGCGCCTCGAAACACTGTTCTGGTTGGACCTTCTGCAGACCACGGCGAAGGTCAAGCAAACGCAGACATTTGCAGGGCAGCAGGCAAGGCTGGACCGGTTCGCCAACGAGGACGAGATAGTGGCCGAAGTCGAGAGGATCGCCGGCCTTGGTCGGCTCTATGGATTGATGCTCCATCCAACCGATGAGCCCGACCTGGCCGTCCGCCAGCGTCTGATGCGCCTCGCCGAATGGGATTCCACCGCTCCGGCACCGTTGGTACTACATCTGCTGGTCCTGCGTGACCGCGGTGATGCCACCTCGGATCAAGTTGCCCGCGCCCTGTTGTACATCGAGTCGCTACTGGTCCGCAGGTTCTTGGTGGGGCGGGTAACCCAGGGGCTAAATCGTCTGTTTCCCGCGGCGGTGCAGGAACTCGACGAATCCCTTCCTGTCGACGAGGCGCTGCATAGGTATCTGTCGGCCGGGCGCAAGCACTACGCCACCGACGAGAAGCTCACCGAGGCGATACTCACTTCACCGCTGTACACCACCGGACGTGCCGCGCAGCGCAAGACCATGCTGATCTGGATCGAGCAGCTGTTCAATTCCAAGGAGCAAGTCGAGCCGACATCGCTCACGGTCGAACATGTCATGCCACAGACTCTGTCGGCGCAGTGGCGCAAAGAGGTGGGGTCGACATACGGAATCGAGAACGTTGACGACCTGCACGACAGCCATGTCCACACGCTGGGCAACCTCACACTTACCGGATACAACGAGAACCTGGGCAACAACACCTTCGATCGAAAACGAGATGTCCTCCGGGCGAGCAGCATTCGCATGAATCAAGCGATCGCCACCTTTTCGGAATGGGGTCCTGAGCAGATCGAGCAGCGTGGCCGCGAGCTTGCCAAGCTGATCATCGGAGCGTGGCCCGGACCGCTCACCGATATCACGGCCAACGGCGACGACAACCCACTGTGGGAATCGATGAATCGGCTGCTCGCTCTACTGCCTGCCGGACACTGGACCACCTACGGCGATGTCGCCAGAGTCTTGGGAACGGCGGCCCAGCGGCTGGGAAACCGGCTGGCAACCGCACCCGCACCAAATGCTCACCGCGTTCTCACATCGCAGGGCGAGGTGTCCCCCTCATTTCGATGGGTAGAGCCTGGCCGAACCGATAATCCCAAAGAGATTCTCGAACAAGAAGGCCTCCGATTCGTAGCCGGAGTTCGGGCGGATACCTCGATGCGGCTATCGATCACGCAACTCGATGAATTGCGGAAGGCGGTGGAGGACGGCTTCGACGCGGTCCAATGAGCTCGCACATGCTCGACGCGGAGCGTCCGACGAGCCTGCATCGGCACCGTTACAACCGGAGAGCCCACTGACCCAGAGGGAGAACAATGCTCGGCTTCGCCATTGTCGACAGACAGCCGACCGCTGACACCACTGCGGTATGGCTTACCAGCCGCACCGACACCACCATCGTCCGCAACACCAACGCGGTGGTAATTCCACACGACGATCCGGACCATGACTCGAAGGTCCAGTGGCTGGTCAAGGGGCGATCGGTGGTGCTGACCGAAGGCACCACACCACAACCGTGTTTCGAGAATGCTGTCGAGGTCGACTTTTTCGCCGATCTGGTCAAACTGACCACCGCGTATCAGGAACGCATCTGCCAAGCCGTCGATGACTACTCCCGGCGCCAGCGGTCGAAGTTGGTGTGCCGGTTTTCCAGCCGGTTCCACAGCTTGCGGCCGCAGCGCAGGACGAGCCCCGATTTCACGCGTTGGCAGTCGCCAACTACGTCGGAAATGTCTGGACGGCTTGGCTATTCACCGAAGAGCAGCGGCTCCGCCGAACGGTCAACCCGAGAACCGGGGAAACACCGTGGATCATGCCGGAAGACCTGAACAATCCGGCGATCGCGATCTTCCCGGCAGAGTTCATTGACCGCGTCCGGCCGGTGGGTCGCGACGAGAGGAATCGTCGACCATGAGCCATGGCTTTGCCGCACAACCCGGCTGGTATCCAGACCCCTCACGTCATTCGCCGCTGCGTTGGTTCGATGGGTTCCGCTGGACCGACGCCGTTTCCAACGCCCCGGGCTGGTATCCCGACCCCTGGCAGCAGGTGCCCTATCGTTGGTTCGACGGGCAACGGTGGGCCGACGCACTACAACCGCCGGCACCTCACCACCCGCCGGCGCCCCTGGACACCGGAGCCAGTGCACCCACGAGCATCCGACCGGCGGCCGGCCTTGCGCCGCAGCTGGCTTCACTTCTCGGCACCGCCTCACGTTTCGCGGTGATGGATGTGGAGACGACCGGCCTCCGACACACGGACCGCGTCGTGGAGATCACCGTGCTCACCCTCGATCATTCGGGCACGGTCACGAACACCTTCGATACCGTCGTCAACCCGATGCGCGATGTCGGCCCCACGTGGATCCATGGTCTTACAGCGGCCGACGTGGCCGGCGCACCCACATTCGGGGAGATCGCGCACGCGGTGGCGGAGCTCCTCGACGGTGCAATCGTCGTCGCTCACAACCGGCCCTTCGACACACGAATGGTGGGTTTCGAACTGGAGCGGTCAGGAATCGACGTTCAGTGGGGCTCGGGTCTGGACACGTTGGCGGTGACCCGCTGCAAGTTGGCAGCCGCTTGTTTCGAACACGGCATCCAGCACGAGAACCAGCACCGGGCGCTGGGGGACGCCCGCGCCACCGCCGGCCTGCTGCAGGCCATCGCAAGTCATTTCCCGGGGCCGGGGACCCCCACCGCTGCCACCAGGTATCGAAAGGCACACAGTGCCAGGATCTGGGCCCGCGACGGTGAATCGATCGCCCAGCCGCTCCCTTTCCTCGCCGACATCAGTCAGGGCCTGCACACCGCCGCGGACGTTGCGCCCTACGAGATTCTGCTGGACCAAGCTCTAGCCGATCTGCAGCTCACCGCGGAGGAGCGGACAGAACTACAACGCCTCGCGTCGGACCTGGGGCTCGACGACGCCGCGGTGCACGCTGCGCACACCCACTTCCTCAACGCCGCAATAGAAGCGGCACTCGAAGACTCCGTCGTCACCGATGACGAAATCGACCGGCTTCTGAGAGTCGCGGCGCTACTGGACCTTCCCACCGAGGTGGTCACCGCACGAACCCACCAGCACCGCGCCGAGTCCGTCGTTGTGGATCTGGGCGCGGGAACCATGGTGTGCTTCACCGGCGATGACGGTCGTCCACGCGAGGAACTGGAGGAACTCGCGCGGGAATACGGTCTGACGCCCGCGCCGTCCATGACCAAGGCGGTCGACGTGCTGGTCGCCGCGGATCCGGCGACGATGTCCGGAAAAGCGAAGACGGCGCATAAGCACGGGAAGCCGATTGTCTCGGCAGAAGACTTCGTTGCCGCATTGCGCTCGGGCCGACAAGCGAACGGGACACGGTTGCGCATGGCGGGCCTCGCATGCGTCTGCGACAAGTGCGGGTCGACGTGGACCGCGAGCAGGCGGAGCAAACTCTGCCGCTCATGCCTCGGCACATCACGGGCAAGAAGCAGGGCGAGGGACCTCGTGGGATGAATTGCGGCGTCCCGCTCGCCACAGTCCGGTTGCGGCGTTGTCGGGAACCCGCACGTCCGAAATCTCGCACGGACGATCCGCCAGGCCCCGCTCTCCGTCCCGCCTCCGCCGGCGATGCGAGGTCGCCCCCCCACAAACTTCCGATGGACGGTCGGCGACAAAATCGCTTAGCATCCCCATGTGAGTGATAGTGGGGGGAACGTTCCAGCGCCTGGTCAGCCGTTTTCAGTAGTCCCGGAACAGGTCCGCGACGTCGGGATCTACATCCGCGGTCTAGCCGAAACTCTCTCCGGCGCTCTGGATTCCGCAGCCAAGGACGTCGCGGAGCTGCTCAACGGCAGCTGGACAGGCGACTACGCCGACGAGTTCTCAGAAGGTTGGACCGAGGTTCACGACGGTGGCCGCCAGATCTTCGCCGCTTTGGCAACAATGGCGGAGAAGCTCGGCGTTACTGCCGAGACGTTCCAGTTGGTGGATGCGGATAGCGCTGCGGCACTGGACATCCCGACATTGAACTGGTCATAGCCATGGCGTCACAATTCTCGGTCGACCTCGATCATCTCGAACAGATCGTCACCCGCCTGTCCGGACTTGCGGGCTTCATCGGCGACCACCTCACCGATATCGAACAGCGCGTTGCATCGTTGCAAGGCACCGGTTGGGAAGGCATCGCTGCCCGGGCTTTCGACGACGCACACCGCGAATGGGTCAGCGGCGTAAAAGAACTCGTGGACGGTGTTCGCGAGATGAGCGACGCGGCCAAGGAGGCACACGCCGCCTACACCCGTGCCCTGGAGCTCAACCGCCGCATGTTGCAGAGCGGGCAGTAGGTGAACGTTGACTGGCAGATCTACTACGAAGCTGCCAAAAGATGCCATCAACTGGCCGACGATCTTCGCAAGGCTGATAAGCCTGTTCACGACGCGGTCAAAGGCACATGTGTCGGCATGGCCGGCGATGCCACGGGATGCGCGGAATGGGGCAAGACCTATGACGAGGCAGCCCGCAAGACACTGCAAGCTTCCGCCAGCCTCGCGAACGCACTCACGAACTACGGCGCGGTCCTGTACGCGCAGGGATACAACTGGGGCATCGCGAACAAATCCAAGCCGGCCCCGCACAAGGCGAATACCGGTCAAGTTGGCGAATACACGGTAAACATTCCCAGCTCGGTCCACGACAACGGACTCGGGTTCGCCCACAGCGGCGGCGTGAAAGCCTTCTTCGACAAATTGGTCGCGCAGGTTATCGAGAAGTTTCACAAACTCCCCAACGGCGACGCTGCGAAACTGAAGACTGCACACGAGACTTGGAACACCTTCGCGTCACATGAAACCGTCACCGGCGCCGCAGCGCAGATCTCGGCCATCTCCGGGTTGTTCGACGGCATTGACGACGCTACCAACCGCCAACACATCCAAGACCACTTCACGACCCTCAAAACCGGTGCCGGCTCCCTCGCGACCGCCGCACTGAACGTCAGCGCCCCCGTCGGCAAATATCACGATGCCACACTGTCATTCGGCCAGGACACAGCTCACAAGATCAACTGGCTAGAGGCGGGCGTTGCTGCTGCTGCCGTGGCCGGTATAGCACTTGCCGTATTTACCGTCGGCATGTCGGTGGAGGTCTCTGGCGAAGCTATCGCAGGCGCGGTTACAGCCACGATCGGAGCGATCGAGGAATCCTTCTCCGCCAGCGCTCTCGCAGAGATCTTCGGCTACACCGCCCTCGTCGCTGCTACCGCCGTCACCATCAAAGCTTTCGACGCCGTCCCCGGCGACCTCGAAAAGATAGCCGCGAACCTTGCCGCCATCATCGCCATGAAGGTCCTTATCGACGGTGGCGAACACGCGCAGCCTTCTGACCAGCCGGATTTCCGGCACAGCGAATACACTCAGGACGAAATCGAAGAGTTCATCAACGGGCATACCGGAGACGGCAACCCGACGATGGACAGACCAACCCCTGCGCAAGTCCACGACGCGTTGGAACACGGAACTCCGGAGCCGATGGGTGACGGCCGCACGCCAGAGCAGGCGGAGCAATTTGTTTACAAAGGAATAAAGGTTGTCGTCAACTACGAATTGCCCTGGAAGTCCACAGCATGGAAGCTATGAGGAGATCGTGGCAGAGATAAACAAAGGTGGAAATGTTCAGTTTTCCGACACCGAGCGGGCAGAGCTGGAAAACCATTCAGTCACGCTCGCATCGGGCGACCGGCGGGATGCGATACGATTGGCCGATTCCTGGGCTGCGCACATCGAGAAAATCGACAATGACAGGGCACTGCCTTGGTCCGACCGCAGCGTTTGGAACGAATACGACTTTTGCGCAGCCCTGACCATACGAGACTACCTGAACTCTGCGATCGAACTCCTGCCCCCGCCGCTGGCCGAGAAGGTCTCGACATATACATCCGAGGCCGATAACCGATATCTGTCCATCACAGTAGAGGATTCAGGAAAGCGTATGTCTGCAGTTGCAAAGGTTGATCCGAACACGCGCCAATGGTGGTGGTATCGCGTGCCGGACTCCGGCCCTATTCTGGAGGACCTTGCACGCTGGGATCGCTTCGAGGACTCTCGATAACTGATCATGAGGAAACTCGCGTGACTTCGAACCACGCATGAACCGCGCGACTGGCCCCGTAGGGTGCACCTCTGAGGGTTGATGGAAGCCGATGAAGCATCTCGGGTCGTCGTTGAGCATGACGACCGCTGGCTGTTCAAGCCTCTACGGGGGAGAGCCGTCAGTAAACGTGACAAGAACCCAGCTGTCACGCTATCGGATGGTTCTGGAACAGTTGCCACATGCGATTCCGCACATCGGCGCCGCGGTCGCCGCTCGGCCAATCATGGCTGCCGGCTTTGTATTTGCGCCAAACGACGTTGGCGCCCTGCTCGCAGGAGTATCGATACCCTTCCGCCACTTCGGGTCCGGTTTCGGTGGCGGCGTCGTTACTGCAGCCGATGGTGCCGCGCCACTGCAGGTGCGCCGCGTAGACCGGGGCCTGGGTGAAGTCGTTGTCGGCGGTGAAGAATCCGAAGGACAGTTTGCGGATCGGTACGCCATCTTCGCAACCTCCGTGCGAGCCGCCGGCGTACATCGCCACCGCTCCCAGCTGGGCTGATGCGGCGCAGGCCATTCGGGAGGTCATTTGGCCGCCGTTGGAGTGTCCGGTCATGTAGACCCGCTTGGTGTCTACACAGCGGTAGCCCTTGATATCGGCGATGACCTGCAGTAGGAAGTCCACGTCCGTTCGGTTGCCGTTTTCGAAGTACCAGCTGCGGTTGGGTGCGGGTACGTCTTTCTTGCCACCCAGCGGATAAGCGACGATGAACTTGTGCTGGGCGGCTAATGGTGTCCAGCCGGACTGGTTCTCATACGTAGTGGGATTGCTCCCGCCGCCGTGAAGAGCTAACAGTAGCGGTGCGGCACTGGTCAGGCCACTGGGTACGCGGAGGAGGTACGGCTGGTCGTTGACGGTGCGTGTCTCCGAGGTAGCGGCCAGCGAGCAGGCGGCCGGTGAAGCGTTCGGCTCCCCCGGAGCCGGCTCGGCTGCGACGCCCGCGCTCGGCATCGCCAGCGCGAAGACGGCGGACATGACTGTTACAGCCCGGCATACCGGTCCGGACATGCGAATGCGATGCAACGAATCCTCCCGCCCCACAAGGACATTGAATTACTTCCATTCAAATCTATCGCCGCACAGGTTGGTTCGCTGAGGTTCGTAAGCATTTGCGACAACTCCCCAGCCTCGCCCTCGGAGGTGGGTCGGATCCGCGCGGATGTCCGGCGCGGTGAACATCCGGAGCTGCAAAGCCGGCCGATCCACTCCGAAACATGATCACTTCACACTATGCTGGCTCGAACACTGAAACCTGATGCAGTTGGTTCGGGAGGATCACCATGAAACGGCTTGCCGTCCTCGTAGTCGCAGTCGCCGCCGTCGGGATCGCCCCGGCCGGGATCGCCGGCGCTGAAAGCGGAATTCCCTTGGAGTACAACAACACCGAGGAGATCACCGCGAACGGCCCAGTCGTCCTGCAAACCGGCTCGACGGTGATCGATCTGCTCGCGTACATCGGCGCGGGATGCATAGGCAGCTGGAGCCCGGCTCCGCCCGCGCACTGCCTCTGACAATTCGACGCGGCTGCCATGGGAGCCCGTCCACGCAGACCATATCCGCGAACTCCGGTCGAAGCCGGTTCGACAGCATCACGCGCCGGGCCGCACCGACCTCGCTCCCACCCGCGACACTCTGAGACAATGGGGACGTGAGCACCACCATCAGCCACAAGCGTGGACATCGACTCGGCGACCCGACCGGCGCCGCGACCGGGACAGCGGCGCTCGTCGCCCGGTAATTCGATGTCTGACCACGAAGTACCGGAATCACGATCCGCGCCGAAGACAACAGGGGCGGGCGCGCCGAAAGTTGTCCAGCTGCCGCGGCGTCCCCGACGGGTGGCGGACGACGCCAAGCCTGCTCGTAAGACGTGGCGTTCAGAGGGCGCCCGCCGTGTCAACGATCCGGCGCCGACCAGGCCCGTCATGCGGTCGGAATTGCAGCGAGAGACCGGGTCGTGGCCGGCGGATTCGAGTACCGCGTGGCATGGTCCCGCGGTGGCTGATACCGGCCCCGCAGTGGCCGATGAAGGTCCCGCATCGGTTCATGCGGGCCCGGCCGATCAGGACGCAAGCGTCGTCGACCTCGACGAATTGCGACGGAAGCGAGCCGGTGAACGCGCCCCCGCCGCCGGAATCCGTCGCATCGCCAAACCGCGCCGAATCGGCAAAGGTCCTGGTGATCGATCCGGTGCCGAAAGCGGCGACGGCAACCCGGACGAGGCTCATGATTCTCCGTCGACCGACGGATACACCGGTCGCCACCGCAAGTAGCCCCGGGTGGCGTGAGCTGAGATCGCCGCGCCACCAAATTTGTTCTATTTGCCCGTTTTTGGCGTTTTGACTACCCTCTGACCACCATCGAAGGTACGGGGGGACGGTCATGGATCTACATCAACTTCGGTACGCGAATCCGGGCAGCTGGCAAGCCGCAGCCGACGATCTGCTGGCGGCGGCCAAGGATTGTGAGGAGGCCGTCGCCGAGATCCATGCCAATGGATCGCGTCGGCTCGAGGAATCCTGGACCGACTATCTGGGCGAGCTCGTGCGCGGGCGGATTTCCGATGTCACGGGGAAGCTGGAGGAGGTCGGCGTGCTGTTGCGGGGCGCCGTCACCGCGCTGGACACGCTCGAGGATGCGGCACGGATCGCGCAGGCACAGGCGAGTTCGGCGATCACGGCGGGAACGGTCGCGGGCCTGGACCTCGAGGGCGATGTTCTCGTCGTCCCGGCCGGGCATCACGATCCGGAGACCGCGGCGGACGACTGCCGGCGATACAACGCGCTGATCAAGGATGCGATCGATGCGGCGGATCGCGCCGACCAGGAGGTCGCCGGCGCGCTGCGCAAACTGAACATCAACGTCGACACCAGCTCGCTCGATGACGCCCTGAAACAGCAGTCCGCGGCGGTGGCCGACGCGCTCGACGCCATTCGCGAGACCCTGCCGCAAGGTCAGCCCGCCGATGTGGTCAAGGCATGGTGGGACTCGCTGCCCGTCGATCGGCGCAAGCAACTCATGTTGGCGGTGCCGGTCGAACTTCACGATCTCAACGGGATCCCCGACAGCGTGAAGAAGGAACTCGAAGGTTCCAACGGCTACAACGCGGTCAAGGCGGTGCAGTTCGCTCGCGACCACGCGAACGATACGTCGATCGACAAGTTCCAGAACAATTGCGCGAACTTCGTCTCCACCACTCTCGCGTCGGCCGGTCTCGATTACAAAGGCACTCTGACCACCGATTCGGACGGCTGGAACCGCAGCCGGGCATCGGGAATCGACTTCGATCCGCCGGGGCCTGGCTCCCTGCAGGGACTGAGCCACAGCGACACCTGGTTCAATGCGGAGAAGCAGAAGAATTTCTTCCTGAACAACGGAGCGCAGGAGGTCGGGACGGCCGGGGCGAAACCAGGCGATCTCGTGTACTGGGAGCACACGCAGAACGTCGGCGACTACAAGCCGGGCGAAGCGCACCACACGGCGGTCGTGACCGCCGTACTTCCCAACGGTGACATTCTCTATTCCCAGCACACGACGAACGGGAAGGATTTCAGCCTGACCGACCGGATCGGATTCTCGAATCAGGACGGCGGCACACAGAACGTCCGGATCATTCGGCCGAAGGAGACCTGGTAGTTGAAACGCCCCACGATCGTGTCAGCCGCACTGTTCCTCGCCTGCTTCGCAGCTGCCGTTCTCCTCCTTGCGGTTGCCGATCACAAGCTGGATGAGCGGGCCGAAGCGCTTCTCGAATCACATTGTGCGCGAACCATTCCCGTTCCGACCGCCGCCACCGTCGCGAGCTGGGCCGCGACAGTTCTGTTGATCTGCGCTGCCGCGGCAGCAGTGGTGTTCCTCGTGTCCGCCACGCGTTTCTCCTCGACGCCGGCGAAGGTCCTCGGGATCGTTGTCGCGGCCTCGGCGGTGATCATCAGCATCGGTTACGCGCTGGTCGTGGGATCCGCACTGCTGCAACCGAATACCGATGAACCGATCTCGCCTCGCTACCATCCGTGCGAAGCGTTCTTCTGACAGGACCTCACCATGACAGACGTCTGCATCGACCCCGCGACGGCGCAACAGGCCGGGGTGGACATCTCCACCAACAGCAACGAATCCCGAACCCGCGTCGAGCAACAATTCGACGAGATCGAACCGGCGCGGCAGGCGAACGAAGGCTGGCAGACCGGGCCCGCGCTCGTCGAATTCGCTTCGGCGCGAAAGCAGGACATCCTGTCGAGCCTGGCGGAACTCGAGAGCATCGGAAAGAAGATCGTCGAGATCGTCAGCGCGCGCACGAGTGTCGACGAACGCTATGCGACCAGTCTCGGTCGCATCGGCAAGGCCGTGGACTCCATGTCCGAATAACAGTGGGCCACTGTGCGAGTGTCACCCCGGCATGGCCGGCTTGTTGTTCAAATTCAGTGGCTCGGTGCGGGGGAAGGTCACCGGCAAGGCCGTCAATGCTCGGTGGAACGGGCCGGGGCGCCAACTCGGGGCGTCGGTCGCGAGCTCGATTTCGGGCAGGGCGTCGAGGAGTTGGTCGATCGCTTCCTGGGCGATCAGGTACGCGATCGACTGGGCGGGGCACGCGTGCGGGCCGATGCCCCAGGCCAGGTGGGATCGGTTGCCGGTCATATCGTCGCTGCGAATGACGGGATCGTTGTTGCAGGCCGACATACTGATCACGACCGGCTGATTGGCGGGTAGCCAGACGTCGTCGATCAGCATCGGCTGGCGGGGGTAGGTGATCAGCAGGTTCGCCAGGGGCGGGTCGTTGAACAACACCTCGTCCACCGCGTCGCGGGAGGAGAGATTTCCGCCGAGCACACTGCCGCCGAAACGGTCGTCGGTGAGTACCAGCAGCAGGGTGTTGGCGATCAGGTTCAGCTCGAATTCGATTCCGGTGCCGTAGATCTGCGACACATGATGCGAGACCTCGGTGTCGTCGAGGGCGGCCGGATGTTGTTGCAGGACCGACGTGATGTCGTTGCTCGGGGTGGCTCGTTTGAGGCGCACCAGGCTCATCAGCGCCTCGCCGAGAATGCGGTTGCCTTGTTCGGCGTCGACACCTTCGAGCAGCTTGGCCGTTCCGGCCGCGACCTGCGCGCCGATCTCCGGCGGGCATCCGAGCATGACGTTCACGAGCTCGAATGCCAGTGGATAGATGTACTGGGTGATCAGTTCCGCCTGGCCGTCCTGGCAGAAGCTGTTGATCAGGGGAAGTGTGGCCTTCTCGACCGCCGCGCGCAGCGAGTGCAGATCGACCGCGTCGATACCGGCGGTGATGGCCTCACGGTACCGATGGAAATCGGAGCCGGAACTTCTGCTCGCCATCGGGCGCCATTCCAGCAGCGGGAGGATCGGGCAGTCCGAGGGCACCGTCTGCTGCCACACGCGCGGGTCGGCGGGAAAGTGTTCGGGATCGTTGAGAATGCGCACCGCGGTGCGGTAGCCGATCACCAGGGTCGCGGGCACGCCCGGCGCCAGTTCGACGGGTGCGAGTGAGCCGTATCTGCTGCGCATTTCGCGGTAGACCCGATGCGGGTCGTCGGAGAAATCGGGGGTGTACAACGGGACGCGCGGGCCGTCGGAACTCGTCGGCGAGCCGTGGGCAACGGGACACATCGTCGGGCGGGTCGGGAACTGCGACGTAGTCATCAACCACTCCAGTTGTCGTATCGCGCGCCGTATCGAACTGCTCGAGGGGATGTCGCGCGCGTCGAAGGCTGCGCTGGTCGCGCCCGGACGACCCTGGCCGGGACGACCATCGGCAGCACGATGATCATTCGTGGTACAGCGTTGGTGCGTCAGACGCCGAGGGCGCCCAGGGAATCGTTGTCGTCGATGGCGGTGGTGATGCGCCGCAACAGGGTCAGGCAGGTTTCGTTCGACTGCATCTTGGGCTGGTAGCTCGCGCGTCCGATGGTGAAAGCCCATGCGGCGTAAGCGAACATCGACTGCTGGCGGTAGAGCAACCAGGCGTCGTCGAAGGCCGGCGGCTTACCGCCCGCCGCCCCGAGTTCGTCCAGGTACACCGCGAGCAGGTCCCTGTCCCACACCCGGCGGTCTTCCGGCTCGCATCCGGAGTTGACGGTGTAGGCGAAATCGTGTGCCCATCCGCCTCGCATGACGACCTGCCAGTCCACGAAACCCATGCGGCCGGCGCTGGTGACGTAGGTCTGCCCGATGTGGGGATCGCCGTGCAGCAGCGTCGGCGGAACCTCCTCGGTCGCGATGGACACCGCCCGTTCGACACCGGCCCACAGCCGTTCGCTGCTGCCGTGCAGGGCCGGCGGAACGACCTCCTCCGCGCGGCGAAGGCCCACCTCGCACCGCTTCTTCATATCGATCGCGGAGAGGTACACGTCGAGCATGTACGCCGGGGTGTTGAGGGCGTCGATCGCCTCGGATTCCCAGAAGGTGCCGTGCAGCCGGGCGAGATTGCGGACCAGATCCTCGGCTTGTTCGCGAGTGATCGTGGCGGTGGGCTCGCTGAACACGGCGCCGCGGGTCGCGGCGATGTCCTCCATCAGCGCGATCGACCGCCAGGACGCCGGGTCGGACGCGCCCCAGTATCCGATCGGCGCCTCGATGTCGACGGCGGGCCGGAAGTCGCGGAAGAACCGGGTTTCCCCGTCGATCATCTTTCCGCCACCCAGCAGTATGCGCTGGCTGAAACTGGTGGTGGTCTTGGCGAACAACCGGGTCGGCAGCTGCGCCTGGCTTCCCGCCTCGTTGTATTCGACCCGGATCGCGACCCTCGTCGAGGTGCCGCTACTGCCGTTGGAGGTCTCGAAGCCCGTCACCTCGGCGCCGGGAACATCGCGGCACAGCACCGCGGTCAGCCACTCGGGGGTGACGTGGTCTCCGGAGATCGGCACGTCGTTCAGGGAGCGCGATCTCGGGCCGCGAATCTTCTCACCCAGCATCCGGGTACCAACGGTGGCAGAACGACCGAGCAACCAGAGCTTGTGATTCACGCACGTATCTCGATTCCACTGTAAGACAACGATTATCCGAGCGAACCGGCGCCCTCACCGATCCGGCGCCAGAAGCACAGTACCTTACAGCACTCGAAAGCATTGCAAGACAATAAAATACCGATTGCCTCAATTCTTCGACGCCACCCGCGGACAGGCGGATGGAGTTACCCGCCGGTATCCCGAGGGTAGCCGAGTCCGCTCTCACGCCATTCGAAACAGACTGCGCGGCAGGTATTCCCCAATCGCGGAAAACCGCCGGCGCTTGCGCGTCGGCTGAATCGGCGCAGCGGGTCACCATCGGTCGGCCCCGCCGGTTCATTCCGGCGCGGAGTCACGGCCGTCGGCCGCGATCAGCAGCGCGGCGAAGGCGAGCGGCGCTATCGTCTGATAACCGATCCAGAGCTCGCCGGCCGTCCGGTTGCCCTGCCATGCCAGCAGCAGCGCGACGACGGTCACGATCGACCAGCCGCTGTCGTAGCCGATCATGAGCCGCATATACGTGCTCACCGGGCGGTTGCGCAGGTAAGCGAGTTCACCGCCACCGGCGATGAGCAGAGTTGCGGCGCAGGCGATCAGCAGCCAGGTGGCGACGCCGAGTCGATGACTCAGCGATTCGGCACCGACGATATAGACGGCGGCGAGCAGTATTTTGACCGCGCCGTCGGCAAGAATGCCGACGGCTTGCCCGGTGATCGGCGTCAACGGAGTGCGAATCATCGTTCCCTCTCGATATGCGGCGTCACACGACGGCGTCGACACGAAAGACGGCGCAGCGGCTCGCCGCGTCGGCGAAGCTGTCCGGCGAGCCGGATTCCACCAGACCATTTCTGACGAATGCCTGTGCGCCCCTCGGGTTTTGCTTAGGAAAGGCGCGTAGCACGGGCCCGCGATGTTGTTCGGGCACTTCGATCAGGTCGACGGTCCGGGACTTGCGGCCGCGCGTGAGGACGCCACGGCCGGCGGCTCGGGCATTCTCGACCCACTCGGCATCGGGGTATGCCTGCACGAGGTACTGGACGCTGTCCAGCTGTATCGGGGCGACGGGAGTGGTTCGGGGATTTCCCGTCGAACGACCGGCCACGGTGAGCAGGTGAATGGGGCCGAACGGCAGGCCGATGCGATGGGCGAGTACGACGATGCGATTGCGGATATCGCGTCGCGCGGAGGGCGACCGGCGCGGATTTTCCCGCATCGGCCGGATATCGTCGTCGGTCGAGGTGAATCCGACCACCGCGACGATCACCAGAATGAATGCGACTACGGCGCAACCGGTTCGGGTGAAATGAAACAATTCCCAGCGTCGCAGGGTATCGGCGTAATCCGCGGGCGCGGTGCCCACCGCCCATTGTTTGATCTGCTGGTTGATCGGCACATTCCCGAATCGCGTCACCAGGAACGAGAGAACCACCAGCACGGTGGCGCACGCGGCGACCCGGCGCCGCCCTCCCCGCGATTGCACCGCGAGCACCAGGGTGGCGAGCACCGCCAGCGCCATCAGCGATTGCATGACCGGACCGTTGACTCGCATGAGCGCGACGTGAAACGTGAACCGGACCTCGAGAGGCACTTCACGAAACGCGTACAGCACGTTGACGGCGCCGTAGCCGAACGCTCCGGCCAGGAGACCGGGGAACAGGAGTGCGGCTCCCCGGATGGACTTCGACAGCATCGAGACTCCCATCGGAATATCGCAACATCGAGTTGCGATATCGTCAGGATGCCCGCCCGTCCGCGATATCGCAACTAGGAGTTGCAATGAGTTCGTCCGCGCCTCTGGGACGTGGGCCGAAGGTCCGCGCCGCCGTGCTCGCCGCCACCGTCGACGAGCTGAGCGAACGGGGATACGCCGCGTTCACGATCGACAACGTCGCCCAGCGCACCGGCGTGCACAAGACCACCGTCTATCGGCGATGGCCCGATCGCGACAGCCTGATCGCCGAGGCGCTGGCCGAGAGTGTCGCGACGGAAATCCCCATCCCCGATACCGGGTCGGTCGACGAGGATCTCCGCGCGCTCGCGCGCAGCCTGGTCGCGTGGACCACCAGCGCCTCCGGCCGGGCCATTCTGGCGGTGATGGTGTCCACCGCGGCGGGCCTGCCCGCGCCTCCGAACTCCGCACGGCACGTCTTCCGCGATCGGATCCGGCAGACGCTGCCGGTCGTGACGCGGGCGGTCGCTCGCGGGGAGCTGCCCGAGGGCACCGATCCGGCGGAGATGATCAAAACGCTTGTGGCGCCGATCTATTTCCGCGTACTGATCACCGGGGAGCGGGTAGACGACAGCACCGCCGATGCCGCCGCGAGGGTGGCGCTGACCGCGGCGCGTGCCCAGCTGTTCACCTGAACGCGCGTTCGCGGATTCGGTCGCTCAGTCGGCAGTCGTCCCCGGCATCGCATCCCTGCCCCATGTGGTGAGCCGCAGACGGCTCTCGCTGTTGTGCCAGTGCGTGATCGAGGCGTTGGGCACCGGCGGCAGTTCGGCAGGGGGCGGCGCGCCCACGCCGGCCAGGACATGCGCGGCGGTGACGACGACCGCGTCGTGCGCGACGATCAGAATCCGCTCGGCGGTGGTCCGGTCGAGTTCGGTGAGCAGATCGCGCATCCGCAGCGCGACATCGGCCGGCGATTCCCCGCCCGGCGGACGATAGAACCATTCGCCGAGGCGGGCGCGGCGCTCGTACTCCTGCGGCGCTCGGCGTCGAATCGCTTGCGGCGTATGCAATTCGAAGATCCCCATCTCGCGATCACGGCAGCGTTCGTCGGTCACGGCGGGTACGGCTCCGGCCCCTTCGGTGATGCCGTCGGCGGCGCGGGCCATCGTCGCCCAGGTCTGCTGGGCGCGCACATACGGCGAACACACCACCAGTTGCGGCGCCCGATCCGGCCTCAGGCCGGCCAGCCACCGTCCGAGCCGAGCGGCCTGCTCGTATCCCGTGGGCGTCAGCTCGACGTCGGAGTCGTTTCCCGGTAAGGGCTCGTCGGCACCGGCATTGAACGCGGCATTGGCCCGGCTTTCGCCGTGGCGGATGATCCAGAGGTCGCGCATGCGATACCGCGGCGGAATTTCTGTCGAGCGGTCCTCGCCTGCCTGCGGGGATGCGCCCGTCGGGTCCGGGCCCATTGCCGTCATCGGATCCTCCCTGTTTCGGGTCCCCTGGACCGGAAACGCGCGCGCTCCGGGAACCGCGGTTCTACACGAGCCTCGTCAGCGTGTTGCGCCGATCGAGAAGACGATGTCGATCAGGCGGGTGAAGCGGGTGGTCAGGTCGTCGGCGGATTCTTCGGGATGTGCGCGCGCCCAGGCCATTACCGCGTCGACCGCGGCGGTCCAGATGCCGGCGAGCGCTTCGATATCGCGTTCGTCGGTGTCGCCCAGGGCGCCGAGGAACCGGCGCACGCCCGAGTCGGCGTGTGCGGCGATCCGGTTGCGGCAGCCGTGCACCAGATCCGCTACCGCGCCGGTCGCCGGGGCGGTCGGGTCGTGGATGATCCGCCAGGCGGTGCGGTCGGGGCCGAGGGTGTCGAAGAGGCCGCGCAGTGCGTTACCCGGCATCGCGAAAGGTGCTGTGGCGGGGTTCATTTCGTCGTCGAGGCGTTCCAGTAGCGGGTCGGCCAGGGCGGTCAGGCATTCCGCGTAGAGCTGTTCCTTCGAGGTGAAGTGCTGATAGACCAGCGCCTTGGAGATGCCCGCGCGCCCGGCGATGGACACCATCGATACGGCGGCGAACCCGCGTTCGGCGAACTCCCGCATGGCGGCGATGAGGATCTTCTCGCGGCGGTCCTGCGCGGGCATGCCCTTGGTTCCGAGTCCGGCGGCCGTTGACATGCGCCCGAACTTACCCTACGGTCACTTCCATTGAAGTGACCGTAGGGTCATATAGCCGTTCCGGAGAGTGCCTGCGATGACCCTGTGGGAACAGATCAACCAGCCGGTGACCTACGCGGTGCCGTTCTTCGTGCTCGCGATGGTCCTGGAGATCGCCGCCCTGCGCGGTCATGCCGAAGACCGCGCCGGCTACGACGTGACCGATGCGCGAACCAGCCTGGCCATGGGTTTCGTCTCCCTGTTCATCAGCGGTGCCGCCAAATTCGCCGCACTCATCGGCTACGCCGTGCTGTACGTGCACGCGCCGTGGCAGGTCGATCCGCGCAATCCGCTGTCGTGGCTGGCGGTCATGCTCGCGGTGGATCTGCTCTGGTACGCCTATCACCGCCTCGCGCATCGCGTCCGGGTGGTGTGGGCGGCGCATCAGGTGCACCACAACAGCCGGTACTTCAACTACGCGACCGCGCTGCGTCAGAAGTGGAATCCGTGGTTCGAACTCCTGGCCTGGGTGCCGCTGCCGCTCTTGGGCGTGCCGCCGTGGATGATCTTCACGGCCTGGTCGTTCAACCTGATCTACCAGTTCTGGGTGCACACCGAGACCATCGGGAGGCTGCCCCGCTGGTTCGAATTCGTCTTCAACACGCCGTCCCATCATCGCGTGCACCATGCCAGCGATCGGGAATATCTGGACCGCAACTACGGCGGCATCCTGATCCTCTGGGACCGCATGTTCGGCACCTTTCGCGCCGAAACCTTCCGCCCCACCTACGGGCTCACGAAGAACATCGAAAGCTCGAACGTCCTCACACTCCAGTACTACGAATTCGGCGCGCTGTGGCGAGATATACGCTCCACCAGACGAATTCGCGAATGGGCCGGATATCTGTTCGGGCCACCAGGGTGGCAGCCCGGCGCCACGGACCCGAGCGAGAGCGGAGATCGGCTACCTCGCTGACCGCACCGGGATCAGCTCCGGTCGCACGCACCGGCGAAATCGGGAGCGACGCCCCCCTGTCTGCGGGAGGACTCGACGAATGTCCGCCCATGATCGGCTGTGGTGCCCGGGTCGGTTACCGTGCCTTGGTGACCGACCGTATGCGCCCGACCTGTGTGGTGGTGATGGGGGTCTCCGGTACCGGGAAATCGACGGTCGGTCGTCTGCTTGCCGACCGGCTCGGCATTCCGTTCGCGGATGCGGACGATCTGCACTCCCCCGCCAATATCGCGAAGATGTCCGCGGGTATTGCGTTGACGGATCAGGATCGCGGACCGTGGCTGGCGGCGGTGGGGCGCTGGTTGCACGAGCGCATGGTCGAGAAGACCGGTGGTGTTATCGCGTGCTCGGCGCTGAAGCGGAGCTATCGCGATATCTTTCGGACCGCCGCGCCCGAGGTGTTCTTCGTGCATTTGACCGCGAATCGCGAGGAATTGATCGAGCGTATGACCGGCCGCCGTGGCCACTACATGCCCGCCTCCCTGATCGATTCGCAACTGCGCACGCTCGAGCCACTGGACGCCGCCGAACGCGGGGTTGTTCTCCCCACCGATCGCGCACCGGAAGTCCTCGCGGAGAATGCCGCCGCGCTGCTGCACATCGGGTAGTGCGTTTCCGGGTCGGCGCCGACGGCACACGGTCGATGTCTCGGTGATCGGGAGGTGTGCCCTGGCCCGCTCACGGGAGTTCTAGCGTCGACGCGTGCCGCGCAACCAGACCTTTCCCCACCTGCTCGCCCCCGGGACGATCGGCCCGATGACGGTCCCCAACCGCGTCGTTCTGCCCGCGATGGATATGAACCTCTGCGACGACGGCGAGATCGAGCAGGGCGATATCGATCATTTCGCCGCCCGTGCGGCCGGCGGGACGGGGCTGATCATCACCGGATGCTGTGCCGTCGCCTACCCGGTGGGCTGTGCGAGCACCAAGGAACCCGGGCTGTCCGAGGATCGGTTCATTCCAGGTCTCCGCGCACTCGCGGACGCGGTCCATGCCGCGGGCAGCAAATTATGTGTGCAGATGACGCATCACGGGAAGATCGCCCGGATCGATACCGTGCAGGGGCGGCCGCTGCTGGTTCCGTCGGCGCCGCGCGGCTCGGCGGATATGTCGGCGCTGGCCGACAACACCCCGGAAGAATTGCAGAAGCTGGCGGCTGTCACGGGCGGTAAGCAGGCGACCTACCGCGAAGCCACACAGGACGATATCGATTGGGTCGTGCGGTGTTTCGCGGAGGCCGCGGGGCGGGTGCAGGCGGCCGGTGGCGACGCCGTCGAAATTCATTGCGCGCACGGGTACATACTCGGCGGCTTCCTGAGCCGGGCGGACAACAAGCGAACCGACGAATACGGTGGCTCGCTGGTGAATCGGGCGCGATTGGCGGTCGAGGTGATTCGCGCGGTCAAGGCGGAGGTCGGCGATGCGCTGGCGGTTCTGGTACGGATCGCGGGGCGTGAATTCGGTGAGGACGATGCGCTGACCACCGAGGAGGCGAAGCAGGCATCGGCGTTGTTCGAGGCGGCCGGCGCGGACGCGATTCATGTCACCGGCTGGGGCCGAAACCCGTTCTCCAACTTCACCGATGGGCCGCTGCCCGACCGCGTCGGCGCCTATACGGAATTGGCGGGCGAGGTGAAGAAGGCCGTCTCGATTCCCGTGATCACTGTCGGCCGGGTATTGCCGGAGATCGGTGAGAAGGTCATCGCCGAGGGCAAGGCGGATTTCGCGGCGATGGGACGGCAATTGCTCGCCGACCCGGAATTGGTAAACAAGTTGCGTGCCGGGACACCGCAGAACGTTCGGCCCTGCATCAATTGCTATGCGTGCGTTCAGGAGAACTTCTGGGACGACACCCCGCTGTGTGCGGTGAACCCGGCACTCGGCGACGAGCGAGTCCTTCCGTTGGTTCGCGGCACGACATCGAAACGTATCGTCGTGGTCGGGGCCGGTCCCGGCGGGCTCGAGGTCGCCCGTCTCGCGGCCGAGCGTGGACACCGAGTCACGGTGCTGGACAAGGCGGATCGCCTCGGAGGCACCCTCTGGTTCTCCAGTCTGACCACTCCGGACAACGAGCGCCTGCTGAACTGGCTGAAGAGCCAAGTGGAGCAACTCGACATCGATATCCGGTTGAAGACCGAGGCGACCGTGCCGTTGATCCGGGCGCTGAATCCCGACGTGGTCGTTGTCGCCACCGGCGCGGTGCGGGATCGACCGGCGGTCCCCGGCAGCGATCTGCCGCACGTGCACACCGGTGATACGTTGCGCGCCTTGATGACCGGTGTCGGAGACGTATCCCGGGTGCCACCGTTGCTGCGCACCGTCGCGAAGCTGGGCAAGGTTTCCGGTGTCACGAAGAGCCCCGGCGCGATCCGATCGGTGACGCGCAGATTCCTGCCGATGGGCAAGAACGTGGTCGTGATCGGCGGTTCGCTTGTCGGACTCGAACTTTCGGAATTCCTGGCCGAACGCGGACGCGCTGTGACGCTACTCGAGGAAGGTCAGCAGCTGGGCGTGCCGATGGCGATGCCTCGGCGGTGGACGGCCGTTCGGCATGTCGGCGAGGCGGGCGTCACCATTCACCGGCACGCGACCGTGCAGCGAATCACCGAGCGGCACGTCGAATTTCGCGTCGGCGACCGGATTTCGACGGCGGCGGCGGACATGGTCGTGGTCGCCTCGGGTGTTTCTGCACAGGCGCCCCTGGCCGACGCGCTGGCGGGGCTGGTTCCCGAAATGCATGTGGTGGGTGACGCCGGATCGGTCGACTACATCGAGGGCGCGATCCACTCGGCATGGAAGGTCGCGGCAGCGCTGTAAGTCAGCTCGGGCGCAGCGAATTCGGCTCTCACGGTACACCCTGGCGATTTCAGGCTCAGAGTCGCAGGAGTTTCCTTATCCCCCAGCGCATTCCACGTCCGATGCCGACCAGGAACACCACGATCGCCACCGCGCCCAGTGCGCAGCGCAGCCAGTACGCCGCGCCGACCGGGGCCTCACCCATGGCCGCGTGCAGGCCGTTCTGCCATGCCGCCGCGCGCACGACGACCGCCGTCACCACGAATCCGCAGAGCAGCAGGATCGGGACGCGGTGGCGGCCGAAGCGTTCGTCGATATCGAAACGCCAGTGGCCCAGAGTCGTTCGCACCAAACCGGCCACTCCGATCGCGAGTGCCACCGGCACACCGGTGAGGATGGCCTGGGATACCGAGGTGCGCGGCAGGACTGCCGGAAGCAGTGACATCACGACGGCGAGGGTGACGGCGACGACGGTATCGATGCGCGGGCGCACGTGGAGGGACCGATTGCGGCGCGGCTTCGTCGTCGCGTCGGACCGGGGGGTTGTGCTCTCCACTGTCATAGCGGTCACCCGGCGGCACCGGCTTCCGCGACGGCGTTCGGGGCCGCCAGGCGAGCCGGCCGCAGGCGCCGCCACGCCACGATGCCGACGATCGCCGCCGAGACCGCTCCGACCGCGGCTGGACCCCCGAAGTGGAGCAGCTGATCGCTGAGCCGTTCGCCGGACAGTTGCGCGCCGAACAGAAACTCCGGGTCCGGGGTGGCGTAGTTCTGCCGCCGGGAATTCAGGTCGACGCCCGTGGTGGCGACCGTCGCCAGGACATCGCAGCGGGCGCGGGCGGCGGTGTCGGCGCGCGTATCGCAGGCGGCGTGCATGCGGCGCTGCAGGGTGGCGTCGATGGCTTGGCGTGCCCACGGCTGCAGCGGTTGCTGCCGCTGTTCGGCGTATCGCAGCATGTCGTAGCCCAGGTCGTGAGCCTTGCAGGCCTCGGTGAACTCGGCGGGAAGCTGGATCGGCGATGAGCAGTCTCCGTCGGGATCGACGAGAATCCCATTCTCGACCACCGGTCGATAGCCCGCCTCGGCCGCGAAATCAGCGGGCAGGGCCACCGACCACGGGTGGTCGCCGACCAGATCGGTGACGGCCGCGCGGGCCGGCGCATTCTCCACACCCGGCTTCGCCACCGCCGCCGAGGCGGGCATGGCGGGCGCGAAGGCCAGCGGCACCATGGCTGTCATCACCGCCAGCATCACCGAGACGACCACCTGGCGGACCTTGCCCAGGCGTCGTGGCCGGCGATCTCGGGCGGGTGCGGTGGGCGTCGATTCCGGCAGGGCATGCGGCCCGGCCGGACCCGGTGATGCGTCGGTCATGGATGCCGAAGGTAACCGATTCAGCTGAGAAAGACCGACTCGTGGGCGTCAATTCTTCATCAGCCCGATCCAGATGTGGTCGCGGGCGCGGGTCAGCGCCACCATGGTCTGCCGCGCCGCCAGCTCCGCCCGGTCGCGCTCGCTGCCGCGCAAACGGTCGACGGGTGCGGTCGGCGCGTCGGTGAGGTGGAACACCGCGGCGAAGTCCATCCCCTTGGCGCGATGCACGGTTCCCACCTTCACCGCATCGTGCTGGGTGCCGTCGTAGTGTTCGAGCGAGACCGCGGGAATTCGCTTGCGGCGCAGTGCTGCTCGGATCCTTTCGGCCTGTCGGTCGGTGTCGGTGATCACGGCGACGTCGGAGTGCGGACATCCGGAGTCGGTCAGCGCCGCGATCACCTTCTCCTCGGCCCGCGACCGCGAGAAGGTTTCCGAGCGGGCGGTACCGCCCGGCACTACGACCTCGCTGTCGCGCAGGACGAAGCCCGGTGCGCCGTCGAGGTCGTCGACCGTATTCGTGGCGTCGACCCGCTTGGCGTAGTCGTGCACGGCCGCGCGATTGCGGTAGTTGGTGCGCAGCACCGCGCCGCGGCCGACGATCGGGATGCCGGCATCGGACAGGCGCCAGCCGCCGGGATAGACCTGCTGCTGGCCGTCGCCGACCAGTAACAGCGGCGAGGTGGAGGTACCACCGGCGATCTGGTGCACAAGTTTGAGTTCCATCAGCGTGAAGTCCTGGACTTCGTCGACAACCACCAGGTCATAGGGTGCGTCCAGCGGCGCCGCGCGCAGTTCGTCGATCGCCAGATCGATGACGTCGTTGAAATCCACCGTCGCGAGGTCCTGCAGCGCCGCCTGATACGGCAGGTACAGGTGAGTCCAGACGAGCTCGCGGTGCGTTTTGTCCAGTCGCAGGCCGTTTCGGCCCACCCGGTCGATCTTCAGATAGAGGTCGCGATCGATACCTTGGCCCTTGATCACCCGATGCAGTTCGTCCTTCCAATAGCTCGGATTCGGTTCGAGGGGTTCGAGGTGGCGGCGAGCGTTGCGCCAGGCGTGGTAGAAGGCGTTGTCGCCGCTGCCCAGGCGGCAGCCGATATCGCGGCTGCGCAGAAACTGAGTGGTCCAGGCGTGGAGTCCGGCGAACTCCACCCGCTCACCCGCATGCGGTGCGAGGCGCCGGAAGCCCGATTCGTGATAGGCCGGCAGCGTGCGCACGAAACTGGTGAAGAGCTGCCGCCCGGCGCCTTCTTTGGACATCCGTGCCATGCGATGCAGGGCGACGACGGTCTTCCCGGTCCCCGCCGGACCGCTGAATCGCGCGGGGCCGTTGTAGTTTCGGTAGACGAGGTCGAGTTGGGCCGGGTCGAGAAACGTCATCCATTCGCTGAAAGGTCGCTTCAACGCTCGCGCTGGTTCGTCCGCACGCAGTGTCGTCGTCTCGAAAAGCCCGTCGGCGGGCAGGGGTTCGGGCACCGCAGTGCTGTCCGCGGACAGCAGTGCGAACCAGGTGTTGCGTTCGGCCACCGCCATCGCGATCTGCCGGGCGCTCCGGCCGGGCAGGCGCGCTTCGGCGAACAGCCACGCGGCGATGGTGGCCGGATCGACCGCGACGTAGCGGGCCTCGACCGGAGTGTCGGCCGCCTCGTCCATCAGCAGCAACACCTCGATCATATGCGGCACATACCGGGTGCGGCCCGCGGTGAGATTCGCGAACGTCTCCTCCGCACGCCACCGGATCCGGCGCAATTCCGCGGCCGACGGCACCACCTCGGTGAGGACCAGGGCGAAGACGCCGCCCGGGCCGACGGCATAGGCGTCGAAGCGATCCGAACGGCTGTTCTCGCGTTCCACGAGCACATGCCAGCCGTTGCGCATCAGCGGCACCGACAGGAACCGGCGCCAGGCCGGCGTGAGTACGGTCAGTTCGCCGAGCTGTTGCGCCACTCTGTGGCGACGCCGCTCGAAATCGATATCGGCCATCACGGGCCCCCTTACCGGCGTAGCCGGGCGGGTCCGTGGTGGAGCCGCCACACCCCTGGCTACCAAAACCTGTGTCTATCAAGGTATTACATCGCATGAGGGAGTGCAGAGGATACGGCCGGAGAAGCTCGGCGTGAGCGGTCTACGTCGGCCGATCCCGTTCGGCGGCATCGAGATCCGGCGTCCACGCGACGCCGTTGATGTGGCTGCCGCCGTCGACGAACAGGGTGTTTCCGGTCAGATACCGCGAGTCGTCGGAGGCGAGGAATACGACCACGGGCGCGATGTCGTCGTACGGATCACCGATGCGCCCCATGGGGTTTGCCGCGTCCGCCATCGCTTCCATCTCGGGGTGTTCGCCCAGTACGCGCAGGAAGCTGCGGCTCTTGGCGGCCGGGCAGACCGCGTTCACCGTCACGCCGGTGGGCGCCCATTCGCGGGCGGCGGTACGGGTCAGGGCGCGCAATGCCTCCTTGGCGGCGTTGTATTCGAGCGAACCCATATGAGCGTTGACGCCGTTGAGGCTGCACATGTTCACGACTCGCCCCCACCCGCGGCTGCGCATATGCGGAAAGGCGGCGCGCATGGCCCAGAACGGACCGTAGTAGCCGAGGGCGATGCCGTGCGCGAGTTGTTCGTCGGACTTGTTCTCGACGCGGCCGATCGTTCCTCCACCCCAGGCGTTGTTGACCAGGATGTCGATGGAGCCGTATTCGGAAACCGCTGTCCGTACGACGTTTTCGACGTCCTCGCGGTGGCGGATGTCGGCCGCGACGAATCGGCCGCCGTTCTCCTCGGCGACCGTGCGGCCCGATGTTTCGTCGAGGTCGGTGATCACCACCCGCGCGCCTTCGTCGGCGAACCGGCGGGCGATCCCCGCCCCGATACCGGCGGCGGCCCCGGTCACCACCGCGACCTTGCCGGCGAGTTGTCCACTCATCGCGCCACGGCCTCGATTCCTGCGGTCAGCAGTTCGCGGGCTGCCGGGTCTCCGTCGACCGTGCGGGTGGTGCGGGCGGTGATCTGCCAGCGGCCGTCGATCCGGCGCAGGGTGAAGTGGTTGGCGCCGGTGCGGGCCACGACATTGCGGCCGTTGTGCTGGACCACGAGGACGGATTCGCAGACCGCGACCGCCTCGTCGCCGTCGACGGTGACCACCGCCGGCCCGTGGAAATGCAGGCAGCCTCGCCCGATCAGCCCCTGATGGGCGTCGGAGCCGACCATCGCGGCGACGTCGGCGCGGCCGCGCATCTGCCAGTCCTCGACGTCGTAGGTGCCCTCGGCCGACCACAGATCGGCGGCGGCGACGTTGCCCGCGTCGACCAGCGGGCCGTACGAGGCGATGATCCGCTCGATCGCGCGTTCGTCCTCGATCCGGGCGAGGCGGCGGTGCAGTTCGGCCAGTTCGGTCACGGCGAAATCCTTCCGATGGACAGGCGGCCGGCCGATTCAGCGGTGGTCCGGCCCACTCGGGTCGAGTAATAGCGCACGCCCGGGTGAGGTGGTGCCGTCGTTCCGGCCATCGGGACCCGGTGAGCGTTCCGGTGGTGCGGATCACCGCGGCCCTGACGCCCCGATTCCGCCGAACAGCGCCGATGTAGCCTGGTCGGCCGTGGCGATGGCGGCCGTGGACCCGCCGTGCCGCTGCCCGCACCACCCTCTTCACGTCCCGGAGGTCTGCCATGACGACGTTGTCCTCGCCCCGTTCGGACGGTCCGGCGGCATCGCCGAACCGCTACGAACGCTTCGTCGCGTTGGGCGACAGCCAGACCGAGGGGCTGTGGGACGGCGACGACGGCACCGGTCTGCGCGGGTGGGCCGATCGGCTGGCCGAGCGCCTGGTTCAGGACAATCCGGAGATCCGGTACGCCAATCTGGCGGTGCGCGGTCGCCGCCTCGCGGAGGTCCGGGACGAACAACTCGACGCCGCCTTGGCGATGGACCCGGATCTGATCGGCATCTGCGCGGGCATGAACGATGTCACGGCTCCCGGCACCGATTTCGCCGCGGCGCTGGATCTCATGGAGGAGCTGTACGCGAAGCTGACCGCCTGCGGCGCAACGGTGGTGACGACGACCTTTCCCGATGTGCGCCGCATCGTGCCGCTGGCCGCCCGCTACATCGGACCACGCGTCGACCTGATCAACGATCGAATTCGCCTGTGCGCGAGCCGGTACGGCCTGCGCCTGGTCGATCTGTTCGGCGCCGCGTCGATGGTCGATCTGCGCATGTGGAGCGCGGACCGGCTGCACGGCTCCGAACTGGGCCACGAACGCTTCGCGCTGGCCGCCGCGGAGGCACTGGGTCTCGACGGCGCCGATCACAACTGGGCGCTGCCGCCGGAGGACTCCGAGCGTTTCCGCGCGGCCGGTGCGGTCGGCGAACTCGCCTGGGTGGCAGCGACATTGCGCCCGTGGGTGTGGCGGCGGCTGCGCGGCGTGTCGACCGGTGACGGCCGGCCGGCGAAACGCCCTGAACTGCTGCCGGTCATGCCGGGCGAAATGTCCTGAATAGCCGGAGGATTCGCCGCGCAGCAGTTTGTCCGCTTCGCCGGAAACCGAATTTTTCTTCGGGTCGGATCCCCCGCAGCGACCGGCGATGCGGTAAACAATTCGGGTGGACAGTGACGGTCGGCAGGACCGACGCGGGCTGAAACTCCTCACCGAACGGGCCGGCGAGCCGTTCGGGTTCGTCGCGTCGGCGTTCGAGCCGATACGACTGACGCAGGCGCGGCGCTGGGCCGAACTGTCCGTCGGCGAACTGGCGGACGCGGCAGGCCTGTCCGCCGCGGTCGTCGAACAGTACGAAATCGGCGCCGTACAGCCCGATCCGGACGTTCCGGCCGACCTGGCCAGGGTGTTGAAAGTCCCCGTCGACTACTTCGCCACCGGACGCCCGATGTGCCGGATCGACGCCGCGGACCTGCATTTCGACGATCCCGGTTCGGCCACCGCATCCGATCGGGCGAAGGCGGTGGCATTCGCGGAATACCTCTGGGAGTTGGCGTATACGCTGGCCTGCCGGATGCGGTTCCCGGCGCTCGACCTCCCTGCCTTCGAAGAAGGAGCCGCGCCTGCCGACGCCGCGCGCCTGCTCCGCGACCACTGGGGCATCGCACCGGGTCCGCTGGCGCATCTCGGCGCGACACTCGAGGCGCGCGGCATCGTGGTGGCCTTCGCGCCGGCGACGAGTGCGGCCATGGCTCGGGTCGGCACCTACGCCGCGCACACCTGGGGGCGCTCGCTGATCGTCGTGGCCGCCCGGCACACGCAATGCGTCTACGGCTACCGGTTCGCGTGTGCGCGCGCACTCGGCCATCTGCTACTGCACCCCTGCCCGCTGCCGGGAGACCGGACGCAGGCGGAGGAAGCCGACCGGTTCGCCGCCGAACTGCTGGTTCCCGCCGATGACATGGATCAGCTGTTTCCGTCGCCGATCCACTTCCCCAGCCCGGCGGCGCTGGCACGGCAGTGGGGTGTGCCGACCGAGGTGATCAGGCGGATCGGCCAGGACCGAGGGCCCCGCATGCACATTCTCGAACCGACCCGGACGCTGGATCACGACCGTGAGCCGGTCGCCGAATATCCCGGCGAGGCCCCCGGATTGCTCGCGGAGGCCGTGGCGCGGGCACACAGCGCGGGGTTCGGGCGCGCCGAACTCACCGACGAACTGCGGTGGACCTCATGGCTTCTCGCCGAAGTCCTCGGCGAGGCGCAGGTCGGTCCGCACCTGTCGGTCGTGCACTAGCCCCGCACTTCCCGCATCACCTTGGCGAACCCCTCCATCGCGGGCTCCAATACGGTGACGTAGGAGAACCCGTAGCGTTCCCGGCGTTCGCGCACCTGATCGGCCATCTCGGCGGGTGTGCCGATCAGCAGGGTCGGCGCGTCCAGCACCTCGGCGACGCTCAAATGATCCATCTGCGCGGCGATCTCGGTGGCGGCGGCCTTGCGGTCATGTGTTTCCACAACCTGCTGGACCAGGATGTTGAATTCCGGATCGCGGTCGTACTCGGTGACGAAACGCCGTGCCGCGGCAACACGTTCGTCGACCGTCTCGGCACTGGACAGGCGCATCGAGCCGTCGGTGGCGCCGGGGACGGATTCGCCACCGGTGAACGCGATGATGTCGGCGTGGCGGGCGGCCAGCCGCAGCATGCGGTTACCGCTGCCGCCCAGCAGAATGGTGGGATGCGGTTCGGGCAGCAGCCGCCGGAGTTCGGTCAGCGTCTTCTCGAGGTGGTCGACGCGGGTCCGCGGGGTGCCGAAATCGATGCCGGCTTCCTCGAATTCGTCTCGCACATAACCGGTTCCGAGGCCGAGCTCGAGTCGGCCGCCGGTGAGCTGGGCGGTGCTGACCACGTCGCGGGCCAGCAGGACCGGGTTCCAGAACGCGGCATTCAGGACGAAGGTGCCCACCCGCGGGCGTTCGGCGGCCTGCGCGGCGGCGAGCACCGACGGGAAGGGCGCCGGGAGTTCCAGGTGGTCGGGAACCAACAGCACGTCGTAGCCGAGCGATTCGGCCCGCCGGCATTTCGTGGCCCACTCGTCGGCGGACCCGGGATTGAGGAAGTTGACTCCGAAGCGGAATTCGCGCACTCCACGACTCTATAGGCGGCTACTCGGCCATCGCATGTTCGCGTTCGACAACGCTGGTCGGGATCTTCGGCAGGGCGGCCGGGTGTTCGTTGCGCAGCCAGGCCAGCAGTTCCTCGCGCACCGCACAACGCAGCGTCCACACGTCGTCGGCATTGCGGGCCGACATGGAGGCGCGGACCTGGATGCCGAAGGGGGTGCTGTCGGTGACCAGCAGATTCCAGCTGCGGCCGTCCCAATCGTCCCGGGTGCGCAGATAGTCGCGCAGATGTTCCCGCAGTTCGGCCACCGGCGTGCTGGTGTCCAGGTAGAGGAAGACCGTGCCGGTGATCTGCGGGCCACCCTTGGACCAGTTCTCGTACGGTTTGGAATTGAAGTACGAGACCGGCATGGTGAGCCGGCGGTCGTCCCAGATGCGGACGGTGAGGAACGACAGCGTGATCTCCTCGACGGTGCCCCACTCCCCCTCGACCACCACGGTGTCGCCGATCTTCACCGAATCACCGAACGCGATCTGGAGGCCGGCCACCAGATTGCCCAGCGTCGACTGTGCGGCGACACCGGCGATCACGCCGATGATGCCGGCCGAGGCCAGCAGTGAGGTGCCGAGGGTACGCAGGTTCGGGAACAGCAGCAGGATCGCGACCGCGGCGGTGGTGATCGCCAGCACCGTGGTGATGATGCGCCGGACCAGCGTCAGCTGCGTATGCAGCCGCCGCACCTTGGCGATGTCGCTGGTGCGATGAGCGTATTTGTCCAGCATGTTCTCGGCGACCGCGTCGACGGCGCGCATCACCACCCAGGCGGCGGACAGGATCGCCACCGCGGCGAGGACGTTCAGCACGACCGCGTCGTGGCGCAGGTTGATCTCTGCCAGCGGATAGGTGAAATGCAGTGCAATCGTCGCCAGGAACACCTGCAGCGGCAGGTGGATGCGACGCAGTAGACCGGGCAGTCGGTTAGCGGGATGCTTCTGCGCGGCGTGACTCAACAGGCGGTCGACCACCGCGCCGATCGAAATGGTGACCGCGAGTGTCGCGGCGAAGACCACCAGCGGCCGAAGTACCTCCTCCAAGGCTTCCAACTCCTCGCGACGGCTGTATGTCGGGCTTGCTCGTATCTCGGGCTTTCCGCCACGCTACCGAGGGAATCCGCAGCTCGCCGCCGCCTGCGGCTGTGCGAAATCCGACACTTTCGCGACCTGCGCCGATGCGGTGAATAGTGTTTCACGGCAAGGCTTCCGGGTATTTTCCGTTTCTCATCCGGGTTCGCCGGCACCGTCCGCGCGAGCGATACACGCCGATCCGTCGCGGGGCGTAGCCGCGGATACGCCCGCGGACGCAGGCACGATTCGCCGAAGCGTCCTACGCTGGGTGCATCGTGATTTCGTTTCCCCGGTGAGGCGGTTGCCATGACCGATTTCGACCCCGCGGTGTTCGGGTCGCCGAGCGTCCGCATCGGCACGGCCGAACGTGAACAGGCCGCGGCCGCCCTCGGCGACCATTTCGCGGCCGGACGCCTCGAGCTCGACGAATACGACGAGCGCGTGAGCCGTGCCTACGCGGCGAAGACCGCCGCCGACTTGGTCGTCCTCTTCAGCGACCTGCCGCGTCCGCAACCCGCCCCGCCGGCCCGACCGCGGCGGGAGCCCCGGCGCGCGCGTCCGGTGTTCCCGGCGCTGCTGCTGGCCGCCGTGGTGGTCGCGGTCGTGATCGTCGCCACCACTCATATGATTCCGTTCTTCGTCTTCCCGGCGCTGTTCTTCCTGTTCATCCATCACCGCCGCGGATACGGCCCGCCCGGATACGGCCCCCGCCGGCACTACCGGGTGTGAATGCACGGCGCGGAGCCGGTTCACGCGGACATGCGCAAGATCGGTCAAGCGCGCCATGACCCGCGCCGACCACACTGAACGGTGTGACGACCGGACGTGACCGATTACGGGAACTGCTCGATTCCGTTCTCGACGAGAACAACACCACGCTGAGTGCGATGGCGCAGGGCGCGTTCGTCTCGCCCTATCACTTCTCCCGGCAATTCTCGCGCGGTACCGGCGAGTCGCCGGTGGCGATGCGGCGGCGGGTGCTGCTCGAGCGCGCAGCATGGCAGTTGTGTGGCGGGGCGGCGGTGACGGATGTCGCCTTCGCCGCCGGATACGACTCGGTGGAGGGATTCAGCCGGGCCTACAGCCGCGCCTACGGACATCCGCCGAGCGCGACGCCGGCCGCCACGCGCACCCGCTGGCTCCCCGCGGTGAACGGGATCCATTTCCACCCGCCGATGTCGCTGTGGGTGGAGGGCGAACCGAAAGGCAGACACGATATGGATCCGACATCGCTGCTGCTGCACCACGACGTGGAGGACACGCGCGAACTCCTCGACATCGCGAAGGGCCTGGACGAGCACCGGTACCGGCGGCAGCGTTCGACCGCGGCGGTACTGGCGTGGGACGGACCGGATGCGTCGATCGCGACCGTCCTCGCACACCTGGTATGGACCAAACAGGTGTGGCTGGCCGCCATCGAAGGCACCGAGCAACCCAACCGCGGATCCGACGACCTCCCCGAGCTGACACGGCGATTCGAGGAGACGGTGCCGCGGTGGCTGGATACCGTCCGCGACATCGACCGTCGCGGCGGCTGGGACGACACCCTGATCGACGCCCTGTGCGAGCCGCCGGAAAGTTTCGTTCTCGGCTCCGTGATCGCCCACGTGCTCACCTATTCGGCCTACCGGCGACTGCTGGTGCGCCAGTGGATCGACAGCGAATTCCCCTATCGGACAACCGAACACGACAACGGCGACCCCATCATGTGGTTGCGCAGGAGAGGATGACCATGCCCCGCACCGTGTACTACACCGCCACCACCCTGGACGGATTCATCGCCACACCGGACCACCAACTGGACTGGCTGGTGACCCGGCAGGTCGACAACGACGGCCCGATGGGGTACGACGCGTTCATCGCCGACATCGGCGCTATCGCCATGGGCGCCAACACCTATCAATGGATCGTCGACAATCATCCCGGTATGGAATGGCCCTACTCGATGCCCGCGTGGGTCTTCACCCATCGCGACTTCGACCCGCGCACCGACGATGCCGACGTGCGGTACACGCAGCAGCCGATCACCGTGGTGCACAAGGAGATGACCGACGTCGCCGCGGGCAAGAGCATCTGGATCGTCGGCGGCGGCGAGCTGGCGGGACAGTTCGCCGACCACGGATTGCTGGACGAAGTGTGCGTATCGATCGCGCCCATCACACTCGGGGCAGGACAGCCACTGCTGCCCCGCCGGGTCGAGATGAAGCTGACCGAACTGGCGCGCAACGGTGAATTCGCCTGTGCCCGCTACGACATCGTCCGTTAGCGGACTGCGAACCCGCCGCCTACCGGCAACCGGGTGCTTGTCGCGGCACGACGACGATGAAGCCGTGTCGCGCGGGTTCACCCGGCTCCGGGTCGGTCACGACGTCGGTCAGGCGCCGGGCGGCGGGGGCAGGGGGCGGCCGGTCGGGGCCGGTCGGCGGCGGGCAGGGCTTGCCATCGG
>NZ_BAFQ01000287.1 GCF_000308375.1 Nocardia aobensis NBRC 100429 | reverse complement strand
AAACTCGCTGTCCGCTACCTGGCCACGGTCCAGTCGCGGCGATCAACCAGTGGCTGCGGCACGAATGAGGGCGGGCCACACGCCCGCCCTCACCACTTCGATACAAGCCCTAGGCGCACCGGTCCGTACCCGTACGGGTGGCCGCTGCGGCTGCTCATCGCCGCGGAGGGCATCGCCCCGGTGCAGTGAGTTCCTGGGATCGCTGCGCGCAGCCTGTTTCGGCGTGCGAGCTGTGCTCGTCCGTGGGTGCAGGCCGGCAGGTTGCTTTCACGCTGAAATTGCGGACAGTGGCGGTTCGATCAGGCGAGCTTGTGAGGTAGGAATTCGGTGCGGAGTCGACTGATCAATTCGGGGTAGTCGCGGCCGTATGTGGCGATGCCGGAGCGCACGGCTTCGAGCGCGGCCTTGATCGCGGGGAGGTCGTCGCTGACGGCGAACATGTAGGTTCTGGCGGCCTCGTACTGCGGTACGAAATCTGTTGCCCCGGCGATGCCGGGAGCGATCGTGAGTGGAATCGCCGGGTCGGTTTCCAGCCTGCGGTTGGTCAGCGAGAGGTTGGCGAACTCCGCCGGTGGCGTGGTGGCGCGATCCATGGCGTCGAGTGCGGCGCGGAAGTCGGCGATGTTGCTGAGACCGGCTTTGTCGAAGGCTCGCCGGGCGCACCAGCGCGCGAGTGCGCGCAGGTGTTCGTCGGGAAGTACGTCGATGCCGTCGATGAGGTCGCGGTCCAGGTCGGCGATGATTGATGCTGGTGAGGACAGCAGGAGGTCGTCGGCGATGCGCCCGCTCGGTGGGCGCCCGCCCCAGTGCCCCCGTGACGCGAAGACCGCCTGCGCTGCGGGGCTGTCGATGGAGACCTTGGTCAGCGTGCCGTCGGGGCCGGGGGCGTAGAAGTGTTCGTAGTCGACCTCGGGAAGAGTCTTGGCAGCGGGAGTGTAAGCGTTGTCGGTCTTGCGGATTCCCACGACCGAGCCCGGTGTCTCGGTCGTAGTAGTGAGCTGCACGAGATACTGCTCGACCGGCTCGGTGCTGGTGCCGTCGAAGTCGGTGTCGCGGCCGCGAGCGTGCACGCGGATGCGGTAGCGACCGGGCGAGATCGGCGTGAACTCGCCTGCGACACGACCGTCGATGCCGGCGACCAGCAGTTCGGTGGCGGTGTCGATCACCGCTTCCTCCACGGTCTCCCACTCGGCCGAGTCCGGCTCCCCTGTGGTGGTTTCGATGGTGAGGGTGGCGGGTCCGTGGGCGATGCCGGTCAGCACGGTGAGGAAGCCGGGACCGGTCCAGTCCAGAGTGCCCTCGGCGGTGACATCGCTGGTGTCGGTGTCGCTGCCGGTGAGCAGGAATTGGTGGTCGCTGACGTCGACGGTCCCGGTCTCGCTCATTCAGTCACTCCCTTGCTGGTCAGGATCCCTTGACGTAGAAGGTATCGCCGTTGAGTACGCGGTTTTTCACATAGAACCACCACGTTCTCCAGGCGCAGTGGCTGTCGTATCAGACGGCAGGGAGTCGTCACCATGACAGCGAGGGGCGGACCGAATGCGAAGGGATCTCGGGCTGCCCGGCACGCAGCCGGAACCTCTGCCGCCTCATCGACGACAGGCGTCGGCTTCGCGAACCCCGGCAGGAATCGGTTCACCACAGGGATCATCACATGGATCAGCGGACCGATCCCGAAGGCGTACACCAAGGTTCCTATGCCGGCGCTGCCGCCGAGAATGAAACCCCGTCAGCAACACTGTCATCTCGATCGCCGTACGCACCACCCCCCACCGGTCGACCGGTGCGTCGAACCAGTCCAGTCATCAGGCCATCCCGCGGGCCCGGACCCATCCCTGCGCCGATGTACAACACACTCGCCACCGCATTCAGCACGACCGCCGCAGCCATGGCGCCGATCCGCACCGCGGGCGCGTCCCACGACGGCAGCCATGCCAGCCCGGCATCGACGGACACGGCTATCACCACGACATTGCTTACCGTGCCGAGGCCGGGCAGTTGCCGCAGGGGAACCCAGGCCATCAGCACCACGATGCCCCTCAACGCGGTAACGGCGCCGAAACTGATCGGCACGTGCCGCGCCACACCCTGATGGAACACATCCCAGGGATCCAGCCCGAGGTCGGCCCGCACCATCACCGCCATCGAGAATCCGTACAACCACAATCCGGCATACAACGCGATCAACCGACGAACCAGCACTGCCCCAGCGTGCCCGCGACCGGACACCGCAGCTAGGGCCAATGGCCAATCACTGGACCGCATTACGGCGTCCACCCCACAGGCCGCTACAGCACCGACACGTCTTCTGGATTAGGTAGCTGTCTAGGTAGTTCTACCGTTCCGCGCAAGCGACGAGAGTGTGAGTCTGTGAACGCGAAGGATTCGCACGGATCGGGCCAGCGGGCCGAGCACGCCGGGTGGTCTACCGCCCCCAACCGACAAAGGCGTCGGCGGTCGCCAATGATGTCGACCAGCAAGGGGACGTCGGAATCATAACTGGGGTCTCGCCCAACTAAGTTACGCAGCCTTCCTCCGCGGCAAGGCATGGAAGGCGCTGTACGGCTAAGCGATTCCCTCATCAGCAACTCGACGAGCAAGGCGGTAGATAGGATGCCGACTGCGACATGGCACTCGGGCGAAGACGATGTCTACCTGAGGATCTGGCTCGGCGGGGCGCTGTTCGACTGCAAGGCGACGGCGACTGCTGCGCGGAATCCTATAGGTGAGTGGACCCGTCGGCGGTGGTACTCGATCGAGTTGGTGCGCACCCCGGTTCGAGATGCGCAATCCGCGACGAGCAGGCCCGCGGTCGTAGCGGGCCTCGGGACACGTCGGCGTCGAGGCTTCGGGGTCGAACCGCGCGTGCGCAGCCGGGTCGTGTCACGTTTGGCCGGCTATTTCTTCGGATTCGATGATCTCCGGGTCCTCGAGGTGCCATTGCTTGTTCATCACCGCGGGCCCGACACCGTAGAAGCGGAACATCAATTCGATTGGTGTCTGACCGGAGCACGAGATAGCCGTCGGGCACTGTTTCGCCGTAGCCGGAGGCAGGAACAGATGACGCGCCCCCGGCCCTGGTCGGCGCCGAACTTTCCTCTCGCGGATGGAGATTCACCTGCGCCTGCGGCCGCCCAGCGGCCCTGCAAGTCAGAATAAGCGTCCATGAATCCGGGATTCGATTCGCGGGCCCCGGTCAGAATCTGCGGAAGGTTGCGTCGCACCCCGCCGGGTGAGTATCAGCTATAGACACCACGCGCCGGGATGCGTTTGCACTGGATCCGGTTACGTTGCGATGTACGCAAGCTCGTCTGCGCGGGCGCAAGTTTCATACAACTTCCGCCACAGTGTTTCTCGCGGAGGTAGATGTCTCGGCGGGTGATGAGCCGGCCGATCGCCGTGCGGGACCGGAGCGGGTGTCGGAGTCCGGCGGAGTGGACCGTCCGGCCGATAGGGGACTTGTAAGTATGTGACCGCGCCCAGCACTTCGTCCCCAAACCAGCAACATCGATTGCGCCGGTGACCTCCCCCTTTGCAGGTCAGGGGGCAAGTTACACCGGCGCGATCGTGTCCGACGTCGTTATCGAGGCGTCGGTCACTGTCACCGTGAGCTGGTCGGTGACCACACCGATGCGCTCGTGAACCTGTGCCTGATCGTCGGCGGTGACGATGAAGAACCCGATGCGTGCGGTGTCGAGATCACCGTTCGGAGGCAGGAACACTCGGTCGCCGACCTCCCGCAACCAGCCCACCTGCTGGAGCCATGGATACCGCGGACCAGGCACCATGTCGAGATCCCGTGCGGTGAGTACCCCGTCGGCGGTGGCATAGATGTTCTTGACCGCGGCCGTGCCAAGTGACCTCGGGGTGAGATCAGGGGTGTGGCCACACGCGACATCTGCCGCGATGCGTGGTAGGTCGAGTCCGGTGGCGAGGCGGACCAGCATAGCGGTCATGTCGCCGCCCAGCCGGGGATTGACCTCCACGATCCGCGGGCCCCGTGTAGTGCACCGGATCTCCACGTGTGCCACACCATCGGTGAGACCGAGCGCGCGAATTGCGGCCTCGGCAACCGGGGCGAGTTTCGGCAGGAGCGGATCGTCGGCCGAGACGGTGTGCCCCAACTCCTCGAAAAAGGGAGCTATCCCGACTTCCTTGTGGGTGACTGCGAGGGCCGTCGGACAACCCGAGATCGTGACGCATTCGACTGAGAATTCCGGTCCATCCAGATATTCCTCGACCAGCGCGCCGCTGCCTTCCGGTCCCTGGTGTCGCACATGGCCGGAGGTGAATTTCCATGCGGCTGTGAGATTTTCGGGGGCGTCGACTCGGATGACGCCGATGCTGGCGGCGTACGAAGTTGGCTTGAGAACTACAGGATACCCGAGGATGGATGCTGCTGCGACTGCCTCGTCCAGAGTGCTGACCGGTATCGACTCGGCGGATCCGACCCTCTGTTCTGCCAGCAGTCGACGAGCGGTCGCTTTGTCCCGGCACGAAGTCGCAGCGACGACCGTGTTCGTACGCAAGCCGAGTTCTGCACCGAGGGCGGCGACCGCGACCACCGAATATTCGTCCCACGTCAGTACACCGGCGATCGAATGGCGGCCGGCGAGCGCCGCTCCGGCAGCCACTACCGCCGCCGGGGCGATCTGATCGGCCACCTCGTAGTCGACGATCAGATCGCATTGCCACGTGGGGGGCTGGGCGACGATCAAAGCGACCCGATAGTGGGCCGCCAACCACTCCAGACAGAAGCCGCGCGTGAGTTGGTCGCGACCCCCGACGAGGATGATTACGGGACGGGCATTTTCGGACATTACGAGCCTATCGAGACGAGGGTGGGGGAACTGGTCAGGCATTGGGGGAGTCGCGCCGCTGAACTGCTCAGCTCAAGGTGGTGTGTGCTGCTTCCGGCGTCGCCGGATCAATGGCGGGCGGTAATGCTCCAGTGCCGATACGACGCCGACAGCCGCCTGTCGCGGGACGGAAACAGTAGTACAGAAAAATGCCCTGCAGAACGGCGCAGGCGGGGAACAGTGCGGTGAGGCTGTGCGCAGGAACGACACTTACCAGTATCCCGGCCGCCGGCATCGGCAGAAGCACGATGAGGACCGAGGCGGACAGTGCCGAACTGAAGCCCTTTATCGGCAGCAACCGGCTGCGCAGCGTCCGTAGCACAACGGTCAGCGCGCCGTCTGCCGCCATGAACGCTACTGCGGCCAGGGTGTAGCCTAGGATTCCCGGCAGTACCGGAATCAGCAGGCACGCAAGAGTAGAGGACGCGGCTGCCGCCGCGCCGACACCGCGTACGCTCCAGCGACCGATCGCAGGCCGGGCTATCCCGACCGCCAGCAGCGAAGCGATGGCGGCGGCGGTCCACAGCGCTCCGACTGCCGCCGGCGAGCTGTGACGTTGGACGAGAAGCAGGGCCGGAGTCGCTGCTTGCAGCACGGCGGTACTCAAGTTCGAAGCCATGAAACCGACCAGGAGCCACAGCAGCGCAGGGGTACGCAGCACCGCGCCGAACCCTGCGTGTATGTCAGAAACGCCGGATTCGGCAGGCGCCGCCGGTGCGCGCATGCGCGACGTCGCGACGCTTGCGGCAAGCGCGAAACCGGCAACCGCATACAGTAGCGTCGGGGCGCTCTGGGGCAGAATCACGCCGACGAACAACGGGCCAATAATCAGTGCTACCTGATCTATGCCGGTATTCACAGCCTGAATACGATGCGTCCGCACACTGTACTCGCGGCCTGCTTGCACGCCGAGGGTTTCCATCGCGACGTAGGTGAACTCGGCCAGCACGCCGGAGATGGTTCCGAACACAAGAGTTACCGAAACGGGCGCCGCGCCCGTCGTCGGTAGAAACGTAAAGGCCACACCACTGACCATCAGACAGACAGTACGACAAAGATTGACAATGCGGATCACCCGCACCGCACCCCAGCGCTCCACCAGGGTACCGGCGATGGTGAAGGCTCCGAGGCGGGGCGCCCATTCCAGCAAAAAGGCCAGCCCTGTCATCCTGGCAGAACCGGTCGAAATCAACACCAACAGTGGCACTGCGAAGCTTATGGTCGCACTTGCCATTGCGTCGAACGCCCGCACAGCATAGATGCGGACCACGGGTGGCGTGGAAGACGGCAACAGATCTGCGGATAGATCATGCATTTCTGGACTTGCTTTCCCTGTAAAAGCAATCGAAACTTCAAGCGATACCGACCGGTCATTTTTGTTGACGGCAAGTAGCTCCCAGCGGGCTGGTGCATTCGGCGCGAATCCGGTGCGATCTCGAGTCTCATCGGCGACGATGAGACTCGAGCCGCATACCTGCGGGCCGGGCAATGCCCGAGCCCCTAATGGTGAACCGGTGCGGGAGAATTTGTGAATTACATTGGCTGCAAATACGATCGAAGTTGACCGCGACGTCGTACATCGAGTGTCGCGCAGTGGAATGAACCTCCGAGGCTCTGGACGTGCCGGAAAGGGCACCTGATCGGCCTGAATCCGAGTTCGGAGAGCAGCGCCACCATCTTCTCGTCCTGCTCCTCGACCACGACGCGCCCTTCGTCGAGAACGAGCAAATTCATGTTGACCCAGCCACTCGTCATGAACAGCGGCGGATGTTCGCGTGCCTCGGGGCGCGGCGTCGGGACGAGCTCCCATTCCCTGAATCCTGCATTGCGCAGCGTCGAGACATCGATCCGTTCGGGGTTGAAGAGCATCAATCCTGAACGCAGCGGCATGATAGTGGCATCGATGTGCATCGCGTGTTCATCGTTCGTATCGAGCACATGCATGCGGTAGCCTTCTCCCAAGTGGTGGCTCAGCCAGTCGATGCCGGCCTGATTGGTCACGTGGCTCAGTTGGGCGACGATATCTCGGCCGAACTTGAGGAAGTCAGCCGCATCGAAGGCCGGCTGACTGTTGTTGATGGCCCATTTTGCGTAGGGATCGTTGTTCAGCAGACTCGAATGTTCGAGCACTCGCGGCGCAGAATGCCAGTGCGACCCTTCCGCCTGATATCGGCTCAGCAAGGGGCGATATGCGAGCGTTTCCGATCGGCGCGACACCCACGACATAGGCGCCTCGATTATCTCCGAACCTGCCACCATCAGACAGTCGCGTGGCATCGCACAGGTGTGGCCACCGATTGCGGCCAGGTCGAGGCGATCGGGGCGCCGGACCACGATTCCTTCATCAACGAGTACAGACGCAAAGTTGTCCAATTCATCCTGGGCAGCGGCAACGATATCCTCCGGGAATGGGCGCCCCGGGGTGAAGAGATCCCAATACTCCGCAGGCATGGTGGCTTCGATCATGCGCCGCGTCTCCGCCGGGAACATCGCGCCGTCAGCGACGCCGACAATGACTTCCTCCAAAAGGTCCCATTCGTTATGAGATTCGACCACTGGGCGGCGGGCGGCCGTGAAACCGCCGACCACCGGCTCCCGGGAATAGAGCAAGCTTGCCGACTCGGTGGGTTTTGCGACGAAATCGGGAGTGGTGTACGCGAGGTTGATCGCTATGCGCTCACGGTCGGAACGTAGCGGTGCTACCCTGTGGGCCGTTGTGTCGGCTTTGAGTACGTAGACATCACCAGCGGCGAGCCGGACCGGAACGGTAGGTTCGGTCTCCAGCTCCGATACGGACTTCGCCCGTGGAACCAACTCGGGATATCCACCCTCTTCCGGATGGGGAGCCTCGATAATCAGAACGACCGATAGCGGATAGTCGTCAAAATGAGCTCCGAAGGTGTCGTCCTTGCGGTCGAGAATATTGATAACGTATCGGTCCACGTCATCTTCTAGGGGAATTACACGTTCCCCACACGTGGCCTCGATAACGTCCAGCAGCAAGGGGTCACGGTAGATTCCGGGAATGAGTGAAGACAGCTTATCCACGACATCACCGCCGAGGGTGGTCATACGCCTCGGCGAGCCTTCCATGCAGTCCATGAGGAACTCTTTTCGGACCCCTTCACTTCGCAGCCTCCTTATCTCATCCTGAAGAATGCGCAGACCCGGAAAAGATATCAATCCGGGAAAAACTGCATGATGTTCGGCCGCATAGTGCTCTGCGCAGGATTTCAGCGTCGGTGAACCTGATTCGAATTCTCTGAGATCGAGAAGAAGTTCGCCGTACATCTTGTTGTTTGACAAGTTCGTAACCTTCTGATGGATCGGGGAGTGCGCTCAGCGCATCCGGATGAGTTAGCAATCGGATGTACGATGCTCGGAATGTGCCTCATCGACGGGTCACCTGCTGTGACAGTGAGCAGTCCCGTCTGCGGATTTCGAATATCTGGTAATACGATGTCGGTCACCTTTTGCGGTCGTCTTGTGGGACGGGCGAGCCTATATGCGAGCGCCGAATGTGGCATCGAAGCGATGTCGAATTTGCTCGGAATCCCTAAGAAGGCGCGCAAATGCGCTCGCTCCAGGCGGATGGGAATGGTCGGATAGTGACCAGGTGACGAAAGCCGCGGTTGTGGTTGTCCTCCTGCAGCTTGCTGCGTGCGGCGGGTTGTTGACTCAACTAGCGTACCGCTATCCGACGGCACGTTCAATAGTGTTTCTCTGTTTGACGGTTCGCTATGCCTGGCAGACTCTGATCGCGCGATGAAGTCCATGGGGCCAGGAAACGGAAGCTGGCGAAATGTGCTAGCCCAGAACGTGTGGCACTTCTGAGTGCGCCTGGAGCCCTTGGAGATCGGCGAACACAGGCGCCTTCTCGTCGCAGACCTTCGGGATTGCCGAGTCCCACAGATCGTCGATGTAGATCCGGGCGAAGAAGGTTTCGTTCAGTTTCCTGCGCACCTCAGGACCGGCGTCATGGTAGAGGGCTTCAGGGTCCGCGATCAGGTCAAGGGCGTGCTTGAGCACGGTGGTGCCGATCGTAAGGTCCTTGGAAGTGTTCGCTAGCCCTGCTTCGATGCGCGGTGACGGGCGGCCGTGCGCCGCGATGGCCTGGGCTGCTGGTGGTTCCGGCGATGTGTTGGTGCTCGTCCGTGTCGCTGCCCCAGCAGGGCCACGCTAGGGGGAGATGCCCCGGCGTCGCTGCCAGGGAGGGGATGCAGGCGAATTTGTGGCGCATCAGGATCGATCGGTCTCTCGGAGTCGTTGGGGGCGAAGAGGATTCTGTGGTCGTCGCAGCGCATCCCGAGCTGGTGAACACGCGGGCTATGGCCGGAATATCCAGAGCCGGTTTTGAGCACGCTTGCCAGCCGCGGGGGCCGAGGGGCAACTTGCTCAGCGACGATTGGATAATCTTGTAGGTGCGTGGCGCAGAGTCGGTTTGGTGGCACGTGGATTGGGTGAGCCCGGTGTCGTCCGCAGACCGGTGCCGGGTTTCGCCTTACTACTTGGGCTTGGATGACGACGTCCCAGGAACATTGTGATCGGGCGGGGCGCCGCGGCGGTATGGGTGCCACGCGATGCGAAGCCGTTCGATAGGAGTGGTGAAGGCAATGGAGGGACGGCTGGCATTCACGTATCGGCGCTGAGCGTTTGCGGGGGACGGGTTTCCGGATATGCAACTGCGGCGCGATCAGGTCACAGGGCCGCCTATCCGTGTAGCAGTCCCACCCGCCAGAGGCGACCGAGACGCCGCCACGACGCATACGCGGGCTTGCCAGCAGCCAGTCGGAGGATCGTCGGCGTGTGTGTTCTGTGTTCGGGTGGCCGCGCGCAGTGGGTCCGCAGCCTACCCGAGGAGTGGCGTCGATGTGCTGGTCCACAACGCGCTCACCCCTTACGCGATCAAACCGTTCCAGGAGATGACCTGGGCGGAACTCGGCGGCAAGCTCGACGACGAGATGCGCGCGGCGTTCATCGTCACCAAAGCCGTGCTGCCGGCGATGACCGAACAGCGCTGGGGACGGCTGATCTATCTCGGCACCGGTCTGAGCCGCCGGCCCCGCGAGGGCATGATCGCGCTGGGCACGGCCAAGGCCGCGCTTGCGCAGTTCGCCCGCTACCTCGCCCAGGAACTCGGCCCGGCGGGAATCACCGTCAACGTGGTCGAGCCCGGCCCCGTCGCCGAGACCAGGATTTCGCGGGTACTCGACGAGGAGCTGACGCAGCGGCAGATCGCCGCTACGCCCCTGGGCCGCCTGGCACGACCGCTTGACGTCGCTCGCGCGGTCGCGTTCTACGCCGGTGAGGACAGCGCGTTCATGACCGGCACCACCACCGCGGTCAACGGCGGAATGGCCATGTACTAACCGAAAACTGGCGAGCCGAAGAACTGAGGAACGGCTATGCACACCATCGATCTCGCCTACGTCGGGCGCGCTCCACCGCACCGCCGGTGATCTCCCCCAGCAGCCCGGGCGGCGCCGACAACAGGCCACGCCGATATCCGTCCCGAAAGAGTTCCTCGAGCCGCTGGTAGACGACCGCGTCGATACTCGCCGTACCTGCTCAGCGAACGATGCGCTGCGGTCCATTCCGCTGAACGACGCCGTCGGCACCTGTCTGGATCTTCTTGCGTACCTCGCCGACCTCGCAAACGAAGGGCACAGCGCCAAGGCGCGCGCCGCCACCATCCAACGCATCATCAGAGGACCCATCCATGCCGGGGATGGCGTCGGTCGTGGCATTCGCGTGCGGCAGGACTGTCGATCGAGCGGCTTGGGGATACTCGAGTGAGGTTCACCCCGAATGGTGGACAGGGGGCTTAAAGATTTCAGGCGGCAGCGGTTCGAAGTGAACGCTCGTAGTCGTCGGGGCTTTGGTTCCCGATCGCGGAATGCCGCCGGGTAGTGTTGTAGAAGTTCATCCACTTGTCAACCGACACAACGAGTTCGGTCTTCGTGGCGTAGGTGTGACGGTAATAGTGTTCGTGTTTGAAACTCGACCACAGCGATTCGGAAGGGCTGTTGTCCCAACATATTCCGGTCGCTCCCATCGACCGGAGCAGCCCGTGGCGCCAGCAGGCCCGCGCGGTCAGATGTGCGGTGAACTCCCCGCCGCGATCCGAGTGCAGGATCGTGCCGGAGACCCGGCCGCCTCGCACCGCGACCGCGGCATCGATGGCGTCGGTGACCATGTCGGCGCCGATATGGTCGGCCAGAGTGTAGGCGAGGACTTTGCGGGTGTGGCCGTCGCGGATCGCGCAGAGGAACATGTCGCCTTCACCGCAGGTCAGATAGGTGATATCGGTCGTCCAGACAGCGTCGGGCCGGCCCCGGTCGAAGCGGCGTTCCACCAGGTCCGTCGGGAACGATGCCGCGGGATCTGCCACGGTGGTGCGCACTTTGAACGTGCGAGGACTGATCCCTTCGAGCCCGGCCGACGCCATAATCTTGGCGACGGTCTTGGCCGAGACTCGCTCGCCCCGATCACGTAACTCGCCGGTTATCCGCGGTGATCCGTAGGTGCCGTGCGATTCGCGATGAACGGTGACGATCTTCGTTTCCAGGTCCGCCCGCCGCTGCTGGCGGTCGGTGAGAACCGTTGCCGCCCTGCGCTTCACATATGCGTAGTAGCCCGATTTCGACACCTGCAGCAGTCGTGCCATGCGGCGGATCGAAAACCGGTGCCCTGCAGGCTGTTCAGTACCGGCAACGCCGGTGACAGTGTCGGGGCCGGCGTACTCGGCCATCAGATCGAACCGGGCCGGTTCGTCTGCATCGCGGCAAAGTACGCCGACGCTTTTTTCAGGAACGCGATGTCCTTGTCCTGCTCAGCGACCTGCCTACGCAGTCGCTGCAACTCGGCTCGCTCAGCGGCATCCAGGGGCTTTTCGCCGTGGATCTCGGCGGCGGCGATCCTGCGCCGCTCGTCTTTGACCCACGTCCCCAACAGGCTCTCGTGGATGCCCAGTTCCCGGGCAACTTCAGCGACCGTGCGACCGGAATCGATCACACGATGCGCAGCCTCGACCTTGTACTCGGCCGTGAACGACCGACGTTTACGAGGAGGCATGAAAGACATCCTAACCAGCGAGATCAACCATCCCGCCAACTCGGTGTCCACTCCCCGGGGTGAACCTCAGAGGGGCCTCGGGCGCACCAGCGGGCGGCCACGCCAACGACGCGGTGGAATCAGCAGGTCACACCTGAGTTCTTTACCTGCCGAACCCCTACCGGCCTGATCCGAATCTCTGGGCCATCGACCCTCAGGGTGTTCGGGTTGTGGAGCGTTAGGCCCGCCCACCGAAGCAGCCGCGGGTCATCGACCTGCGGCTGCTTCGCTGTGTGGCATTGCGAACACGTTGCGTGGTTGCCATTGGTGGCCGTGTCGTGCAGGTCTCCAAGGTCGGCGGTGACCTGGCTCCCGTGATCCCGATGACGCACAACGGGCTCAAGATCATTGCGGAGTTGGTTCTAGATCTGCTGCGTGACCACCACCCCGAATGTCCGACTGTCCGGTGCGCCTCGGTGCACGTGGCTGGGACAGCCAGCTGTGGCGACTCGGAGACGACCTCGCTGTCCGATTGCCGTGGGCGACCGATTCTGCGGAGGCGCTGTTACGCAAGGAATACACCCGGCTTCCCCCGCCCTCGCTCCGTGCCTTTCGATACCGCACTGCGCTTCGGTGAGCCCTCCAACCGGTTTCACAGCCGTGGATCCGCCACGGCATGGGGCGATCCTGTCGACCGCGCTCCGGTCACGCGCGGGGACGAGGCGGACGCCGCCTTGGTCCGGGCCGGCTGGTCTTCGTGTTTCTCACAGATGGGTTGGACGGCCGGCCATTCCGCGGGCTCACCAGCCGCGATGGACTCTGTCATCGCGGCTTCGGCCTCTTCGCGGCTGTAGTGCTGGGCGGACAGGCATCCGGAGTCGGTGAATACGCCCGTATTCGGTCGTAGCGCGTCGGTCCCGCGAGTCGGTTGTAGGGCCGGTCGGAGGGGTCGGGTGTGTGCGTCGGCTTCGGCATCGGCGTGAGTGGGGAAGTCGTATTGGTGGTGCTCGAGCACGAAGTCGTTGTCGTCGCCGCGATTGTCGCGGTAGATCAGTGTGTGAGTGCTGAAGGTGCGGGGGACCACGCTCACGGCAGTCCGGCGTAAACGACATCCCCAATCGGCGACACTAACTGGAGCCGTGGACACACGATCCCGGCTAGCTGTACTGACCATGGACGTTGGTGACGGCGTGGTGAGGTGACATGGCGAAGACCTCCGAGTGAAGTGCGAGCTGTCGAGGAACGCATTCAACTATCGGAGGTCTTCGTGTCCCACCGTAATGCCCCGCTGTCGGAGTTGGGCCGGTTGCGTCTTGCTCGTTGTGTCGTCGATGAGGGCTGGTCGCTACGACGAGCTGCTGAACGGTTCCAGGTCTCACCGACCACAGCGTGGCGGTGGGCCCAGCGCTACCGCGACCAAGGTGCGACCGGTCCAGCCGCCCGCACCACAGCCCGAACCGGACCCCGACTCGCACCGAACGCCGCATCATCAAACTGCGGGTACTGCGCCGCTGGGGACCGGCTCGCATCGCTTATCTGCTGGGACTGCACCCCTCCACGGTCCATCGTGTGCTGACCCGATACCGGCTCGCCCGGCTTCGCTGGCTGGATCGCTGCACCGGACGTGTCGTGCGCCGTTACGAACACCACCACCCCGGCGACCTGGTCCACATCGATGTCAAGAAACTCGGCAAGATCCCCGACGGCGGTGGATGGCGGGTGACCGGTCGCAGCGCCGGCAGCCGGAACTCCCGCACGCACACCCCGATCCGCCGTGGCAGCCACCCCGTGATCGGCTACCACTACCTGCACACCGCGTTGGATGACCACTCCCGGCTGGCCTACAGCGAGCTACTGCCTGACGAACGCAAAGACACCGCGGCCGCGTTCTGGATCCGCGCAGAAGCCTGGTTCGCCGGTCACGGCATCACGGTGCGAAAAGTATTGACCGACAACGGTTCCTGCTACAGATCACGCTCGTTCGCCGACGCCCTCGGCGCGGTGGTACACAAACGCACCCGCCCGTATCGGCCACAGACCAACGGCAAGGTCGAACGTTTCCACCGCACCCTGGCCGACGAATGGGCCTACTCCCGCGCCTACCACAGCGACGGTGAACGCTGCGCCGCCTTCACCGACTGGCTACACACCTACAATCACCACCGCGGCCACACCGCACTCGGCGGACACCCACCGGCCCACCGCGTCCCCAACCTCTCAGGTCAGTACAGCTAGCCGGTATGCCATCACAACAGGTCACACCTGGTTTCCGTAGTCGCCGTCTGTCCACAGACTGCGAAAAATCGGGTGCGTCTCACTGGCGCTCGGCCCCAGCGTGCCCGCTGCGCTCGCTCATCCCGGGGTCGCGCGGCCGTCCCGCGTCGGTGATGCGGCCGCGTCCACCAGTAGCTGATGCAGCTGTCGTGCGGGCGGATCGACCCGCCCGGCGTTCAACACCACGTCGGTGAACGCCTCGGCGAGCGCGGCGGCCGGTTCGAGCCGCCCGGCGGTGCGGTCGGGGCACGGGCCCGGTGGCACGGACCCGGCGATCAGCGCATGTCGTGCGAGGGCGCGGGCAGTGAACCCGCCCGCCATGTCCAGGGCGCCGCCCAGTTCGCGCACGATCGAGGAGAACACCGGCCGTCGTGCACATCCCGGCGCAAGCAGCCCCGCGCGCTCCGATGCGGCGGTGTCGGCGGCCAGCGCATCCGGATCGGTCGCGGCCCCGGCGGCCAGCACGATGCGCGCACCGGCGTGTACGGCGAATCCGTCCGTGTCCATAGGGATTTCCCGGGGCAACTCTCGTTCAGGGGTCGAATCCCGTTCCAGTCGAGTCGATTCACCCGCGGGCAGCTCGGCGATGCCTATGGCGCTCAGCACGATACTCGGATACCACGGCAGCACCTTGTCCACCGCCGCGACGATCTCGGTCAGCACCTGGTCCGGCACATCGGGTGTGTCGAACCCGAACGCCCGTACACCGTGCCGCTCGGCAAGGTGCCGGGTGAGGCGAGCCGCGAGGGATTCGCGCGAACCCTTCGGGCTCGATCGCTCGGATTCGCGATCCTGCTTCCCGGCCGACGCCGGGGGTCGCGTCCCGGCCCCGACCGGCGGGCGCGGTTGCGCGCCGAAGCCGGGAGGGGTGACCTTCGGCGGCTTCGACGAGGCGCGAGTTGACCACGGGGTGCTCGTAGCGGGCGCGGCCACCGGAGCCCCGGTAGCGGATGCACCCGGCCAAGGCATGGAGGACCGGGCCCGGACGGCGTCGTTCCCAGCGGCGTAGGAACCAGGCGCGCCACCGGCCTGTACTCCCGGGGCGTCGGTGGCGTGCGGACCGGACCTGGCGCCGGACCCGTTCCGCCCGGGTGTATCACCGCCCGGACGGCCCGACGGCTGCTGCCCGGTCGGGGGTGCGCCGCTCCGCGAGGGCGCGCCAGCAGTGGCAGGCGTTCTGGGTGCGGCCGTCGCCGCCGTGACCGGCGGGCCGGTGATGGACCCGGCGAACGGCTTCGTCGCGGCGGATACGTCCGTTGCGTTCGGCCCGGGGCGGTATGGTCCGCCCAGCAGATCTACCGTCGACTGTGGCTGGAATCCGGCGCTTTCGTTTCGAATGGACTGCGCCATGACGATATCCTGGGTCTCGACGTTATTCACCAGCTGACGCAGGTCGGGACCCGCCTGTCGCAACAATTTGACCAGGCTGTCAAGGTCGGAGACGGTCTGCTTCTCCTCCGGCGCGAAGGCATCACCGAAGGAGCGACCAGCGGCGTCGTCACCCCATGGCGCGGAGTCGCCGCCCAGGATGCTGCTCAGGTACTGTACCGCCGCGGCCACCTGCGCACCGACCTGATCGAATCCCGCCGAATCAGTGCGCAGCTGGCCAGGATCCATCGAAAACTGTCCGGCCATACCATCTTTCAAGCCCGTAGCGTTCCAATTTCATCCCGCATCATCAGCGAACCTTCCCCTGCGATAGCTCAGTGATCCGAACAACGTCGTCGGCTCGCCGGTAGTACCGGAATCCGCGATTCACCGGTTGGTCCCCTTGGCTCTGACCTTCGGCGTCAAATTGCCGGGATTTTGCGGTGGTGCATGGCCGTTCTATGCGACGTCGGCGCGTAGGTAGTTGTAGACGGTTCCGCGGCTGATGCCGAGTGCGGTCGCCAGCGCCGATTTCGGTCCGCCGGCGGCGGCGCGGGCACGGAGCTGTTCGGCCTGTTCGGGGGTAAGGGCGGGTTTGCGGCCGGTGTAGGCGCCGCGGCCTTTCGGCGGCGATCCCTTCGCGTTGGCGTTCGAGGATCAGTGCGCGTTCGAACTGTCGAGCTGGTCGTCGTGGTGCAGGCCTCCACTGCACGCTCACCTGCTCCGGGTGCCCGCGCACGTGGTCGCGGGCGTCGGCAAGGACGTACTCGACCAGGGCGCTCAGATCGCTGGTGGTGATCTCCTCGATCTTCGGCTCGTCGAGCAGTCTCCACTCCGCGGCCCGGTCGTCGCCCCCGGCGCGGCCGCGGTACAGATTGACATTGACCACCGTGCCGGTGGCCCGCTCGCCCCGCCGGCGGCGGGGTGGCCGGTCGCGGGATCAGATTCTTGAGCAGGCTCGCAACATACATCAATCCTCCACCGAAGCGGTTCGAGTATCCCCTGATCGCACTATCCGGTCATCGCCGGCGCCGGTTCTGATACGGCAGGAAGGCAACATCCAAGTAAGCGCAGTTTGTATCCAAATTTATACAAATAGGAGTTACACTACAGTAGAACGTATCCAAAAGCTTCCAAATTGCGTACGATGGCAGGTGTATCGGAGGAGCGGTTCGACCGGGAAGACCCGGGACGTAGGCCGACTGACTCCCAGCGGTCCCGCAGCGGGCAACGGCGCCGGCAGGGCCACCAACGAGAGTCGCCCGTCAGCGGGAATGGTGATCCCACGGCACACGATGGCGTGTGGCCGACTCGGGCCGAGAGCGTGGATGCTGCTGGGCCGTGTGGGGATCGCAGCAGGGGGCTTCGGTGCGGTAGCCGTTTCGCAGGGACGTGAAGCGCATGGATGCGAGCCATTTGCTGGCCGAGGTACCGGTCTTCGTGCGCGAACTGGTCCTTGGGCATTGGCCCGCTACGAATGTCGAAAGTATGTCCCGGCGGCGGGATGCGTATCTGGAGGCATCCAAGGTCCTCACCGACGCGAGTGACCAGTACGACGTGCATGCCCGCAGCGCCGAGGCTGCGCTCGGCGGCGATTCCGGCGCGGGTTTGGCGCGGCGGCATCGGTCGGTCAGCGTGGCGATTCGCAATCAGGCGGCGGTATGCCAGGACATGGGCGAGCAGTGCGGCAAACTAGCCGATTCCACCCTGCAGACCCAGCATCTGCTGATCGCGATGGGTATCGCGCTCGGGGCGCAGCTCGTCTACGACTCCCTGCTGTTCTGGCAGGGCGGTGGCTTCAAGGCGCTGGCGGACCGGGTGGCTGCCGAGGAGGCGATGCGCGTGGCGGCGGAAAAGTTCGCCGTCGGAGTGGCTGAGGACGTCGCGGCGGGTGTGGCGCGGCGAGCCGCGCTGCATGGTGCCATCCACGCCGCCGGAATCGGGGCATTGATCAGCGCGGTCGCCGGTGTTGGAGCGCAGGTGTGGGACATCCTGGATGGGGCGCGCCACGGATTTGATTCGAGCTTGCTGCTGGAACAGATCGCCGGCGGCGCGGTGGGCGGAGCGGCAGGTGCGGAGGTAGGCCGGCGGTTGGCCCCGGGCGTGCTGAGGAAGCTGAGCGGCAGGGCCGAATCGGATCGGGGTCGACTGCTCACCCACGTCGGCGGGACGATGCTGATCGGCGGTGCGGGCGGTGCGGCGGGCGGCGTCGCGGGCGCCATACCCTCGCTGATCATCCACCACGGCGATATTCACGCGTTCGGCGATATCTTCTCCGCATTACACGACGGCGCGATCACCGGCTTCGGCGGCGGATTCATCGGCGCTGCGGCCAGAGCCTTGCGCGCGCACGAGGCGGGCGCCGAGGTGACGAGCGGTGGCGGAGGCCGGGAGGTTTCCACGCTGGGCGTACGGCAGCGTGATTTCGCCGGCCACATCAAGGACCTCTTGGGCTCCGGCGAGCAGCCCCGTGTCGAAACGATCGAGCCCGCCGCTGGTTCCGGAGATCCGCTGCAGCGACTGACCTTTCCGGACGGCACCCAGGTCCTGCACACGGTGGCCGCTGATCCGCGGCAGGCGCATGCGCAATTTCTTACCTCGCTGGCGGGTGAGGCGGTCGGTGCCAAGGTGCCTGCGGTGCACGTCGTCGGCGAGCATGTTTTCACGGAGGTGGTGCCTGGAAGTACCGGGCGGGAGGCGTATCCGCTCGACCGGGATGCGGCGGAGAGGTTCCACGGCACTTCCGCCGGGCTGCGTCTCGGGGCGCTCGACGCCCTCGTCGGCGTGCCGAACCGCGATTCGGACAGCTGGGTCGTTGATCGCTCTGGGGACGTGTGGGGCATCGGCAACACCCGCGGATTCGCGGACACCGCAGCGATTGGCCCCTTCGCGAAGCAATTCCTGGAGCACGGTCCCGACGGCGAGATCCGTTGGAAGGAACACGGTCTCACACGATCGGAGGTGCAGGAGATCCGGCAGCGGGTCGAGCAGTTGGGTCCCGTGTTCTCCGCGGCGAGGCACTCGGACTGGCACGACACGATGCTTCGCCGGGTGGACATGTTGGAGCAGCATGCCTCGCCGACCGGACGGCAAGTCCGTACGCAGTCGGTTGGTGAATCATTCGCCGACGTCGGGGAATGCGGTACCCGGAGCGCCGACGACCCGAGGAAGGGGGTCTCCGCCACACTGCGGAACGATCGACCGTCGATCTTGGACCACTTTGAGCGGACGGTCCAGGATCGGCGGTCGTGGAACGTGGCGAGCGACAACGGTTCAGCCGACAGACCGGCCGCCCACACTGCCAGCGCAAAGACCCGTGCCGGTGCGGACGGGTTCGTCTCGGGCACCGCCAACGAGGCCAAGCAGGGCCTAGAGCCCGACCATACCCGGGCCAACGAGCAGGAGGCCCCTGCGGGAGATCACCTGGGTATGGACCAAATCATCGAGCCGAGCCATGGGCAGGGGCCCGCACCGGACCTTATCGACCCGGGTGCGGTCGACGGGTTCTATCACCAGCTCATCGATGCTGCGAAGGCCGCGAGCGAGGGCAGCGGGCGGGATGTGAGTGAGCACATCCAGCAATTCACGTTGCAGCGTGCGGTGTTCCGCATCTTCACAGCCGATCCGGATTCCTGGGTGCTCAAGGGCGGCCAATCGATGCTCGTCCGCATTCCCGGCGCCCGACCGACGACCGACATCGACCTCGTCGCGACCTCTCCGCTCGAGGGCGCCGAGATGGCCGCCCACTATCGCGCCGCCCTCGGCTGCGACCACGGGGATTTCCTGCGATTCGAGTACGAGGACGAAATGCCACTGGACAACGGCGGCGTGCGCATGTTTCACCGGGCCTACATCGGCGATATGGAGGTGATGCGGGTCGGCGCCGACCTCAATCCGCCGCGTGAGATCCCGATGTGGCACGAACCGTCGGCAGTTCAGTTCCCGGAACAGATTGTGCATACCGACGACGTGAAGCCAGATCTGCGCGTGATATCCCCACAGGACACGCTGGCGCACAAGGTCGCCGGGATGTACACCGAGGGATACCGCACCGAGGAAACCAAATGCGACGACTGCATCTTGCTGCAGGACACGGGTCTGTATACCTGCCAGAAGGCTGGCAGCCAGTTGCCGTACCGCCCGCAGGATATGGCCGATGTTCTGTTGCTCGCACTGCACACGTCCTTCGACGGTCAGACCACGCAGAACATGCTGCGCCAGGAGCTGGCGTGGCGGATGGATCAGGGCGTCACGCTGAACGTGCCCAGCGAATTCAAGCTGCCCAATCCGGATTGGGCCAACTGGTTCAGCCAGCACCTCGGGCGAACGGACGCGCTGCCTTTCCGGACGCTGAACGAGACATTGCCGCTGGCACGCGATTTTCTCAGCCCGCTGCTGAGCCCCGAGGATCTACACGGGCAGTGGGATCCGCAGCACCGGCGATGGGTGGGTGATGAAACACCTGCCACCGATTCTCCCGCGTCGGCAGGCAGTCCGGCGCACGAGGCAACTCCTGCCGCTGTCCCACCCGAAGGTGTGCGGCGGATCGAGGGAACCGGCGCCGGCGAACCATCCACAATCGCCATCGATCCAGAAAACAAGATGCCGCAGTGGGATCAGCTGGCCAGTGATGAACGCGATGGGTCGAATCTCGACGACTTCCTCGACAGGTTGGCCGCCCACGAGGGTTTGTCACCTACCGACAAGGTGTATGCGCTGCATCGCACACTGGATACCGTCGGCTACAAGCCTGAGCCCATATCGGGGATGGACAGCAGACATCTGCGGTTCTATTCGCATCAGAGCGGCGAGGAATACATCCACGCTGCGGCATTGATGCTCAATCCGGACACCACCGTCGAGATCGCCTTCCAGCCGAACGGCGTCTTCAAGGCGTATTCGGAGGACGCGTACGGTGCTCACATCGTGTACATGGGTGAACTCCCCGAGGGGATGACCGCCGATCAGGCCAATGCCGTGGCGTTTTCGCGCTGGGTGCGAAGCGAATCCACCCACGACCTCTCCCACGCCGAGCTGACGCGCGAACTGCTCGACCTGCACGCGCAGCCGCTCAGATCCGCCCTGCGGATCAGGCAGCGCCTCATCGAAGACTACGGGATAGCCTCAGACCGGATTCGCTTGGCAGAAGCCAAGGACGAACGCGACTTCGTGTATACCGAAACCCGTTGGCTGCGTGCGCATCTGCTCACACTGAGCCATATTCGGGAGCATCCAGTCGAGGCACGCCAGACCATGGTCGACGCCATGCTCGGCGACGGCGAGACTGCCGTGAACCGTGCCGCGCGCGTGGACTCCGTCGTTAACCGCGTGCTGTCCGCGCACGAGGACAGCGATTCGAGCCCGAAGAAGTACACACTGCTGTGGGTTAGGGACTCGCGGCCCTTCGGCACCCACGGCGCCGAATTGGACACCCGGCCCCAACAGATCCGCCAGATCATCGAAACACTGCGCCAGCGGCAACCCGATCGGCAGATCATGCTGGTCGGCGACGATCTGTTCGCCGAGCGGCCCGAGCTACGCGAGCTGTGGCACCGCGAGGGAGTCCTGCACGATGTGGACACCAGCTCGCTGGTCAAGTTCTGGCAGCGGGACGGCCTGACCCGCCCGGAGCAATCACTGGTCTTCCACCGACTGGCCACCCAACGCGATGTCGTGCAGATCGGTATGGAAAGTGGCGCGCTGGAGATGCAGACGGTGCTCGGCATCCCCACGGCGTACCTGTCGGCGCGAGAATACTTGGGCAACAAGGGCAACCGGTGGGCACACTATTTCGAACCCTGGGAGTACGGCCGTACCGTGCAGTTGCTCGATGAACACGGCAACCGGATCTACGACCCAGCCTCGGGACTGCCGCGGTCGGAGTTCAAGCCCGAGGGCGAACCGCTGCCCGCCCCGCTGAAGACGATCGAACGCGTTCCGGTGGGCCCGGACCTGCCCGATCCGGCGAATCGGCGCGGTCAGCCCATGGCGGTCCATCGTCCGGCCAAGGTCTCGCTGACCGCATCCCGGATCATCGGGTTGATCGACAGCGGCGAACTGGATCGCTGGGGCGATAGGCTCGGCCGGTCGGTCGAGATGAAGAGTGAGGACTGGGCGCCGTGGCAGGCCCGGGACTGGCAGAACAGCGAACGGTATGCCGATCAGCTGAACCGATGGCTGCACACCGAAGCGACCACGCCCGAGGCGATTGCCACGAAATGGGACGCTATCCGGCTGGCGCTGAAGGGAGTCGTCGAGCCAGGCTACACCCAGGACGAGACTTATCACGGAACCTCGGTGGTGCATCCGTATTTCACCCTGGCGACCGACCATCCGGTGCCTGCCGGCATCGCAGATCGGATCGCGCAGGCGTACGCCGCCGAACCGGACACCCGCCCGGCGGCGGTCGTCATAGCACTGCGGGACCTGTTCGACACCACCCGGATTCGCGATCAGGCCCTGCGCGACCACGGCGCCTTCGGACTGGACGAGTCCGAGCTGCAGACTCTGCACGAGGCGCTCGACCGCGTCATCTCACACAACACTCTGCACTCGCCCGTGCCCTACGACGCGCCGCCCGGCGGCTCGGCCTGGGATGCGGCAGGCGCAGCAACGCATTCCAGGCGGCCACCGCTGGATCGCCTGTGGGTGCCCGACCACTACCTCACGCACATCCTCGACGGCGGCGAAAGTGGCGGCGGACATCGCTACGGCACCGGGATACCGGGCAAGACGGAGTTCCCGGAACGCTGGGACGATCCCACGGTGGTCCGCACCATCCTGGACATTGCAGCCGCGCCGACTCGGGCGCTTTTCCAGTCCAATGGGTATTGGAACGTGATCGGCGAACGCGACGACGTGACGGTGACCGCGATCGTTCGGCCCGACGGCCGGATACGCGCGGCCTGGCCCGAGTTCGGCAGGGGCGTATTCAGGAATCCGCCGACCGGCTCATAGGCGGAGCGGGCGAAATCAGGCGGTTCGACCGGCGATTTCCGCGGCGATCTCCGCAGCGAGCCGCCCGTCGGCGCTGTTCGATTCGCCGCGCAACTCCCGCAGTAGCCGATCGACCCTGGGCCGGACCTCGGCGACTTTCTGCGGGAGCGCGAGTTCGGCATAGGCACGCAGATTCCGAGGCGAGAGCGACTGTGGGCGTACTTCCGGCATGAAATAGTCGATGAAGTGCACACCCCCGGTGGGGAGCCGGTATTCATTTGCCATATCGGTCAAATCCTCGTACAGAAGGCGCAAGCTAACCAGATTCTTTCGGATCGCATCGGTGACGACCCTGGCGATGTCGTCCCGGGCGGCCGATTCCGCCACGAGATCGAGAATTGTCCGATGCGGTGTGGTCACCGGAACGCCCTCGTGCACCATGACATCGTCCTGAGTCAGGGTGGCGACCTCGACCCGTACCGCGCGCGGTACCGGACGTTCGGTTGCCGAGGTGAATCGCACGACCGGCGTGCCGAGTGAACCGAAACCTACCAGGGCACAGGCGGATTCGTGCGACAGCACCACATCCTCTGCGAGATTGCCCGGTCTTTCCCAGCGGAAGGACTCCGGCGCCATCGCGAGCCAGGCGGCATAGGGAAAGGAATAACGTGGACCGTAGGTACTTCCCGAAATCTGATAGACGGACCAGTCGAGCCTGTGTATCAGGCCTGACTCCTGGAAATGTGCGAGCATCACATCATCGACGCCGACTCGATTCGCCTGGGCCTGCGTGATCAGTCCATGTTGACGCGCCGCATTGACCGACAATCGGTAATAAGGCTGCTCCCACATCGATGAACCCTCCCTGTCCGCGCACTCGACAGCGCTGCCAACATTACTGCAAGACCACATGTACAGGGACGGCCAGCCAGAGTTCGACCAGCGCTGCCCGTGTCATATCCCTGATCCATCTTCACCGACCACGCCAGAGACGTGATCGGTGACGGTCAGGTTCGCGCCCCGCAGATTCACCTCATCCAGGTGCGCATTTCGAACGAATTGCTCTTGTACATCCTCCGAGCCCACAGGCCTGTGGCCTTGACCTCGACACCGACACGGGGGAGGTCGTGGAAGACACGGAAGTCGATGCGGGAGCCCCGCGCAGCCGATGTCTCGACCGACAGCTCGTCCTCGTGCTCGATGGTGACGTCGTTATCGGCCTGTCAGAAATGCGCGTCCCACGCGTAATGTGTCGGCGACGAACGTACTCGGCTCCCACGGCATAACGCTGAGCACTTCGATGTCGAGGTCGGGCGCGTCGATTACCCTGCGCATAACATCGGGCCCGAGCTTGGCAAACCGCCGACGTCTGTACCTACTAGTATGTATAGTCCCTGTATGAGCACGAGGGATGACCTAATTGAGAGCACGCAGGCATTGCTGTGGGAGCGCGGGTATGTGGGGACCAGCCCGAAAGCGATTCAGCAGCGGGCCGGGGCCGGTCAGGGCAGCATGTACCACCACTTCGCCGGCAAGGAGGAGCTGGCGCGTGCCGCGATCGATCGGACGGCCGCGGAGCTGCGTGCCAGCGTGGACGCGCAGCTTTCCGGTCCGGGCACTGCGCTTCAACGTATTTCGTCCTATCTGTGGCGCGAGCGCGACGTCCTCAAGGGCTGCCCGATCGGTGGGCTGACTCAAGATCCGGACGTGATGGGCGCACCCGCCCTCCGCAGGCCGGTCGAGGAGACCTTGACCTGGCTGTGCACGCGCATGGCAGTCGTGCTGACCTCGGGTCTCGACGCCGGCGAGCTGAGTCCGGCCCTGGATCCGGCCGCCACGGCGGCGGCGATCGTCGCCACGCTGCAGGGCGGGTACGTCCTGGCCCGGGCTGCGGACAACGCAGCACCCTTCGAGCAGGCGGTCGAGGGAATCCTCGCGTTGCTCACTGCCCACACCGTCCACTGAGTTTCGGAAACCGCACGAGATCAAGGAAATACGAGAAGCAATGCGCATATCCCACGCTCCTCACACCGCCGTACCTGCTGCGTCCGCGTTCATCACCGGTGTCGCGCACGTCGAAGAACTCGCCGTCCCCGACGGCCCGTCGCGGACGCAGGTCGACAGCGTCCGGTTCGCCCCTGGTGCCCGCACGCGCTGGCACCGTCACCCGGTCGGGCAGGTGCTCGTGGTTACCGACGGCGCGGGGCTCGTGCAACGCCGCGGAGGCCCGGTCGAGGCCATCCGTACCGGCGACACCGTGCGGATCGAGGCTGGCGAATGGCATTGGCACGGAGCGACTCCCGGCAAATCGGTGACGCATGTTGCCATCGAGGAGCTTCCGGTGGACGGGAGTACGGCGGAGTTCGCGCAGGCTGTTACGGACGCCGAATACCACGCGGCGGACGGAGACCAGGCCGACCTGACTCCGCCACTGAGCCGTGTGATCGTGATGGACCAGCAACTGCCGCATCCGCTGGCCACCCAGCGTGTCGAGATCCGGCGGATCACCATCGCACCTGGGCACGCTGCAGGGCTGCACATCCACAATGGGCCGGTCTTCGGCAACATCGAGACCGGGTCGGTCATCTATCAGATCGAGGGCGAACCGGAGACCGTGCTCGAACCCGGCGCCGTGTTCTACGAACCCGGGGGCATACGCATCGCACGCTTCGACGCGCAGGAGGACGGCGTCACGTTCCTTGGTTACTTCCTGCTCGGTGACGGCGTAAACGCCGAGCTCGTCTTACCCGACGCCTGATTCCCGCCTCTAGCGGCTGCTCGTCACTCTCAGCCGCCTATCGACCTAAAGGGACTCAAAAGAGATGAGCGGGCGCCCCGTCGGAATGACCACGGACAGCAGTTTCGGGTCGTCTGCTGGCGCCGTCTCGAACGCGGTCATACGCTGCCTCGAGGTCGAGGTCTGAAGAGGATGTCACGGACGCGGAGTGGTCGGTATCCGGTGGGTCCGAGCTGGGCGAGTTCGGCATCGATGTCGACCTCGATCGCGCCGCAGAAGTTGATCTTCTCGCTGTGCGCTGGTGCGCGTACACCAGGTCGCGGAGCGGAGCGTGGAGGGATGCGCCCTAGTTGAGCTGGCAGGATATCTCGCGTCGGTAGTCGGGGTCCGACAAATTAGCGGCGGCGTAGACGGTGCGGCGGGGGCTCCGTCCTCCTCGAGCGTGCGTCTCGATGCGCTTGCCGTACGAGCCGATCTGTACTGGATCCACTGGAAGCTGCTCGGCGAGCCGGGCCGCCGCGACCGGCGGTGCCGTGGTCAACCCGGTCCGGAGCGCACCTCAGCCACGGCAATGTGCACAAAGCGATCGATAGGCCCAACCGATCCGCCGGACCTCGACCACGGTCCGGATACACGAAGGCAAGGCGCAGGTGAATCCGAGCGGTGTTCCCGAGCTGGCCGATCAGATCGCCAACTAAAGCGCCGAGGCGTGCCAGAGACCGACCGAGACGTCATTGTATCCAATGGTCCGACCTGGCATACGGCGCATGCGCCTCCGCTGATGGAGGTGTGAGGGTGTCCGCGCTGCTTGGTTGCAAAGTGTCTTTCATGGGGCAGTGGCCCGATGCTGTAACGGGCCGGCTCGCGTAGCCGGCGCTCGCCACGACTTCGAGGCGGCGAGTCGACCCGAAGTCTCACCTTGCTGATGTGTGCTGTCTCGAACTTTCCGTCTCCGCCTGTTAGTTAGATGTATCCATGTGTTAATAATTGGTTGACGAAACCTGTCCTTGTGGATACATTGAACCAACCGATAGCGGAGACCTGGAAGGTACTGGGCTGCATGCATGCGTCGACCCGAAGCGTCTTCGGACTTGCATCGGAACCTGTCGAACCGGAATGGGAGCGTTCGGACTTCGTCTTCCGCTGTGGTGTTCCCTTTCGGGATCGGGCGCTGGCGATGACACGGTTAATCGCCGGATTGGCTGCGCAGACTCACGTAGGTAGCGCGGACTATGAGTGAATTATCTGTCGACCTAGAGGATTTGGCTTCTGTGGGGCAGAAGGTGCTGGCGCTGGCCGAGCGCGCTTCGCAGCTGCACCAGAGGTTGCAGTCGATTTTGGATGCTGCCGGGCCATGCTGGGGTAGCGATGAGCCGGGCGAGCGGTTCGCTGCTACTTTCACGCCTGACGCGGGTGCGATCAGCGGGAATGCTCAGCAGTTCATCGAGGTGTTGCGGACATACGGCAACAACATCCTTGCCACCGCTGACAATTTGGCGTCGCAGGATCGTGTTGCGGGAACATCGGTGAATTCCCGCGGTGCTGTTCAGTCGTCGATCGCTCTGCCTGGCAGTGGTACCGTGGCCACGGTCGCTGGTTCCCCTGGTGTAGACACTCGATCGGGCGCAGCGGTCGGCGCGCTACCCGCAGCGGACCAGTTGGCAGCGACTTCGCCAGCTTCACCGAATCGGAACCCAGCCACCGATCCGTCGGCCATCCCCAACCACTTCACCCGAAACCCGTCGTCGGTGCCGATACCCGCTGCTCCGAGCCGGCCATCGTCGGTGCCGATACCAGCTGCTCCGAGCCACCCGACATCAGCTGCTCCGAGACAGCCGTCGGAGGACTCGTTCGGCGGAAGAGCGCGGGTCGGCCGACCGGGCACCACGATGCCGCCATCACCAAATCGTCCCGAGGCTACGGTCGGCCCTGTTCGTGACGCCCCGAGTCGCCACGGAAGGCGAACCACCTCGGACCGCCGTCCGCCGGCTTCCGGGGCGCCTGCCGCATCGCCGACTACTCCAAGGCCACAGGCCGTCGGCGCGCAGCCGGACGCCGACTCGAACACCTCGAACCCCAGGCCTGGGTCGCAACGGCCGGGTAAGCAAAGTCAGCCGAAACAGCATCGGAATACGCGCGCCGAGAAGCCGAAACGCCATACTCTCGAGGAGCTTTCGAGACGATACCGCTTCGAGCCGACGGGGTTCGATCTGCCTGGCGCGGACGGATCCGTGCTGGCTGAACTCATAGCAGCCCTCTCAGCGACCTTGAATCGGTACCCTTTCGTCGCACCGCGGGCGGTGGCGATACTGCCTCTGCCCGTAGGTGAATGGTCGCGGGTGTCGTGGACGCGCGACCACAAGGGCGTGCCGCTGGTGGATGAGATCAGGTTGGCATCGGCCATCGTGCTCGAGCCCGGACGATACGCCGAACAGGTAGCCGATGCGGTGGAGCAGGGGTTCGTCACACCGGTATCACTGCAGTGCCCGGCGTTTTCGGCAATGATTCGCGCACTTGGCAGTGCCGTGGATGTCGCGGGAGATTTCGCTGCCCGCTCGGTGGCTCAGCGGGCTCTGGTAGCGGCCTATATGAGCCCTGCCGGGTCCGATTCGGCGCGCCGGGAATCACTGGGCACGGTGGTGGGGGGATTTCGGGAGTGGCGCGGACGCTTGAGCGGATGCTCTTTCCACCAGGGAGCCTTCGATCCCGCCCCGGCATTGGCAGAGGCGTTCACCGAGGTCGAATTGCTGGGCGCGCGAGCGGCTGCCCCCGCCCGGGTCCTCCACGAAACCTTGGTCTCCGCGGCTGCGCGGTTCCCGAGAGCTTCCAGATGAGATGGGGAGGTATCGCCCCGGTTCCGCGGGAGCTGTTCGAAGTGGAATTGGCCGCAGCACTGACCGGTGGGCCGTTGCGGGCCGACGTAGAGCTGGATCCACGGACGCGAATAGCGTTGTCTCGGGTCGAAGCGGCACCGGCCGAGCAACGGTGGGCGGCGGCCGAGCGTGCTCGCGAAGTGTTCGAAAAGGCAAACGCTGGAACAGAGTTCGGTGCTGTACCTGAGTGGATCGCGGCACGCTGCTGCGATGTTGCAACCACGCTGGCTACCGGTGCGATGAGCTGGTGCAGCGCGCAACTGCGGCGCACCGGAGCGGAGGTGTACAGCCGGTATCGCGCCCAGTGTGTGGCTGAACTAGCGACGCTGGACCCGCGGCGGTTCGACTTGATACCGGCTTGGATCACCGACTTCGGCGCTCGGTGGGCTCGTTGGCGCGCTGAAGCCGAGGCCGGGCGAGGCGAACCAGGGGCGCACCGGCCGTCGAACTATCGGGCCGCGACGCCCGAGACCGAGATCGTATCCATCGTGCTCGGACAGCTTGCCGCATCCGATGCCCCGGCCGCGGTAGTGGTGTCCGGTAGTCCTGGTTCAGGTGTTGCGGCGATGGTGCGTTGGCACGCCGCGGCCATGCCGGGCGCCGCAATAGTAGAGGCGGGTGTGTTCGCAGGTTTCCATCCCAACGGTGCGGAGGCCGGCCTTTGCGATGCCCGGGTTTCGGCAGAGGTCGGTGACTGGCTCCTCCAGGCGGCGCGCCACGCGGTCCGCACGCGAGCGAATGTAGTGATCGGCGTCGCGGACATGGACGGGATGACCGGGCAGTGCGTAGGGATACTCGAACCTGCCGGTTACAGGGTCCGCTGTGTGGAGGCGGCGATTCCGGAGCCGCTGCGAAGGCTCTCCGAGCTGGTGAGTGCGCAGACCGTCGCCGGGCAGTGGGTGGCGGTGAGTGCGGTCGCGGGCGGTGCGTGGTGACCTGGAGTCAGTACTCGAATATCGAACTGCCGCAATGGTTGCCGCATTGGGTGATGGAGATCGCGGGCGGGGACTTCCCGCAGGCGCTCGATGGGACGATGCTTCGGACGGGGGATTTGATTCGTCCGTTGGCGCAGGAGTGGGAAGAGCTGGCGTCGGACTTGTCATCCGTAGTCGACCAGCTCGAATCTTGGTCCGGTGCGGCGGTCGACCAGATGGTGATCGGGGGCCGACAACTGTACCAAGTCACCGGCGAGCTCGGGAAGGCGTATGAAAGCCTGGCGCGTCAGCTGAGTGACGGTGGTACCGATATCCGGGAAACCAAAATCGTCATTGCCGTCACGGCGGTGGAGATAGCGGCGCAGGCCGGGGCAGCAGTGGTCGCGGCTGTTGTGAATCCGGCGGCCGGGGCTCTGGAATTGGCCGCAAAAGAGGCCAGCCTCCGAAAGTCCGTACGTGTCGCACGAGACAAACTGCTGGATATCCTCCTGGCCAAGGGGGCACGGGCGGCTGCCCAACGCCGCGGCCTGCTGTTGCCCTTCGAGGCCGCGATGGGAGCGACGCAGGCGCTACTGCCGCAGGTGGTCGGCATGGGCGTGACCGGCCATTGGAGCGGAGATCGGCTGCGTGACGCGGCGATCGCGGGAGCGGCCGGCGGTGTAGTCGGTGGAACAGCCGGCATCAGGGTGGGTGAGGGTGCGGGTCGAATGATCGCGAGATCACAAGCGGCCGGTCTGAGCAGAAAAGCCTTGATCGCGGGCAGCGGCGTGGCGAGCGCTGTGCTGGGTGGGGCCGCTGGTGGCGCCGCAGGCATCGCGGCCTCATCGGTGGCGCGGCTCGAGACGCCGAAGCTGGGAGACCTGCTGTCGGGCGCTGGTGCCGGCGCCGCCGCGGGCGTGGTCTTCGGTGCCGGTGGAGTGGTGACCGGACTCCGCACACCATCCGGACCGGTTCCGAACGGTCCACGGGCGGCACTGGCCGGCAAATCGAGGGCGGAGATCGCTAAACTTCTCGCTCCCCGTTTCAGCGACACAACACCGATGACTTCGACGAAACTCGCTGAGTATCAGGGCGATCCAGAATTTTCGTCCCACGCGCGGCCGGAATCCGATCCCCGGCTGGCATCCGATTCGCCTAGGGTTCCCGCACGGGCCTCGGGTCCCGGAAAACCTCCCGGCCCTCCGGAACCGGAACATACGAGTGCGCGGGGCGATGCTTCCGGACGGCGAGGCAACCTTGGCTCGACCGGCGAGGATGCGAAACCGGCTGTGCCGCCGGACCGAAAGCGGCCGAGCGCTGAAGACGGCGACAGCACTGGACGTGTCCTGCGGCGGGGATCCGAAGGCGAGGCAAAAAAGGGGGCTGTGCCCGCCGTCGGCGGGAAGAACGGGAAAGGGGCGACCCCAACAGTCGACGAGGGCTCGGGTGGAGCAAGTAGTTCGGAACGAAAGAGAGGCCACGGCGGGCCATTGAGCCCGCCCGCGCGGCACGATTCCCCACCGACAGGGTCGAAATCACCCATTTTTGCGGCCAAATCGTCGCCCGAAGCACCGGAGAAGGGCGCGGTGACGGCGAAAGCGGTGATGGGACAACGTGAGAGATCCGTCGACGCCGACCCGAAGCCTGCCGAGTCTTCGCCGGCGGGGATCGCGCATTCACCCGGCGAATCTCGTTTACCGGCTCCGGAAGCAGGCGGCGAGGGGCCCATACCAGGCGATCAGCGCGGCGCAGGGGCCGAACCACCCATCCGCGCCGACGGGGTCGGAGACAGCCCGCTCCCCGGGACCGCGGAACTCTCGGATGCCGAACCGCCGCAACTACCGGAAGCGGCAGAACGGGCTCAGGAATGGGCCGAGACTGAGCAGTGGTGCCGGGCGTACCGTGCCTTCGACGAGAACTTCGGCGCCATGCCCAAGGAGGCGCTGCTCGAGTGGTTGCAGAGCGCACGCAGCACCGACGAGGAGCGGCATCTGGCGGCCGTCGAGATTACTCGCCGGATAACCAGGGACACAGGCAATCCCGAAGGTATCGTCTTGCGCCCGGACCAGCTGTACGGGGCGCGGCGGATGACGAGGAATGTGGTGGAGTTGCGTCCCGGCGGGGGGAAGACCGCGATGTTCCTCGTGCACAACCTGGTCCGGCTCGGGCGCGGGCAGACGGTGCATTTCATGACCAACGCCCCGGATCTGGCCGATCGAGAATTCGAGATGTACGACAACATCGCGGGCTCGCTGGGTTACGACACGCACCGGGTGCAGTCGGACGCAGCGATGGCGAATGCGCGGCCCGGACGCGGTGCGATATTCGTTGGTACCCCCGACGATTACGCGCACGCGTTCAACAAGGGAAATTGGCATCGTGCCGACGCGGTTGTCATCGACGAATTCGACGCCGTAGTGAAGTGGATGAACGGCCTATTCGTCCTTTCCGAAGGTACGTCGGCAGCAGCACCACCCGAGGTACAGACATACATTCGCTCCATTCAGGAGTGTTTTTCCGACGCGATCGCTCAGGGCAAGTTATCCGAAGCGGATTTCACCCATCCGCTGGATCAGCCGGCGCGGGGCAGGCCGCCAGAATTCACCGCCGATGGCTTGGAGAAGGCTCGCACATTGCTCGCTGAGTGGTTCGAACCCGAGCACCGGAACAGCCTGCGCACCGCTGCGGACGCGATGCTGAGGAAGCGCGCCGAATGGATGCGGGAGGCGAGCCGGGAGGGCAAGGACGAGGACCTCGCTCGGCTACGGATGGCGATGCAGGCGCACTGGTACCACGAGACCAGGCGCAACGACGCCTATGTCGTTGAAGAGTTGCACCCCTACGGTGTCGATGAGTTGCACGGCTACGGTGTAGAAGAAATCGGCCTCGACGGTACGAGTGCGAAACCCGCATACGAGAAAAAGGTTCTGCTGATCAACGAGTCCACCGGCCACGTCAACTATGACGTCGAGACCGGCATGGAATCGAGATGGAGCAGGGGCCTCGCCGAGGCGGTGGAGGCCAAAGAGGGCCTGACCATCCGAGATTCGGCACGCACTCTGTCCGAGACCACGATCGTAGATCTTCTCAAGAAATACGACGAGGTCACCGGGGCATCCGGCACGGCGTTCGGGGCATCCGATGTGATGCGCGCCGAGCTGAATATGGCGGCGCCCGAAGAAGTGAAACCACCGTGGGAATCACGCCTGGAGCGCGAGGATCCGATTGCGGCCGGTGCGCGGCACGCCCAGAAAATGGAAAAAATGTCCGACGACATCGTCGACGAGTTCCTCGGTAAGAAAACGCTACCGCAGCTGGTGGTCTGTGATCGCAACAGCGAGGTCGCCGAACTCAGTCGGCTCGTCCGCGCCAAACTCACGAAACGGGGCGTGCTCAATATCGATGACGCCCTCAGCTCGGTTGACGCCCACACCCAGATTCATCAAGATCAGCTCGCGGCGAAAGCTGCAGGAGCGAATTTCAAGGAGCATTGGGCCGCCATCACCAAAACGGCCGGTGAGCCGGTAGAGGTGCGCAGACGCGGCAGCATGGTCGGCGAGTTGGGACTGACCTTTACCGAGAAGCGCGGCAAGATCGTGATCGCCAACCGGATCGCCTCACGCGGAACCGATGTCAAGATCAGCGCCGAGGTCGAGGCCAAGGGCGGGCTGCTGGTACGGGCCAGCGCGATGTCGATTCTGTCCCCCGATCTGGACAAACAGGTGTATCAGCGGGCCGGACGGATCGGAGAGGTGTTTGCTGCCGACGGCAAGACCGTCGAGTACAAGAGTCAGCGGGGCCGGGCAGTGTTCTATCTCTCCAGCGACGATGCGCTCTTCGATTCCTCCGATCCGTACGCGGCCCCGATCGTCGAGCACTACAGCACGGCCTGCAAAGCGAACGCGGAGAAGTCGACCCCCGCTTCGCGAGCGAGGCTGGCAGTGACGGGCCAGTGGCTCGGCGCTCTGGCCCACCACCTGCAGCAGGCAGCTCACCCGGCCGGCGGTGTCACCTACCCGGGCACCGGCTCCCAGCTGCTGGAAGGCGGCACCGCCACGCCGCTGACCGGGGCCGCGTCGCAGGTAGGGGCAATCGCCGGGCAACCGGCCGGGACGATCGCCGAACCATCGGCAGCGGTCGGTGCCGATCGCCAGGCGCAACGGCACGACGACACGACTGAATCGGCCGGGGTGAACGTTCACGCAACGCAGCTGGCCGATGCCCTTTCAGGAGAGCTCACCGCACCACCGGACTCCGGTAACGCTGCCGCAACGACGATAGCGGCGAGCCGGTCGGCCCCGATTTCGACCGTGCCGGAAACCTTATCCGCCGTACATACCGCAGATGGGCGGGTGCCCGTGCACTGGATTACAACCGTCGAGGGCGGTCGGACACAGCCTGTGCATGGCTACGCGGTGAACGACCACGGCGTGCTGACGCTCACCCTGACCACTTCCCCTGCCCCGACGGATCTGATCTCCGAAACCGCTGACGCGGCGATCGCGGCGGACCGTCTGCACGATCAGCTGACTCGGCACTGGGCCGGTCTCGGCGGGGCCGGAGTTCGTGTGCATTCCGCCGATAAAGCGCAGTTGATGGTCGCGGGTTGGGATATCCCGCTCTCGGACGCCGTGACCGCCGGGGTGTCTCAGCTCGACAAGGCCGAGGAGACAGTGGCTTCCGCCCAGGCGGCAATCGACCTTCTGGAGGTGGGTGATGATGTTCCGGCGGAATTGGTTCAGTTGCTGACCGACGCGATGGCCGTAGGTCGCGGCCTATTCGCGGGAAATCACCCGCGCGGCAAGGCAATCGATGATCTGAAAGCGAATTTGGGGACCCTGCCGGCGAGCGCGCTGAAACATGAAGCCGCCGTCGCATTGTCGGCGATCGGCAACCAGTCGCAGGTATGCCGCCGCCGTCTTGGTGAACAGGCAGCCAGACAGGTGACCGAACTCGCGGGCATACTCACCGCGGACGGAGCCATTGAATCGGCCTGTGTCCCGGCCACGGTGACATTGAAGCCATCGCAAGCACAGGATATTTTCAGTTACTCCAGGATGCTGGAAGCCAGACTGCCGAAAGACGACCCTCGCTATAGCGGATGGCTGGCAAAAACAAAGGTCCGCTTGTCCGATCGGGAAACGCTGAGCCGCACCGAAATGCGAGAGATCGCCATCGGAATCTCGGATCTGGTCGGCGAATTGGCCGATGGCGCCCGCACATCGACCATAGTTACTCTGAACGACGGCCGGCCCGAATGGCATTTACCGGCCCAGCGCACCACGGAAAGCGATGGTATTCACGGGCAGGGCCGGCTGATGCGAGAGCTCACGACTGTGCTGCGGCTGCAGCCGGTGGCTGGGATTCCGGCAGACCCCGAAGACAGGCTGATCTCCGATGTCGTCGATATCGCGGAACTCGTTCACATCTCGGGAGTCGCGAACGGCCGCTGGATCCTAAAAGACACACAGGAAGAAAACGATCTACGCGAGTGGGCGGTTCACGCAAATACCGGCAACGATGGTGTGCTGCACGTGAGCATGACGGCCCACCGGCCCTCCGAAGAAACCATCACCTGCGCGAGCGACGGTGTCACAGCCATTCCCATCGACGAACTGTTCGGTCGCCTGACCCGAGCCTGGGCGGGGCAGGGCGGAACCCGCGTCGAATTGTCGAGCGTGGGCCGGGACCTCATGTCATGGGATATCGCCCCCCTCGCCGGCCGTGCTCACGCAGCGCGTGTGCTGCGGACTGTCGAATCCACGGTCCGCACTGCCACCGAGGGTCTACAGTCGTCGCGGGCCCAGCTGGAAGCCGAAATTCGCGCGTCCATGTCGCTTCCCGCTGAACAGCGCCCGGCGCCGCCCAGTTTGCGCGAGCGGCAGATGCTGGACATCACGGCCCTGCACGGGGCCGCAGCGCACGTCGAGGAAGCTTTGCAGACCGGACGCGACCTGTTCGCGGCCGACAGCGCGCTGTCCGGACGTATCGATGCACTACTCGCCGCGGCGCGGGCTCCGAATATGACCGTTGCGCAGGCGAAGGAGATCGAAGTCGCACTCGCGACCATCGGCGCCCGGGTGGTGGGGTTGCGTTATCTGCTGGGTGTGGAGGCCGAGAACGCCACTGGCCGCATCGCTCAGCTGGCGGGCGTCGCGACCGCCGGACCTGTTGATCTCACCGGAGCCGGACGCACGGAGCTGCTCCAGCGCGCAGAAGCGGCGCGCGGATTCCTGGATGAGAACGACTCACGAGGTCGAGAGCTCGATCAAATCCTCTCGGCGCTGCGGCAATTGGACCGCGACAAAGAAAAGGGCGGCCTGGAGCTGCCGAGCCTCGCCGGCAATCTCACCGCGATCGTGAACCAGATCCTCGAGGACTTGCGTCGTCGTCCGAGCACTGTCTTCCACGTCGACGAGAATGGCGTCGTCTGGACCGCTGCCGCCGATACCGCTGATTCCGCGGCCGAGGACAACGTCACCACACTTCTCGCCGCGCACGAAGCGGTATGGCTGGATGTGGCGTGGCAATCGGTCCGCGACGACGTCGCCGAGACAGTCCTGGCAGGTCTGAATGCCAGTGCCACAACACAGCCCAACTCTGCGAGGTTCTACTACGACGGGGTGAATTTCCGGCAGCGGGGCGCCGTGGCGGAAGACGGTCCCGGACCCGTATCACTGGCGGATCTGCTCGCTGACCCGGCAAAGCATCCAGGGACGCAGCAGGCCGCATTCGAGACCCTCCGCAACATATACGGTCTCGATGTATCCGAGCGATCGAAGCTTGTCACGACCATCCGACGGTTCCGCACGTTGGACAGACAGCGCCGGCGCACTGACACCGTAGGCGCACTACGGCTGCAAGCCCAGCTCGCAGCGGTCGCCGATCCCGGTCGCGCGCGGGAGATCCACGCCCGGCTCATGGAGGATATCGACACCGGCCGCGCGGCGGAGCTGTTGGAAACGTTGGCGGCCGGCCGGGTGAAATCCGGGCGAGCCACGCTCTACCAAGCCCTCGGACGGATCGCCGATAAGGCCGCCGATCCGACAAGTGCCCGGCAACAGTACTACCTGCTCGCCGACCTCGATCGGACCGACCGCGGGCGCACTCTTCTGGAAGAACTGGCGGGGGCCGTTCCGGTCTCACACAGGAAGGCGCGGGAACTCGCCGTGGAACTGGCGTTCGCGGCCGCGGTCCTGGCGGGACGACAACACTACGGCGTAGATCAGGAAACCATTGTGCGGCTGCCACAGTGGTGTGTGGTCATGTCGTTGCTGACACTCAATCAGTCGGCATACCTCGTCACCGGCAATCGGATGGTCGGAAGCCCGCAGGAGGCGATCGGGCGTGCGGGCACCGAGGCACCAGTTTCCTCGTTCCTGGCCGGTGCACACCACGAATTCATCGGCGAGGACAGCGCAGCGGCATTCGAGCAGATCGCGGCGCAACTCGGCTGTGGTCGCGACGCGTCACTGGCGGAGCGGATCGGCGCTTCCGGGCGAAAGGTCGTCGTACACGTCGAGTATCCGCGAACCGCCACACCGGACACGCCCGGACAGTCCGCGACGGGATCGCGCCAGTATCGGCCGGCCGGAGACGATTTCACCATTCTCAATCACAACGGCGTGATGGTCGCTGTCGCTCTTGTGGACGGCCGTATCGTCGAATTCACCGAAGCCGAACTCGCAGACGGCCTGAAATTCTGGATGACCTCTTTCGACGAGCAGGGCACCGCCGCCAAACCGTTCCTGTCGGGCCCGGTCGACGAGGAATTTGACGAACTCGCCGAAGACCAAGCCGCACAGGACAGCTACATTCGGTCGTTGCGCGAGCTAGCCGATCGAATCGGACTCACCTCGCCGGAGCAGGAAGCACTCACCGATCCGGATCGCTATCGTGACCAATTGGACGGGTACGTAGCACAATTCGGACCTGAAGAATCACGGCAATCGCAGATAGCCTTGGTCCCGTCCGGGGGGAACAACCGGACGATGTCGTGGGAACAGTTCGAGCAGCTGGCACAACGAGTCCGGGACTACCAGCAACTTACCTCCCGAATCCGCGCCGCCAGCGGCACCGTTCGCCCTTACTCTGCGACCACCACAGGAGAGCAGGGCACTACTCGCGCCGAAGATGACAACCCATCGACAGGTGATAGCTCAGGTACCGGGGTAGTCCGGGATGCCGCTCCCGGCCCTGACAACCCGACGACCGAAGGGGTCGGTCCAGGGTATCCGGGGGCAGTCGGCGCGGTGCGGCGTCCGAGTGATTCGCAGTTCCGTCCGCCAACGACGGCCCCACCTCCGGTCTCAGAAAACACCGACCTCGCTCGGCACGGAACGGTTTTACGCGCAGCGTATGAGAGTGAGCCTCATTTCGTGACACTTCTCGTCACGGCACACCTTTCGGGAGAGTGTGCGGTGGCGATGATGGAATACCTGGATTCAGATTCACCGCAGCCCCCCGCCGCGATGCCCGCGATGGTAGCCCGCGCGATAGTCGCCCTCGGCGTTCCCTTTTCCGAGAAGCGGCCGCAGTGGGAAGAAAAAGACAGCCGTGATTCCACAGCCACCGCACTGATTTCGGCGGCTGCGCGGCTCTGGTGGACGACCTTCGCGGACCTCGCCGGACGGATAGGCGCGGATGCGAGCATCGAGCCGTCCGACCTCCTCGCCCGGGCCCGAAATCGCGCAGGGGATCGCACCGTCGCCGCGCAGTTCGCCGCCCGGGATGTGGAACACCTGTTCAAGATGTGGCCGCGCATCCTGACGGCCGCAATGTCCGAAGGGAAGGCCGATCTACTCGGAAAGCATCCGCCGGTGAGCGCCGATCATGCGCGGAGGGGAACCGGTACCGTCATCCCGGACGCCAGTGGCCGGATCGACGCCGGCGGAGCAGCCAGACGCGGTGACCGGGAAGTTGCACTGAGCCGGCTTGACGACCTGCCGCCCATCCCCGAGAACTTCACCGAATGGAATGTGCCGGTTCGAGGCGACCTTGCCACAGCGGTCGAGACCGTGACCAAACTCGCTCAGCACCAGGCCACGGTGCTCGCGGCCGTGCGCGACCTGCTGGTAAGCAGCAGCGATTTAATCGAGGAATTGGGTCTGGCGGAGTGGGTCGAAGCCGGCGCACAGCCCGCCATGCTGGATCGCACCGAACTCGAGGGGCGTATCGCCGCCGCCACACGAACACAGCGGCCGCGAGCGACTCGGCGCGCTGTGAAAGCTCTTGAGGAAGCGCTTGCCCATTGGGCGGAAATCGATCGCCGCTCGAAGGCTGCCCAGTCCCGTGCTGACGCGTCGGCGGCCGAAGCGGCGGCTGAGGCTATCGGTGGAGTAGAACTGGGGTCGAGTGCCCGCCTGGTCGACGGCATCCGGGTGGAGGTGTTCCACCGGCCCGGCCACGTCGGCGTACTTCCCCACCTTCTCACCACCGCGATGGACCTGCACGCGGGCAGCGTGATCACCCGCGAGGTGAGGGTCGACGCTGCCGGCCGCGTACTGGTTCAGAATCAACCGGAACCGGTCCGGGAGGCCCTGCGGAGGTACCACAAACTCTTGTTGGACGCCCGTAAGGAGGCGGGCGAGCAGTTGACGGCGTCGCAAGCGACCGGGGCCTCGCCCGGCCGCGACGACATTAGCAGCCGACCGATGCTGAAAAAGTGGGGTCAGCTAATAGCGGTTACCGAGCACATCTATGCCAAGGCTTGCGAAGATGTGGACAGCGCATTTCCCGCGGAACCCGATTTCGCCTTGCTGCCCAGTGACAGGCAGCAGATCGAGGCGAAAATGCTCGCAGTCCTGCAGACATATGCGGTAGCGCTGAGAACCGTACGGATGCAGGCTGCCGCCCTTGCCGCCCACGAGTGGCGCAATCTCCTCGCCCCGGACGAATCGAAGCCACCGACCGTGGCGAAGCGAGAGGAGCAAGATGGGCGCACGGCATTGGGCAATAATCAGACCTCGACGCGTTCAGAAGGGCATACTGAACAAGCCAAACGGATCGGCAATTGGGCCGCTCTGCGAAGCTCGCAGAACGAGCACGGCGAACGAAACTACCGGCTGACAATATTTTCCCCACGTGCCGAGGATGAGACGGTGCCGCGCCAATGGCTGAAGGCGTTGACGCTGCACGGTATCGAAGTGAAATTCCATCATGTTCAGGTTGATAGGGAAGGCCGGACAGTCTGGACGGAGTCGTTTCACGAGCCGACCGAGGAAACATCTGTCGACCCGTCCGAAGGACTGTTCGAAGATCCCGAAATACTGATCACATCGATCTGTGCGCGCCTCGACGTGTCACTCCGTCAATATGGGGTCGATTTCACGAGAGGAGGTTCGGCGGACGAGTTTACAGAACCCTGGCAACAACAGTCTCTCGGGACCACGATTGAAGATTTGGCGCGACACATAGAAAATTGCGCCAGCGACCGATTTGTCCGAGATCGCATGCGCCATGCCTGGTTCCGGCTGCGGGCTCAATCAGATAGCGAGGTTGAACAGGAAAATCCAGACGTCGAAACCGCGCGAATCCATGCACTTTCGCACGCCGAAAAGCTCAGCATCGGACTGGGGAAACACCACACCGCTATCGGCCGCCTGACCTGGCAACTATTTGCGCTGACTGACTCACCTCGAGACCTGAAGTCGGCACAACGGGAAAATTTGCACCTAGCAGCAAGATCTATCGAGGCCGAACAGGACCGGCAGACCGAAAAAGTGCTGGACACCATAGCGGAAAGCCTGCAATCAGAAGCATGGATGCAGCGAGGCCGTCCTTCGGGCCTGGAAGAAGCGCGCAACGCACTCGCCAAAATCGAGCAGTGGCGGCACCAGCCGCACCCGAGTGCGATGAACGCATGCGTCTCGTGGATTACGGGCATCCTCCACGCCCTTGGCAACAGCAAGGGCATCGCACGGCCCAATCCCACCGATCGGCTGCTCGGCGACATCGAACGCAACATCCAGGCCGGCCTCCAGCGAGACCACGAGATCCACAAGGGCGACCCCGTCCGCCGAGCAGCCGCCCGACTCGCCGCCAGCGACGATGACGACACAGTCGCCGTGGTGGTCAGCAAAGGCGAACGAGCCCATGCATACGTACTGACCAAGTTCGACAGCACCATCTGGATCTACGACAATCTCATCGAGGGAAAGAAACATCGCGTCCGCGAGTTCGAAGCCGACAAATGGCAACCGAAATACCGAAAACCCGACTACGCGTACTATGCCACTTTCGAAAGTACCACCGAGGGGCTGGTAGCGAAACGGACGCCCGCTGAATCCGAGGTCGAGAGCGGCCACCGACACCAAGAAGTCACCGGACCGCCGGATAGGGACGCCATCGGCAAGCTTCGCAAATTATTTCGCCGGGGCAGCCACGCAGCCCAGCCAGATACGACACAAGTTGCAGATCGACTTGCCCGAGAGCACGGCTTCCTGGTATCCGGCCAAGCCACCGCCAGCACGGGCGATAACACCCCTGATTCCTCCACTGCCGACGTAGAAGCCAGACTCGCCTGGCAACATGGCTTCACTGTCGACCGGGCCTCAGCATTAGACGATCTCAGCTCGTCACAGGAAAGCCGCACTCTGAATTCCCGTATCATGGCCAGGGTCGATTCGATCAGAGACTGGATCGCGGCGGACCTCGGTTACTTATCGGCAAAGGCCGGATTAATCGTCAACTCCATGGGTACCCAGCTGGCTACCGCAGCCGCCACAGAGATATATGCCAAAATGGGATCCGGTTTGGCGGGCCTGAGATCTCTGGACGAAGTTGCGATGGTGCTGTTTTTGCTCTTCGCCGGCAATGCAGCCGATCGACACGAAAGTACGAAACTAGCTCGGCGTGCAGACATGTGGGGTGCGATAACCGCAGTTATGGCTGGTACCGCAGTTCTGTTCGGCGGCCCATTTCTGGGCCTCACACTCGCCGGTACTCTTCTCCTGCAGGGCATTAGTGCCGCTTACTCCGAGGCGGCGAACGGCAGTACCTTGAAAGCGCTCGCGGGGAAGGCCAGACGCGACGCGCTCGTACGTTTCCAGAGCGTTCTGCAAAATGTAATTCGATCGTCCGCGCTGGCGCTGACGCCCTTCCTTTTGCTTGTGTTCGGTCCCGTGGCGCTTTTCTACGCGAACGCCGCATCGTTTGCCGTCAATGCGTTGTTGACGCGCCTCCAGCCCAAGATCGAACCTCCGGACACGTCTTCGGACAGCACGCGGGTGGGGATTGCCCGAGCAGCCTCCGACGTAGTTCACGACCTGCATCTACGTTCCTCTGCCCTAGCCAATGCCGCTGGCAACTGGTTCACGGGAGTCGGGCAGATCACTGCGGGAGTTGCTACCTGGAACGCTGGCCTGCCCTGGTGGGAGATCAGTCTCGCGCTCCTGCTCGGCCCGTTCGCGGGAATGCTCGGGTCGACGATCTCGGGAAGGTACTTCAAGGATAAAGTCTACACATCCGCATTAATCCGGAGAATTGTATCGATCAAATATGTCGGAATCGCAGCCGCTGCTGCCATTCAGGCGCTTGTCGGCGACCCCATTTTATCTTCCCTCGCCCTCGCCATCGGCTGGGGAGTTCACAGCTTTACCCTGCTGCCACTGAATACCTTGCGCCGCCGAGTCGCCCCGCCTGCCGTAAGCCAGCGCATTGATGCGATTACAGGCGCCCTGAACAGATCCGCGTCTATCCTGGGGGGAATAATCGGCGGCGCACTGCTGGTCGTGGACTTCCGGCTTGCGGTCGGCGCAACCGCCGCAGCGGCAGTTGGATTCTTGGGCGCTGGTGCTCTCGTGCAACGCTTTCCGCAATTGTCGCAACTCCGTTCCATTATGCCAGGCTTTCTCGGGCTGCGGGGTCCGAGGCGGCTGCCGCACCATCCGCTCGCACCGTACCTAAATGACAGGCAGATAGCGGACTTTCAACGACTTCCTCAAGTTCCAATATCGAAATCTGACGAGGTTGCGGAATGGCAAGCCAATTTGGGTGTCGTCCCCGTTCGGGATCGGTCTGCACACTACGGGCCTTCGAAGGTGCCATCCAAGGCGCAAGTGAAACTGGCAAAACGTGCATTCAAGAAATTGCAGCGGGGAGAAATTGCGTCAATGCTGCAGCTCGGCGGCCAGGAGCGTGAAGCACTAATTATTTGTTTTCCTTGGCTGTTAGCGGATCGACCTTTCGGGTTCCATGAAACCGCAGCCTTTTCGAATGCGGCATGTGAGCAGCTGCTCCGACTCGAAGCTGAGAGAATATCGACTATACCCAAGGGTGACCGTACAGCGGTTGACAGGCAGAAGCTGAATTACCTGGAGAAACTCTGGGAAGGCGTCGTCAAAGCGGAAGAAGACGCCCGCGTCCGAGACCCCGACTCCAAGGTCCTGTTTCTGAGACTTTCGCCGGACCGACTTTACGCATGGATCGGTATACATAAACGAGTGCCGAATGGCGAAGTAGATTTGACTTTTTTGCGCGTCGGCCCGGACGATGTGTCCGACGATGCGTGGACACGCCTGCTTTTCGAGCCCGAAGTGGCTGCGGAAGAACCTTTTGCAAAGCCGGGCAGGCGCGATATAACTATCACGGAGGAAATCCCCGAGACAGGGTTCTATCAGATATCGGTCGGACCACTCGGCAGGGACGGTGAACGATTAACCGCGGAAGAGTGGCAGCGCCAAGCTGCCGAGGCCGGACAGAGGGTAGCGCAGCGGATTCGCACCTACGGCCTCACCGAAGGGTTCGAATCCGAACAAATTGAAGAATCTATCGCGGCCACTCTGCTCAAATGCGGATCCATCAGCGACGGAGAAGTCATTTTGACAACGCGGGTCGCGAACCGAACCATCCACTTCGATGTGCAACATACCGGCTCGGAACCTCCTGATTCATTACCCCTGCCTTGGGCTACCGGCATAAATTCCGGTAGCACCCAGGGCAGGAGTTACACATGCTTCGAACTCGACAAGTCGTTGATAAGACATCTGCTACCACCGGACCTGAGAGACTTCTGCCGGGAGTTCGAAGCAGATCATCCGATAACTGCTGCAGACCTCGCAGCAGAAACTGCCCGCATGCTCGAGAATAAGAAATTCTCCTCCTTCGAGGTACGCCGGATTTGCAGCGGCATCGAAACATCGCCTGATCTCAAGCCGTTACCCTGGCTGGGCGACGTCGTCGTGGGATGCTCCGGCGTGCTGCCCGGTGGACGGAAAGCCTTCGCAGTAGCCGCACCCGGATATCGCGGACTCGTAGTCAGCGTCGAGGAGTTACCATGGGCCAGGGACAGTTCGAGCATCGAAGATCCGACGTACAGAGACGAAACGCGTTACAGCAGGAGTCCACTGCCCGGCCAGAAGAACCGAGAAGGGATCGTCGAGGGCACTGCGAAAGCGGAGCTGCATGACCGAATCGTCGGCACCGTTTCCGAACTTGCGCAGCATATCGACCGAGAGAACAAACTACGCGTACAAATACTGAGTGGATTGACGATCGATCTGCACACCAACAGTTTCGTCATAACCGCGCCCAGAATAAACACGCCGATCGAAGGCTCCTTCCGCCGACTCGGTGACATACTCCTGGTTGCGGCTTGGAATAGGGTGGAATCGCCGACTGTCACCGAGCCCAGAAAAATCCGAGACGACAACCCGAAGGCCAGCACGGGCGTCGGGACTACCGAAGCGGGCGCCTCGAGTTCGCCGCGCCCCTCGATCGGCTGGGCCGGCGCTACGGCTGTTCCCCCGGCGGTGGATCCAGGAGCCCTCCAGGCAGCGATCGATAGGATCGTCCGAGGACACCGCGAATCCAAGCGCGGCCAGAGGGCCGACGGTCGCGCAGTCGCGCAGGTCGAACCTGCACATCGCATCGTTCCACAGGTGACCGATGCCACCTACCCCGTGCGGCCTTGGGGTGTGACCCCGCGAATCCTCGAACAATTCGCACTGCAGGTCCCGGTGCCTCGCCCGGGAATGGGCACCGGCGGCGAATCGGCATCCCATGCCCGCGATCGAATACTGGCGTCGACCCGCAGCCGGGTGCTGAACTCACTCGCAAGGGTACCGGGGGTTACGGGCAGAGACAGCCGACACCGCGCAACGACTGATCTCGGAAGTGGTGACGAACTCGTTCGAGCACACCCGGGAGGTCGGTGTCACCGTCACCGGAAGAGTGCAGGAGGACGGCCTGCTGTCGATCCGTTGCGAGGTGCTCGCGAAGAGCGGGCTCAAAAATTTGCCAGATGGAATGCCAGCGACGGATGCCGACGGCTGCCCGGGTATCGAATTGTCGCAGGCCCATGGGACGATCGTTGACAACGACGGCACGACCACCTGGTTCGAGTTGCATCAGGTGCCCGAGAGCGAAACAGGTCGCAACCCGAAAGCCGATGATCCACGCGAACGCTGGCTGAACGGCCTGCGAGAGCAGGGTATCGATACGGAGACGCTCCTCAAACTGGCCGAACTGGTCTGGCGATGGCTGAGCTTTAGCCCCGAATGGACTCTGACCCCGGAAGGCGTTTCCGAATTGGAACGCCGTTATGAAAAGGTCGTCCTCCTGATGCTCGGCAGCCCGGAAGACGGAACGGGCACTTTCGTGAAGCAGGTTCTCGACATGTTCGAAAACAACAAACCTGTGGTGGTGTCGTCGGGCTGGAATCGAATTACGAAGTCCGGCTTGGACGAGCCATACAACACCGAGGCGGAGCGTTTCAAGCTGTTGGCAAGACAAGCCGGAGTATCGACGACTGTTCCGATCGTTGCCGACCGATTCGCGGCAAACACGGAGGGTAATGCGAGGAACTTCATCGAACTGGTGAAGGAAAACCTGGATGTCGACGCCGAGGCTGTCGTCGTGCTGAGCTGGCCCGCTCATCTGCGACGCAGTGTCAAAACCATGCAGTTCGTGAATCCACATCTGTCGAGGGTGTTCGCTATCGGCCCAGAGATCGACTTCGATACCTATCAAGCTTTCGGTCATCGCTCGCGAATCGAATCGGTTCGGTCGCCGGCGGAGATCCTCAAAATAGTTGTGGACGAACTGAAAGGCATTCTGGAATATCCGCTGAACGAGAAGATGTTACCCGAGCTTATTCCTGCGAAGGTTCTCTACGCCTACTGCTATATAGCCGGAGCGCTCAACATCGAGGTCGCCGAGAACCTCGCCCAGCGGATCCGCTGGGGATCCGGGCCGCCGGCGGCTTCCCGGTTAATGAGCTCATATCAGGCATCTTTCGCTTCCGAGCACACTGCCTCGATGATGACCGAGGCCCGCGCTCGTTTCGGCCACCAGATCCTGCGCCGGGCGCAGATTGCGATCGACAACGAGATCAAGCACGGTGATCCGACACTCATCGAACTGAAGTACCGCAAACTGCGGCTCAATCCCGCGCGGCGGCTACGGCTCGCCCACGAGATCACCGAGGAGACCTTCGCAGCGCTCGAAGTGGTACTGAAAGTACAGCCGGATTGGCACCCCGCGAACGTGATCTCGGCACTCACCAGAAGCACGATCCGCGAATATCTCCGATTCGCTCACCTCCGGCAGGGGATCGGGTCACTGCTGCCCGAAGCGGTTCGTTCCGGGCCCGCCGGACGGGAACTGTCTGTAACCGAATGGGCCGAACTGCGGCGACGGCTCGACCGACTCGAACGGACCGAACCCGAGCAGGTCCGCTGTCTCACGCTGCGACATCATCGAGGTCTGTCGATCGACGAGACCGCGCGGACCATGAGGATCGGGGCCGACGAGGTCTGTGCACTGGAACTTTCCGGAGCGCTGGCGATTGCGGAGCATGCCGAATCGGTGGTGCCCGATTCGGCCTCCGCGATCAGGCAGTCGCCGAGTGGCGAGCAAGCGGCGTCGCAGGATGACCGGGAGCAGCGAAGGATTGGCTCCGGAGGGGCGGCGCGGCGTAGGGCTCCGGGGCGCGGTCTAGGCGAGCCTCCTGACCAGGATAACGGCGCGGCGGCGCCACCTGGCCATGCGGGGCGCACTTCCCGAACACCGTGGGGACACGTCGTGCGCAGCCGGACGGAAGGGGCTCCTCTTCCTCCGACGGGTGAGATGTTGCGCGGGAATCCTCCGGTACCGGCTGTCAACGGCACCCGCCGAGTCAGACCGGACCGCAATCGAAACACGCCGTGGACGCGTTCCGCAGCCAACACCGGTGGTGGGAGGTCGGGCGGGCCGGGGCAGGGAGGTGCCCCGGGCGGTCAGCGGGGCTACGAGCCCAGGTCCGGTGATATGGATATGGGCGGTGAAGCGGGGTTGCCGCATCATCCGACGGATCAGTTGAAGCAAGGTGTGCCGCAGCATCCAGCAGATCCGATCACCCCGGATCCGAAGGGCGTCGAGGATCGTCCGGCCGATCCGGGGCCCCAGAATGTTCCAGAGCAGGCGGTGACCCAGGGGCCTGGAAACGTCGCGGAATTCCGTCTAGGGGATGCTTCCCGACAGACCGGCGAGGACATCACTTCCGCACCTTGGGAACAGATCATGGGCAGCCGGACGGAAGGGGCTCCTCTTCCTCCGACGGGTGAGATGTTGCGCGGGAATCCTCCGGTACCGGCTGTCAACGGCACCCGCCGAGTCAGACCGGACCGCAATCGCAGCACGCGGTGGACGCCTTTCGCAGCCGACACCGGTCGCGACGACTTCGATCGCGGCCCCGAAACTGGCTAGATCGGAGGAGGGTCGTCCGAAGCCTCGGCACCGTCAATATGTACGGGGCCGGCTCCGATTTGGATCCGGAAAACCCAGGGGGATCCGAAGAAACGACACCGTGGAAC
>NZ_BAFQ01000288.1 GCF_000308375.1 Nocardia aobensis NBRC 100429 | reverse complement strand
GTCCCGCAGCGGTATTCGGATCGGGCAACGGAAGCCGGGTGACGTACTGCGTGATCCAGCGCCGCCGCCCGGCGTAGAGCCGGTTTCCGCACACGGCATCGTAGAACCGCAGCCCGAGCGTCGAATTGGCCACGCCCATCAGCAAATAGGCGATGTGTTCGTCGCCGATATCGGCCAGCGACATCCAGTAGCAGTCGCCGTTCACCACCGCACCGCTGCGATCGAGCGCGAACCGCGGCGCCACACTGATATCCGGGAACACCACCTTCGGCCGGCACCACAGATGCGGTCGCTGCGGCACCCAGATCTCGAACCACTCCCGCCCGGTGCCGATGAGGTAGTCCCGAGCGGCCAAGGTGTCCTTGTGCTGAGCGAGATAGGCTGCGGCACGCGGATATTCGTTCAGGTCGATCGGTGTGCGGCATGTACAGGAAGCATCGTAGGGATACAGCACGCGGGTATCGTGGGCGCGTGCGATCCGCCACGGAACGAGATCGTGATGAGTCAGCAGCCCCTGGAGCAGTTCGGGCTCCGGACAGCAGGGCCGATTTTCCCACTGATCCGAGATGAATACTCGATCCGCATTCGTCTTGATTCCCACCCTGATTCGCGCGACCTCGCCGAACGTGCGCCACGTGCCGGCGGCGATTCGCGCCAACCAGGCGTCGGTATCCGGTCGCGACATGCGCCACGGAGTAGCGGGATCGAAAGTGCCCGTGAGCGATCCGTCGTCGCACTTCACGTCGGCCTCGACACCCTCGGCGGGTGCCCACGAAGGCGCGTCCGCGGGCGGTTGCCCAGGCCCGACCACATCCCCGCGCCGCCGGTCGATCGACGCCGCATGCCCTGCCATCCCGGATTCAGCGTCATGCTCGCGGCCGATCCAGATGCTGCGGTGCGCCGGAACACCACCGGCAGCTCGGCTCGCTCCCGCTCGGCTTGCGACCACTGGCGACTCTCCACTCGCCGTGGACTTTTCGCTCGACGGTGACCTCCCGCCGGCCGCTGCCACGGAGGGGGCCATACCGAGCTCCGGATTCCGCACTTGCCCCGCGCTGTCGTGCGCACCGGTCCACAGTGTTCCGGTCTCCACCGCGATGCGACGCCCGCCGTGTTCGACTACGGAATCGGCCGGGCCGACCAAAGCGCCGAACAGGTCGGCATCGGCCGTCGGTTCACGCTCCGACTCGTAGGCCGTGACGAACCGGCAGGTCCGCTGCTCGCGCCCGCGCACAGCGATCGTCACCGCCGGCAACACCGCCGCCTCGAACAGCCGAGTATCCCCGAGGTCGTAGAGCTCCACCGGCGTCAACTGCGCATACAACAGCGCCCTCAGATTCGCTCCCGCCTTCGTGCTGAGGAATCGGTTGGCACACAGCAGGCCCAGCACTCCGCCGGGCCGCAACAGCCGTGGAATCGTCGCGACGAACGGATGGGTCAAATCGATACGTCCCGACAACCCGAACTGCTTGCTCAGCATCTGCGCGGTCACGCCGCCGAGTTGCTGAGTCCGCACATACGGCGGGTTCGTGATCACCGCGTCGAAGTGCGCGTCAGTCAACTCGGTTGCGGCACAGAGGAAATCGCCCACCCGCCAATCGATGACGATACGATTCGACGGCGGCGCGACATCCGTCCCAGGCCCCGCATCGAAGCATGCACCGACCGCGTCCAGCGCCCGCGATTCGGCGGTGCCCTCCTCCGGCGGGCTCCTGAATCGGCTGTTCCACGACACTCCCCGGGCCCGAGCTTCGTGAACCGCCGCGGCATTCAGGTCGTACCCCACCAGATGCAAGGTTGTGTCCGGAAAGCGTTGCGCCGCAACATGTGCCAGTGCCGACAGCAACTCACCGTCCCCGCAGGCCGGGTCGAGCACCGACAATTCACTGCCCGGTCGCATATGCGCGAGCATCCGCTCCGCGAGAAACTCCGCCAACCGCGGCGGCGTGTAATGCCGCCCGTGCCGTTTCCGCGCCCGACTCCCGCCCGGCTCCCGTCCCGCCCGGCGGTCTGCTGCTGGCTGCTCCCGCCCGCCGCGCATGTCCGCATTGTGCCTGCTGCGAGCACAAATGTGGGCGAACTCGACGTATCGCGCCGCCGAAGGTCAGCCTCTACCCGGGCGCGGTACCTCAGGGCGCGTCACCGTGACAACAGTGAGTAGTTCTTCCAACCCCTCGAAGTCCGATGGGTTGGTCGTGTAGAGCGGCAGCTGTTCGGCGACAGCCACAGACGCGATCATCAAATCGGTGAAACGGCGGCGCGGCTTACGGCCGACCCCGATCACGGCAGCACAGACTCTGCCGTATGCCCGGGCAGCTTCCACGTCGAACGGTATGGGGTCGAACTCGTTTTCGGCTCGCTGTAGGACGTCGAGCCGGCGCGCCCGCTCGGCATGTTCGTCGTAAAGGTCCTGCTCATCGTTTGCGCGAACTTCGTGTGGCCCGGCGGAGAGCTCGGCCAGAGTGACTGCCGTGATGGCCATCTCGTCCGGAAGCTCCATCGGGTCCAACCACCGACGCAGGATCATGATGTTTGTGTCGATGATCCCGCGAGTCCGGCCGGTGTGATCAGCGCTCATACGGGTCGTCCAGTCGCTGCTCCGCCGTGCGATCTTGGTCTGCGCGGAAGCTGTCCACATCAAGGGCCGGAGCTGTCTGTGACATCGCGGCAAACTCGAGACGCGAGACGAATCTGCGACGACGGCGCAACGGAACCAGTTGCCCGATCTGGTGGCCATCACGGGTAACGGTGAACGACTGCCCGTCTTGAACAGCGTCCATAATTTCTTTCGACCGATTGCGCAGGTCGCGCTGCGTGATCTCGGGCTGGGCGCTCATGACCACATGATACAGCGCGATAGCACGTGGTGCCACGGCGTGCTACACCGCACTCACCGGCGTTGAACGCGCTCCTCCGGCGGGCCGACCGCTCCCCGCTGACGCAGGTAGGTCTCCAACGCGTCCAGATCGGTCGGGCCGACCGTCGTGTCCGTACCCCGCGTGAACACCGCGAATCCGTCGCCGCCGGAGGCGAGGAAGTTGTTGGTGGTCACCCGGTAGGTCGCGACCGGATTCACGGGCCGGTCGCCGATGCGGACGGAGTCGGCGACCACCTTGTGCCCCGGCGCGGCCTCGTCGTCGTAGGCGTAGGAGATGCCCGCTACCGAGAGCAGGGCGGGTTTGCTCTTGTTGTCCCACTGCTGTTCCAGCAGGTCCAGGATCTGGCGGCCGGTCAGGGTGACGGTGACGACCTGATTGCCGAACGGCTGCGTCTCGTAGATGCTGCCGTAGGTGATCGGCCCGGGACCGATATCGGCGCGCACCCCGCCCGGATTCATGAACGCCGCGACCGCTCGAGCCGAGTCGTGGGTGACGTCGAGCATCGCATCGGCGATCACCGCACCCAGCGGCGATTCACCGCCGCCGCGATCGCTGCGCGTCAGTGGCGCCGTGGCGGTGCCCACGACCCGTTGCGCACGCGGCGCCGCCTGACCGGAGAAGAACCCGATCAGCTTGTCCACCGCCGGATCGGGAGTGACATCGCGCGTGACCACCCGATTCACCGCGTGCGCGGACACCTTCCCGTGGTCGAACCGCAGTGTGACGTCGGTGATCAGGCGGCCGTAGGACGCGGCCTGGGTCACCACCTTGCCGTCGAATTCGCAGTTGTACGCCTGGTGGCTGTGACCGGTGAGCAGCACCCGAACGGCAGGATCCGTATGCGCCGCCAATGCCGGCACATCGGGACTGATGTCGCCGCAACCGTTGTAGTCGGTGGTCTTCGCCGCTGTTCCCTGCGCACCGCCGTCGTGCACGAGAGCGACAACGGTTTCCGCACCGGCCTGTTTCATGGCAGGCACGTACTTGTTGATCGCCTCGGCCTCCTCGCCGAAGGTGTAGCCGCGAATGCCCTCCGGGAAAACGAGATTCACCGTATCCGGCGTCACCACACCGACCACGCCGATCTTGTGCCCGCCGACCGTCAGCATCGTCCACGGCCGCACCCCGGCCGGGGGCTCACCGCGGGAGTCGGTGAGATTGGCGGCGAGGAAATCGAACCGCGCACCCGTGAACGGCTCCCCCGGCGAGCACCCGTCGAGCGCACAACCGCCCGCCCGCAACCGTCCCAGCTCGACGACCCCGTGGTCGAGCTCATGATTACCCACCGCCGACGCCGCGACCCCCACCTGATTCAGGAAGTCGATCGTCGGCTCGTCGTGGAACAGCGACGACACCAGCGGACTCGCCCCGATATTGTCCCCCGCCGACACCACCGCGCTGTCCGGGTACGCCGCCCGCAACCGCTGCAGATGCGTGGCCAGATACGCCGCCCCACCCGCGGTGTACTCCCCCACCTGCCCGTTGCTCGCCTCCGGCGGTTCCAGATGGCCGTGCAGATCGTTGAACCCGAACAGATGCACCTCACCGGGCTGGGCCGACGGGAGGTCGCCGGTGGACACCAGAGGTATCGCGCCCTGATGCGCGGTGTCGCTGCCGCCGCCGCATCCGGACAGTGCGACCAGACTCACCGCGACGACACCACCGGCCGCCAAGCGCCGCAGAACACCCATACCGTCAGACTCTGACATACCGGAACGTCCCCGAAACGACAGTTCGGTGAACTCTGCTGTCGCCCTGCACTTCCGCGGAATCGAAACGGCGATCACACCGCGACGCCGAGGCCGCCACGGGCGGATGCCGACGCTTCGGCGCGAGCTGTTGTGATGCCAATGCTGTGAGGCGGTGCTCGAAGCCGCTGCACCACATCCGGTCCCGGGTGCGGCGAACACGACGGCGGCAGGGCGGACCCGTCAGCCCACCGTGATCGGCAACGTCTCCCAGCCTCGCACCGTCGAGGTCGACGACAAGGTGATGTTGTCCCAGTCGACGTCCCAGGTCGGGAAGCGGCGCAGCAATTCCTCCAGCGCCACGCGGCCCTCGAGCCGGGCCAGCGCCGCACCCAGGCAGAAGTGGGTGCCGAGGCCGAAGGTACGCAGATTGCTGACCTTGCGGTGGATGTCGAACCGCTCGGGGGCTTCCCAGCGCTCCTCGTCACGGTTCGCCGACGCGATCAGCAGCATCATCGCGCTTCCGGCGGGCACGGTGGTCCCGTAGAGCTCCACATCTTTCGTGACGTAGCGGGCGATGGCGTGCCCGGTGGGCTCGAATCGCAGGGTCTCCTCGATCGCGTTCGGGATCAGGCTCGCATCGGCGACGAGTTCGGCGCGCTGTTCGGGATGACGAGCGAGCAGCGCCCCCAGCCAGCCGATCAACCTGGCGGTGGTCTCGTTGCCGGCTCCGGCGACGACGGAGACGTAGGTCAGGATCTCGTCGCGCGTCAACGTCCGCGTCACGCCCTCGGTGTCGACGAATTCGGCGCGCATCAACTCGGTCATCAGATCGTCGGAGGGATTGTCGGCGCGCCAGTCGATGTATTGGGCGAACTGCTCCGCATCCGGAATCGCCTTGTCGGAGATCTGCATCCCCTGTCCGGGTTCGGTGCGTAGCGCGCTGTCGGCCTTGTCGCGCACGGTCTGCTGATCGGCCTCCGGAATGCCGAGCAGCATGCCGATCACACGCATCGGCACCTCGTTCGCGAACGCGGTCATCAGATCGAACCGGTCTTTCCCGGCGAGCCGGTCCAGCGACCGCCGGCACAGGTCGCGGATCTGCGGCTCCAGCGACATCACCCGCCTGGGCGTGAACACCCGCTTGAGCAACGCGCGATGGGTGTCGTGCGCCGGCGGATCCTCCATCAGCAACGTGCCCGGCGGAATCTCGATCCCCGCCTTGATGATCTCCAGGATCGGCCCCCGCGACGACGAGTACGTCTCCCAGTCGAGCAGCGCCGGATCGATATCCGACGCGCGGGTGAGGGCATAGAAGTCGTGCTTGTCGTTGTAGTAGAGCGGCGCTTCCGCCCGCATCCGCCGGTAGATCGGGTAGGGATCCTTGGCGATCTCGCGGTCGAACGGGTCCCAGTAGACCGCGTCGGCGCCATCGGGCGCGGGGGCGTCGTCGAGTGCTGTGGCAGGGCTAGGCGTGTCAGGCATGGAAGCATTCTCTCTCAATGAGAATGAGAATTCCATAGTGGAGAATATCAATACCCTCCTGGTGATCGCCGACCGCAAGGACTCCGGCCCTGGCGGCCGGTTGGCGGCCCTTCCCGGGCAAGGCGATGCTCCGACCAGCCCGGCCACGCAGGGCATCGTCCGGCGGAGACGCCGTGTCGTCCACCGACCAGCTGGAACGCCGAGCCGGGCGGGGATCACACGCACGCGTCGAGCGATCGCCTCGAGCCGACATTCCGTCCGGTCGGAATCTGTTGTCTCATATCACTTTTCGATCGAAAATTCCCGCCGTAGCAGCCCACCAGCGATGACGTAGCGAAACCCCTTGCAGCGCAGTGTTATCACGCGACTTTTCGTGGAAGCCCTCGGTTAACGTTGATGTGTTACAACGCTTCTGGAGGTCGAACCGGCCATGCTGATAATCAACGGCGACATCACCAAACCGAAGACCGAACAGCAGGTCGTCGAATGGCTCGCGAACTACGTCACCCATCCCGGAATCGCTGTTTCCGGCGTCTACGTCCCGAGGCTGGACGGCGGGAGCACCGAAGCCGGTCTTCTGGTTTTCACTCCGCACGCGGTGGCTGTCATCGAGGTCGACGCGCTTCGCAAGAAGGCTCGTGGACCGCTGTCCTGTTCGATGAACGAGCGGTGGTCGGCTCCCGGCATCCACGGCGACCCGGTCCAACTCCGCGGCGACGACCTCAACCCCCTGCACCAAGTGCGCAGGCCTGTCTCCGCGTTGAGAACCTTCGTCGCCGAACTGACCCGCGGCCCGGAACCGTTCGTCGACGGCCTGATCCTGCTCATGCCCAAGTCCGGCAGCACACTGGCCCTCGACAAGGGCCCGATGCCCGGCGGTTTCACCGTCCTCCTCGGCGACAGCGCCTCCCAGCTGTACTCGTGGTTCGGCCGAACCGCCCAGCACCGCGACCGAACCCCGTGGACCGCCGAATTGGTCGTCACCGTACTGACGGCCCTGCGAGTCGACCGCACCCGCGACGCCGAAAGCCGCCGGCGGTTGTACGCCGACCTGGTGGGGGAAGGCTTTCCGACCGAGGTGCCAGCGGTTCGGAGGGATGGAGACACAGACCCAACTGCTTCGTCGGCCGCCCCCTCAGGCGCACCGACCGCCCAGCCGGATCCAGCAGGCCAAACCGAACCGAATGCACAAGCGGATCCGGCAAGTTCGCACATCCCGCCTTCGCAGGACGAGTCAACCCCCGCAGCCCCGTCGACCCCGGCCTACATCTCCCCTCCGTCGGGCACACCGGACGCCCAGCCGGGGATGGCATTCCAGGTCGAAGCGAATTCGCAAGCGGTCCCGACAGGTTCACACCCCTCGACCGCGTCGGCTGCGCATGCCGATCCGACACCCTCCCCTACACGAGCTTCGCGACCGTTCCCCAACGATCCAGCCGCAGGCGCCCCCGCAGCCACAACTCATCATTCGAACTCCGCCCCGCTCCCCTCGTCCGGACCGCCCCGGAGATCGGCCGAGCCCATCCCCGCTCCCTTCCCATCCGGCACCACCGCCCACACCGCGCCGATCACAACCCCGCAAGCTGACGCACCGGAGCCCAACTGGCACGAGCCTGCCCCAGAGGTCGACCCACGAACCCAGCCCCCAGCCAACCACCGCCTCCGCACCGCACTCCTGGGAATCGCCGCCTCCCTGATCCTCGTCTGCGGCATCGGCTACATGGCAGGCAAGGACCACCCCCGCGCCCAAACCGGCTCTCAACCGGCACCATCCCAGGTCCGCGCACCCGAGAGGACAACGACACCGATCCCGACATCGCCCGTCACGCCCACTGAGCGGCAAGGCACCTCACCGCGTTCGACAACGCCTACCGAAGGGGCAACCTGTTATCCGTTCCAAGCGGGCTGCTGACGCATTTCAGCCGCGAGTTCAGCACCAGCGTCGCTCGTTCACCGAGAAGGCCCTGCTATAACAAATAGGTTATACTCGATGCGGTGACCTGGGAGATCAGTCTTCATCCGGAGGTGGAGTCGTGGTTCTTGGCAGTCTGCGCGGACGATCCGGAGTCTGGAGACCTCATCGAAATGGCGCTGGATTATCTGTCCGCAGAGGGGCCCGCCGCCGGAAGACCACTGGTGGACCGAGTGAAGGGCAGCCGCTTCCACAACATGAAGGAGCTCAGGCCCGCATCGACCGGACGCTCGGAGGTGAGGATGTTGTTCGCATTCGATCCGGCGAGAGAGGCGATAATCCTGGTAGCCGGCGACAAAGCCGACGATTGGCAGGGGTGGTATTACGAAGCGATCCCTCTGGCCGACAAGCGCTTCACTGAGCATCTGGAAGCGTTGAAGGAGCAGCGATGAGTTCGAAGTTCAGCACTTGGAGCGAAGTAAAGGCCAAGGCGCGCGATGCCGATTCCCGAACCGAGCCAGAACGCGCTGCAGCACGAGATCGTGCCCGAGAACGGCACGAGGCTTATTTGCGTGGCCACCAGCTCGCCGAGATCCGAAAGTCGATCGGCCTCACGCAGACGGAAGTCGCTGAAGCTTTGGGGATTTCGCAGGCGAGAGTCTCGAAGATCGAGCGAGGCGAGGTGTCCGGCATCGACACGATCCGAGCGTATGTCTCGGCTCTGGGTGGATCGGTCAACCTTGTCGTCACGCTTGGCGACCGTACCTGGAAGGTCGCCTGAGACGAGACCTCTCGCCTTGCTCAACTACTTCGCGTGGACAGCGTCTATTCGAAGCCGGGCGGCGGGGTGAATCCGCCGAACTCCTGCTCGAGCAATTCGGCGAATCGCAAGGTTGTCGGGTCTTCGAGATAGGGCCCGATGATCTGCGTGCCGAAGGGCAGCCCTTCCAGTGAGCGTCCGATCGGCGCCGCGGTGGCCGGGAGGCCGAGCAGGGTGGCGATACTCGCCCAGACCAGGTTGTAGTTGTACGGGTAGGCGGTGCCGTCGATTTCGAGCGTGCGGGTGTCCATGGCCGAATGGTCGTGGGGGAAGGCGGGTGTCGGGGTGATCGGGCACAACACCACGTCGAATTCGCCGAACAGCTGTCGCCACCTGTCGGCCAGGCCGATGCGGACGCGGTCGGCCTTCATCCAGTCGCCGTGGCTGGCAACGAACGCCCGTTGGATGACCGCCTCGAGGGTGTCGGTCTCCGGCGGGATCTCGGCAACGACGGCTTGGATCGCTCGGATGGCGTCGGGCGACGCGTCGGCGCCGAATTGCGACATCAGTAGTGTGAAATAGGTTTTCGCTGTCAGCGTCAGGTCGGGCAGTAGCGCACTCTGCCGAGCGACCGAGGCACCGGCCTTCTCGAGTCCCTGCGCGAGCCGTTCGAAACCGTCGCGAATCACGGTGGAGGTCGGCACCAGCGGATGACTGTCGATGATCAGCACGCGGAACTGTGCGAGTTCCTCGCCCCGCGGCGGTGGCAACTCGAGCTTGTAAGCGACCGCTTCCACGTCGTCGGGCCCGGCCAAGAGCCGTGTCGCCAACGTCAGGTCGGCAGCGCTGCGAGTCATCGGCCCGACTACGGGAAGGTCCATCGGCGCCGCCAGCGCCGGGGTGCGCGGCGGTATATGTCCGCGACCCGGCAGCAGGGTGCGGGACGGTTTGTGTGAGTAGACGCCGCAGAAATGCGCCGGAACCCGCAAGGAGCCGCCGATATCGGAGCCGAGCGCGAGCGAGACGTACCCCGCCGCGAGCGCTGCGGCCGACCCTCCGGACGAGCCCCCGGGCGATCGGGTCAGATCCCAAGGATTGTTGGTCGTGCCGTAGATGTCGTTGTAGGACTGCCAATCACGCAGGAAGAACGGCACATTCGTTTTGCCGACGACAACCCCGCCCGCTGCCTTGACACGTGACACCAGCACCGCGTCCTCGGCCGGCTCCCAGCCCTTCGCGTCGGGAAGCCCCCACGTGGTCGGCAGACCGGCGATATTGAAGGATTCCTTCACCGCGACCGGAACGCCGAGGAGCGGCGCATCCTCGCCCCGCGCCAATGCCGCATCGGCCTGTTTCGCCGCAACGCGAGCACGCTCGAAGTCCCGCACCACAACGGCATTGACCTTCTCGTCGAACTTCTCGATCCGCGCAATGCTCAGTTCGAGCAGTTCGGCCGCCGAGATGGTCTTGGCCTGCAACGCGGCTACCTGCTCCCGCAGCGTCGCAAACTCCGGTCCGGGCATCAGTTCTCCTTGCATCTCCGGGTGCGTGGCGCCCCTATTGTTCGTCGCCGACGCGTCCGTCCGGCGGCGCGGTGACAGACGCGACTCCCCCAACCTCCGACGGACGAAATTTATTCCCACAGAAAGCAATTGCCCGCAGCACACCGACAGCGACGGTGTCCGCATAATGCGGATATGGAAGCTAGAGCACACGCCGACGCCTGGCTGGCGGCATGGAGCGCGCGCGACCTCGACGCGATCATGGCCTGCTACGCCGACAACGTCGACTTCGTCGCCTCTACCGTGACGCGCCGGTGGGGCACACCCGATGGCCGGCTACACGGCAAGTCCGAACTACGCAAGCACTTCGAACTCGGCTTGCAGCTCGCTCCCGCCCTCACATTCACCGAAGAAGCACTGCTGACCAGCCCCGGTGGTTACGCCCTGCTCTACCGCCGCGAAAACGGCAATCGAGTCCTCGATGTCGTCGAACTCGACCAGGATGGCCACGCCGCCCACGTGCGCGCGTTCTACGAAGATCAGCAGCAGTAGCCCATTCGATGCGCGGAACAATGAGGAGCGCTCGATGGACATACCCCGGCCGCTCCCGCAGCACCGCATCGGACCACCCGGCAGGCCTACGATGACGACATGTCCCAGCCACGGATCGAGCGCCCCGACCTCCCGGAGTTCATGACCTGGGAAGAACTCGAACAGTTGCCCGAGGAGATCTCCGCGCAGATCGAGCTGTGGAATGGTCGTGTGGTGTGGGTTCGCCGCGGTCCGGCCGAGCACCAGATCTTCACCAACCGTCTGTGGGCCGCGCTCGAGCGGCACACTCGGGAAGTCACTCGAACGGTTCCCGACCAGTATTGGCGAGTGACGACCGAGACGAATGTTTTCCTCGGCAATAACGGTAAGTCCGACTTCCTGACCCCGGCTGTTCTCGTGCATCGTTGCCTCGGGTCCCCGTACCAGGACATTCGCTCGGCCGACGCGTTGCTTGTCGGCGAGGTACTGTCGCCGACCAACACCCAATCCGATATGGAAGCCAAGAAGGCGCGCTATGCGGGTGCCGGAATCCCCTGGTACTGGGAGGTGACCCTGGCTCGAACGGAAAGCGCGATCGCCACGATTCGCGCCTACGCCCTCGAAACGGGGCACGGCGACCTACCTCCGGGCGTCCGACCGCTGCATCCCGCCAACTACTTGCTCGCCGGCGAATGGTCCCCCACCGACTCGGAAGAAGTACGGATAGATTTTCCATTCCCCATCGTCATCGCGTGGCGCGAACTCGAATACTGATGCTGGAGGCCCGGATCAGATTCGAGTATTTGGAAACATTTCACGCGTAACTCGGATCGTTGTCCTCGCGGAAGCCCTGGACCGTCGCGTCGATGAGGCGTTGCAGGTGGTTCTGGACGATGGATGTGTCGGCGGGGTCGGCGCGGAGGTCGTGTTTGGTGTGGCGGACGAGGTAGCGGCCGTCGGAGTAGTCCATGATGTGGAAATCGCGGGCCGGGGTGGGGCGGCGGTCCCAGGCGGGGCCTGCGCAGACGGCGACGTGGAGGACGGTGCTGCGGGGGCGTTCGAAGAAGCGGGCGGCTTCGTCGCGGGGGGAGCGGGGGGCGTCGTCGTGGAATGCGGTGTAGGGGCGGTCGTCGTCGGTGAGGTCGGCGCGGTTGACCTGCAGAGCGGGGCGGGTGCCTCGGGGGTGGCCGGGGATGGCGGCGAGCAGGTGGCGGGTGAGGTTTTCGGCGCGCAGGAGCGACATCCGCACGGTCCCACCGGATTCCGGGTCGGATGAGGGTTGCTGAGTGACCAGGACCGCCTGCCGGTAGTGCACGGCCGCGTGGATGCGGACGCGATGGCGCGGATCGCCCATCTGCTCGAGATCGCCCGAACCGTTCGACGCGGCGGCGAATCCGGCGATCTCGATGCGTGATTCCGGACCGTGTAGGATGCGCACCGCGGCTTCGGCGTTGTCGTCGATGCGGCCGGCGAGGTCGGCGGCTTCGGCTTTCCACTGGGCTTCCAGTTCGTCCGAGGTCTCGGCCGTGGAGCGGAACTGTAAGGGATACGGCAGGATGTCGTGTCCCGCGGCACGCCACAGGACGGTGAAGCCGAGCGCGCTGAAAGTCCAACCTGCCATGCGCTATTCACCCAAGACCGGCGGGACGGTCTTCTGCCGTTGTTCCTCGGAAAGGCCGGTCAGTTCGTCGCCGTTGTCCCGTGACACCAACTCCTCGCTGATCTTGGACTTGTGGGTCTTCTCTTCCTCTTTCTTCGACTTGGCGCCGGGCGGCATCATGCCGGGCATACCGTTCATCCCGGCTGCCCCCTTGCCCACACCGGTCGCCAACCCACGAGCCGTCCCTTGCCCCGGCGCGCCGGCCCCTGGCACCGATGTACCGCGACCGGGCGAATTGCCGGAGCCGCCAACGGTTCCCGCCACGCCGGGTCCGCCCGAACCGTACGGGAGCCCGGTCCGTGGGTCGATACCCGAAGGCGTCACTGCCGACGGGGTGGTCTGTGTGCCGGCCGCTGACGGATCCCATCCAGCCGGGTTGGCGCTGGCCGCGGTGGTATTCGCGGGATTCTGCGCCGAGCCGGTCAATGTCGACGGGTCGACCGCGCTCGGTGTGGTGCCGTCCCCCGGACCTTGATCGGGATTTGGCGGTTTGGGCTGATCGGTATCACCGGGGCCGTGGCCATCGTCGGGGCCCTTCGAGGGCGGGCCTACCGGCGGAACTCCCGACGGCTTCCATTCCGTGTCGTCGGGCGTATTCACGGGATTGTACGGCCGAGGCGCCAACGGCACCTGCGTGTCACTCTCGCGCACGGCCGGGTAGAACACGTTGTTGATCAAGTGCTCGTTCGCCGCGCCGGCCTGAGTTTTGCGGTGGTCGTTCAGTTTCCACGTCGGCCCCGGCACCCAACCGGCAAGATCGCTGGTCCAACTCGTGTGCGGAGTCGGCTGCGCGGCAGGTTTGACGATCTCCACCGCCGAGCGAACCAGCTTCACCTTCTCGCTGACCAACTGAGCGGAGCTCACCAGATCTTTTTCTTTGTCGGTGAAACTCTTGATGCCCTCGGCAGTCTTCTGAGCCGCCGCACCCTGCCACTTCTCCTGAATGGCCTTCTGAATCTGCGGCCCGAAAGTGTTGTGCCCGTTGTCGATTTTGTTCCGCAGCCCCTCCCAGAAGTTGTGCAACGTCACCACCGTGCTGGGCTGCATCTTCTGAATGCGGTCGTACAGATTGTCGATATTCTGCGGATTCTTGTACGCGTCCTGCCCGACCTGCGGGTTCTGGTACTGCCCTCCGAATCCGCCGTTCACTATCTGGTTGATCCGATTGCGCGCCGCGGTCGCGTCCGGGCTCTGATCGCCCTGCGCATTCGCGAAAGAGTCGGGCGGGCCGCCCTTGTGCTGCTCCCAGAGGGCAGCAACCAGCGGCACGAGTGGAAGTACCATGTGCTCCCCCGTCAGTGGTTCTCGGAGCCGGCGATGGTGCCGGCGTTCTGCTGGTCGTGGTCGACGAGGCGGTCGACGGAGTGCTTGATGGTGTCGCGGATGAGTTGGAGCACCTCGATGTGGTCGCGGAAGGCTGTGTCAAAATCTCCCTCGCCGCCGATGGCTTTGGCGCCCAACATCTTCGCGAGTTGATCGGCCGCGGGGAAGTCCCCGAGCCCGGTCACATTCGACATATTTCCCAGCATCTGTCGGCAGTCGCGATAGACCGCAAGCTGGTCCTCACACGCTTTCAGACAATCGCGTGAGACCGAAGGGTCCAGTTCGAGGCGACCGGCCTTCGACTCCTCGGCCAGGAACATCCAGAGTGTGACATCTTCGCTTTGCGCCATGTTCACAACCATCCCGTTATTTCGGAAACAGGGGCACGATGTCTTGCGCGGCGGCCATCACGCTGTCACAGGGCGCCTTGGAGTCCCCCGGATCGTTGTTGTAGAACGACAACTGGTAAGCGCCTGGGGCAGCAGGGAAGACAAGGTCACACTTCTCGTTGTTCCGATCACTCGCTCGATGGAATTTCCAACCTTGCCGTCCAGCAACGGTAACCGCCGTGAAGTCGACGTTGTCTTGCTTGTTTTTGATGTCGTCCAGCGAGAAGGTGGTCGACCAGACCACCAACGATCGAGCATGCATCGGCGCAGCAGACCACGAACAGACTTTCCATCCATCGACTGGCACACCGCCTACGCCGGATTCGCGGGTTGACGGGTCTGCGCCCACCTGTCGCAGCACGCCATCGGTGACCTGTGTGCACGGGTCCCATAACGCCGCCGTCGCCACCTTCGGATCACTCGTCTCCGGCGAAGCCGTCCCCGAAGTCGACGAGGAACACCCGGCCCCCACCAACACCACCGCAACCGCCAGCACAGCCGTAGCCGCCTTACGTATCACCGATGCCTCCCGTTGATCCCCGCGCACACGTCCTCCTGGAGTCTAGGACGCACTCGACGGCCACTCGGTTCCACTTATTGATCATCACAAGAGAAGAGGAAGCCGGGCGCACCGCGGACGCCCACGCCCATTGACCAGGAATAGTTTTGTTGCAAAACTGTTGGCCCATGAGGATCGTGATCGTCGGCGCCGGCATCGGTGGCCTCGCCGCGGCTCTGAGCCTGCATGCGGCCGGATTCCGGGATGTGACCGTGTACGAGCGCGCCGATGTGTTGCGGCCGCTCGGTGTGGGGATCAATCTGCTTCCGCATGCCGTGCGTGAGCTGACCGAACTCGGCCTCGGCGAGCGGTTGGCCGCGCTGGGCGTGGCGCCGCGAAAACTGGTTTACTACAACCGGTTCGGCCAGGAGATTTGGTGTGAGCCGCGTGGTCTCGAAGCCGGATACCGCTGGCCGCAACTGTCGGTGCATCGCGGCACGCTGCAGAGGGAATTGCTCGATGCCGTGAACGAAAGACTCGGCGCGCAGACCGTCCGCACCGGACATCGCCTCCGCACCGCTAACACCGACGGTCGTGCCCACTTCGCCACGGCGACAGGCGAATTGACGGTCGACGCCGATCTGGTCATCGGCGCCGACGGCATCCATTCGGCCCTACGCCGCCGGCATCAGCCGGACGAGGGTCCACCCGTGTGGAACGGACTGATGCTGTGGCGCGGGACAGCGAAGCTCCCCGGCTTCCTCGACGGTCGCACGATGATCATGGCCGGTGATGCCGAGCAGAAGTTCGTGGCGTATCCGATCCGCGGCGCGATCAATTTCATCGCCGAGCGCCGGACAGTCGGATTCGGCGGACAGAATGCCGACTGGAATCGCGCGGTCGCATCGGTCCAGATAGTGGATCTGTTCCGAGAGTGGCGCTTCCCGTGGCTGGCAGTGACCGAATTGCTCTGTGCCGCAGACGAAATCCTCGAATATCCGATGGTCGACCGCGACCCGCTCGACCGCTGGACGTACGGGCGGACCACCCTGCTCGGCGACGCGGCACATCCGATGTACCCGAACGGTTCGAACGGTGCATCACAAGCCATTCTCGATGCTCGTACCCTCGCGTTCCACCTGGCCACCGCGCGCACCCCCGAGGAGGCTCTCGTTGCCTATGAGCAGGATCGACGCCCCGCCACGACAGCCCTGGTGCACAGCAACCGCAACCAGGGCCCCGAACAGGTCATGGTTCTCGCCCACGAACGCGCGCCGAACGGGTTCGCGCACGTCCACGACGTCATCTCGCCGAAAGAGTTGGCCGCCATCGCCACCGGCTACAAGAAGGCCGCCGGGTTCGATCGCGACACCCTCAACAACCGGCCGTCGCTGACCCCGCCATTCAACGAGGGGCATGTCTCGTGACCGATCTCGATCCCGCCCGGCTGGCATCGGTCATCTCACCGCTGCGCCGAAGCTTGCTCTCCGCCGCCCGCGCCGCCGAACATCTCCCGGACATCCCGGATGCGCAGATCGAAATCGTGCGCGCCCTGCCGCCCGGCACCGTCAGCACCTCGAGCGAATTGGCCGGACGACTCGGACTGAGCCGCCCCACGGTCAGCAATCTGCTGACCGCGATGGAGGCGAGCGGCTTGGTCGAGCGCCGCCCCCGGCCCGGCGACCGCCGCCACGTCGAAATCGCGACGACCGCGCGGGCCCACAATCTGTTCGCTCGCTTCGACGAGGCAAGCGGCGCTCTCATCAACGCCGCGGCGGCGACTCTCGATCCCGAGGACCGCGCCGCGCTGGCCACCGCCCTCCCCGCGCTCGAACGCCTGCGCGAGGCTCTCCAACGACTCCAGACCACGGAGGAAACCGAATGAGCACGCCCCGCCAGCGCCTTTCGCGGTGGATACAAGCGCGGATCATCACAGGACTCGTTCCCGGCCCGCACGACATCGCCGTCCGCAAGAACCTGCGCGTCCCGATGGACGACGGTGTCGAGTTGCTCGCCGACCTGATCACGCCGATCGGCAACCCCGATCCGAGGCTGCCCACCATCGTGATCCGTGGCCCGTACGGGCGCAGCGGACCCGTTGCCGGCCATGCCCGCGCCCTGGCCCGCGAGGGTTTTCCGGTGCTGTTCCAGAGCTGCCGCGGAACCTGGGGTTCCCGTGGTGTGTTCACCCCGCAAATCGACGAGCAGCGCGACGGTATCGCGACCCACCGCTGGGTTCACGAACAAGACTGGTGCACAGGGCCGGTGGTCACCTTCGGACCCAGCTATATGGGCTTCACCCAGTGGGCGGTGGCGGGAAAGCTGCAGAAGGAGGACCCGGACATCGCGCCCGATGCCCTCTGCCTGGTCGTGACGATGCCCGATTTCGGTGCCATCACCTGGGACAACGCGGCCTTCGCACTGCGCAACGCGCTCGGCTGGACGCAGATGATGGACCGGATGATCCACCGCGAACTGCTCGCCCTGGTGCTGGGTCAGTTGCGTCCGGATCGCAAGCTGCGCAAGGCATTCGACGTGCTACCGCTATCGCGCGGCGATGTGGCCGCGAACGGGCGCACGGTGCACTGGTACCAGGACTGGGTCGGTCACGAACGGCTCACCGACGAGTATTGGACCCAGCAGTCGCATACGGCGTCGGTTCCCGATGTCACCGCGCCGGTGTACATGATCACCGGTTGGTACGACATCTTCCTGCCGTGGCAGCTGCGCAACTACGCACAGCTCGCCGAAGCGGGACGACCACCGCGCCTCACTGTCGGCCCGTGGGGCCATCTCACCCGAGATATGGGCGCACCGACGGTCGCCGAGACAGTGGAGTTCTTGAAGGAGCATTTCGCCGATGCTCCGAGCAAGCGGGTAGCACCGGTGCGCGCCTATCTCACCGGCGCCGAACAATGGCACGACCTGCAAACCTGGCCACCGTCCGGCACAGCGAGCGAAACGCTGTACCTGCACGCCTCACGCAAGCTCGGCCCCGATGCCCCGGAAGGCGGCATCACCAGCTACGTCTACGACCCCGCCGATCCCACACCCGCCGTCGGCGGCCCCAGCCTGGGCCCGGCCTCGAGCCCGGTCGACAACGCCGCACACGAGCGTCGCGCCGACGTCACCGTATTCCGTGGTGAGCCGCTCACCACTCCGGTCACGGTCGCCGGAGAACCGGTGGCGCGCATCAGCTTTCGATCGTCACAACCCAGCGCCGACATCTTCGTCCGGATCTGCGATCTCCATCCGGACGGGCGATCGATGACCGTGTGCGACGGTATCCGCCGCATCGGCAGCATCGCCACGACCGAGACGGATCCGGTGCCGGACGCGGACGGTTTCCGGGATGTCGAGGTGCGGCTGTGGCCCACCTTTCACCGGTTCGCGGCCGGCCACCGCATCAGCGTGCAGATCAGTTCCGGCGCCCATCCGCGATACGCCCGCAATCCCGGATCCGGCGAGCCGGCCGCCACCGCAGCCACCATTCACTCTGCGACGCAAGAGATCTCACACGCCTCAGTGTCTCCGTCGCGGATCGAACTGCCGGTGTGGTCATCGTGAGTGCCCCGGCAGTGCCCGGCTTGGAGGTGGCGTTCCGGGTGGAGGCACGCCTGGGCCCGCCGGAGGACCACGGGGTGACCCGCGCCGCGAACGCGGTCGCTACACCGCCTATCGCCTCACCTAGACCAGATGCAGCCGAGGTGACGGCGGGAACGTGACCGGCAGTGCCGTCATCGAGCGATGGAACGGCCCAGGCCGCCAACTGATCTCACTCGGATCGACAGCGAGGCGGATTTCCGGCAGCGCGTCGAGCAGCTGATCGATCGCATCCTGTACCACCAGATACGCCACCGACCGGGCCGGACACGCATGCGGGCCCGCACCCCAAGCCAGATGCGAGCGATTACCGGTGCGATCGCCGCCCGCGATCTCGGGATCGTTATTGCACGCGGCCAGACTGATGATCACCGGTTGATTGGCAGGCAGCCAGGTGGTGTCGATCAGAATCGGCTGGCGAGGGTAGGTCATGCAGAAGTTGGCCAGCGGTGGATCGGTGAACAGCACCTCGTCGAGCGCATCGCGCGTCGACAGGCTGCCCGCGAGAATGTCGCCGCCGAAACGCTCGTCGGTGATCATCAGCAGCAGGGTGTTGGAAATTAAATTCTGCTGCGGTTCGATGCCTCCGCCGTAGAAGACGATCAGGTTGCGAACCATCTCCTCGTCGTTGAGCTTGGCCGGATGGTGGGCGAGATGCGAGGTGACATCGTCGGCGGGCGCGGCACGGCGCAGCTGCACCTGCTCCATCAGCGCCTGACTCATATGGTCCATACCCCATGCGGCGTTCACCGTGTCGAAGATCGCCGCCATCCCGGTGGCCACGCGACGGCCCAGATCCGCCGAACAGCCGACCATGCGGTTCAGCACCTCGAACGCCAGCGGAAATGCGTATTGCGACACCAGATCCGCCGAACCCGACTCGCAGAACTCGTTGATCAGCGGGATGGCGATCTTCTCGACGGTAGTGTGCAATTCGTGCAGGTCGACCCGGTCGAAGGCCGCCGTGAACGCCTGCCGATACCGCGCATGCGCACTGCCCGCGCTGCGGATCACGTTCGGATACCACTCCATGATCGGCCGCACCGGGCAATCCGCGGGAACGGTTCGCTCCCACGCCCGCGGGTCGGCCGGGAAGTGGTCGGGATCGTTGAGGATCTGCAACGCGGTGTGATAGCCGATGACCAGCGTCGCCGGCACGCCGGGCGCCAGCTCGATCGGCACGATGGAGCCGAAGCGGCGGCGCATCGCCTCGTAGGCGCGATGGGGGTCGGCGACGAATGCCGGTGTGTCCAGCACGATTCGGGGGCCGTCGGTGTCGAAGGGTGTACCGGCCTGATGGACAGGGCAGCCGGGGGCCGCAGCCAGGTCGGAAGGTGGGGTTGACAAAGGGGGTGACTCCAGAGAATGAACCAACAAGCGCGGCAGGGGATTCGCCGTCAGCCGACAGCGTCACCTCGTGCTTGGTGAGGATAGGGGCTGTGGCAGCCCTCCAGCTAGCGTTTTCGAAAACGGACAGGCGTCCTGTGAGCAGAAGGCGCGCACCCTGCGGCAGCGTTATCCCACTGGTCGATTGACCACTTCGCGGGACACGGCACCCGCCTGGCTACACCCAACGGGTCGGACCCCGCCGTGCATATCGTCCAGACGTCCCGGACGAGAGAGAGGTGCACCCGAAGACGAACGCTGGGGTCTGAATTTTTCGAGAGCCTCGCGCGCCCCTCTGCGCTGCGTCGAATCAGTCCACCTCGTCCAGTGCCGACAGCGCTGCACTCGCCGCGAGCCCGGCCAGGCAGCCAGGGAAACAATCACGGTGGATTTCCCACAATCGGCGAGCGCAGTCTCGTTCGAGGTGAGTGGGCTCCCAGGTGCAGTCGTTCAACGGTGGTGGTTCTACGGCATACGGTTTCGTTGTTCCGGCGAGCCACAACCGAGGTGGTGCGACGGTGGCCAGATCGAAGTCGGCGCTCACACGTTCAGGCCGATCGTCGACGTGGGCCAGGTCGTAGACGAGGACGGCCGACGCGTCCATCCCCGACGCGATCGCGAGGATGTCGCCGAGCGGGTCGCGAACACCCTCGGGCGGACGCAGCGTGCACAGCCAGCGAAACCCGAGATGATGAGCAAGACATTGGATTTCGATGTCGTGCCGCGCTGTGTCGGTCCCCGAGATCTCCGTACGCACCAACCCGACAGCCTTGCTGCGCGCCACCGACATCACCGCCAGCGCACCGGCGACATCCCGCAGAGCCGCAATCGATTCCGTCTCCTCCCTGGCGGGGTCCAACCCCTTCATGCCCCTCTCCTTCTCGAAAGATGTTCGAACAGCGGCACGCCTGGCCCGGCCAGGAAGCCGGTGGCGAGGCCCCTCCCCCGGGCCGGATTCCGCGCCGCGATCAGGCAAGGAGGCGGCGACAGGTTCTTCGGACGCAGGCGCAGGCATGGGACTCGTATTTCTCATCGGCGGTTCTCCCTTTTGGTCACCGGTGAGCAGCCGGCCGAAGCAGCTATGTCCGCCCAGAAATCGCGCTTGACGCTGTCCCACAATCGATTCCACTTCGGATGGAGCTCACGCGCCTGCGCCAGGTCCGTGCCGGGCGCGAACCGCCGGATCTGTTCCGGAGTTGCGCCGGCGTCGAATACGGCCGATATCTCGATGCGGCCACGTGGGTCCCGCGTCGATCGCCATACGGCACGCAATCCCTCCGCCTCGGTGATACGCTCACCAACTGCCGCGTGATCCTCTCCGCGCATGCGCGCCAACGGGTTTGCCTGCCCCGGGCGTTCCACTCGATCTGCTGTCATCACTGGCGATGCCTTGGTTCGATGGGAGGGGCCGACGGCTGTTCAGCACGCCCCGCCCCAGATGCAGTCCCAGCACAGCGAATTCGTCGTGAACCGACAAGCAAGTGTGGATAATCCGCTGGGATTCATCAGAAGTCCAAGCTCGTCGTCCCAGAACCCCGCGGTGTCCATCCACAACCCCGGACCGCCGCATCCAAAGGAGGCAGCTCGTCATGGTGGATATCAGTTCGACGCTCCCCCGCCGTCAGCTCGGCCGGTATCTACGGGAGCTCCGTCAGGGATCCGGCCTGACGATCGCGGAGCTCGCGCGCCGCATCGAACGCGGCGCCACCACGGTCCAGCGGCTGGAGACCGGCACCGCCGACCGGATCCGGCTGTGGGACGTCGACGCGATCTGCCAAGTCTGCGGCGCGGACGACACGACCACCGAAGCCCTCAAAGGGCTTGCGCAGCAGGGAAACAGTAAGAGTTGGTGGCATCAGTACGGGGATCTGATCCCGATGAACTTCGACGTATACATGGGCCTGGAATCCAGTGCGGCAAAGCTGACGTCATTCGCCGAACTAGTGCCGGGCCTGTTGCAAACACCCGAATATGCGCATACCCTGAGCCGACTTGCGCATCCGTCCGAGCCGGAAGGCGAGATCGGCAGGCGGGTCGAGATGCGAACGCGACGTCAGGTTCTGATCACCAAGAAGGCGGCGCCACTACCGATAGCAGTGATCCTTGACGAATCGGCATTGCATCGCGTTATCGGAACTCGTCGCGCGATGGGCGTGCAACTCCGTCATCTCGCAGACATGGGCACTCGGTCGAACATCTCGGTTCGAGTTCTCCCATTCGGCGCCGGCGTACCGCTGGGCGACTTGACCGGCCCCTTCATCATTTTGGATTTCGACCAACCCACGACTGAACGGCCGGTCGAGCCGTCCGTCGTGTACGCCGAGGGATACACCGGCGCGATGTACTTCGACGATCCCGAGGTCGTCGAACGGTATCGCCAGGCGCATGCCGACCTCCGGAAGGTAGCGTTGGATGAGCAAGACAGCAGAAAGTTGCTGAGGGATAAGGCAAGGGAGTTCGCAGGGTGAACGCTGATCTATCCACGGCTCGCTGGTTCAAGAGCAGCCACAGCGGCGGCAGCCAAGAATGTGTCGAGGTGGCCTTCCTCGCCGACGGCTCGGTCGGTGTGCGCGACTCGAAGAACCCGACAGGACCCGCACTCGCCTTCGCTCCGGCGGACTGGGATGCCTTCACCGCGACCGTAAAGCACGGCGGGCTCATCGCGCCGACCGCATAGCGGCCCCGCCGCGCACATCGCAATCATGTCGGCCAGCTTGGAATTGCCATGCGTTTCGTAGGCCACGAGCCTACGAAACGCGTTCCGGCACATATTGATAGAACCGAGCAGAGCCGGCGGATGAGCACCGAAACCCGACGTGTTCTTCCGACCCCGCCATAACCGTGCTGCACCGCGCCAACTACATCCTGACCGGCGCCCTGCCCGCCACCGCCGGGATGTGGTGACCATCGATCCCGTTTTCGATCAGTATCCCCTGGTCCGATCTCGAGCTCTGAGTCGAGTGTGACGGCCTGGGCGTAAGTACCCTCCAGACTGGACGACCTCAACCGCAGCGGCGACAGACCGCGCCCGGATTCGGCTCCTGAGTTGCCTGACTACCCCTCGGGATAGAACAGGAACAGCGTGCACCCCGTCTCGCTCGCCGGAACGTGCCAGCTTCCCGCCGGGGCATGGATGAAGGTGCCCGCCGAGTAATCCCGGGCGCCGTCGTTGAAGATGCCGGTCAGGATGAAGACCTCCTCGGGCCCGGGTTCGTGCACGTCGCGGCGGGGCCAGGAGGTGCCGGGGTCCATTTCCAGCACATGGGCGTGGGCGCCGTTGTCGCCCTTCCACAGTTGACATAGGCGGATGCCGGGGAAGAGTTCGCGACTCGGAGCGTCGGCGACGTCGGTCCAGGTGTAGCCGGGCTGGGCGAGGATTTCGGGGTTCATATCTGTCACGGTGCCGGATGCGGCGAGACCCGGACAGTGTCTGAGTCGACGTCGAGGGGTACATTCTTGCCATGCATCGTGTGGTGGCATTGGTGCGACCGGTGCAGTCGACGTTCGAACTCGGTTGCGCTGTCGAGGTTTTCGGTACCCCGAGAGATGGGGTGCCGCCGTACTACGAGTTCGAGGTGTGCACGGAGGCGCCCGGGGCGGTGCCGACGACTGCGGGTTATGCGATATCGGTGACGCGGGGATTGGCGGCGCTGGACTCCGCGGACACCGTGATCATTCCGGGGTGGCTGCCGGTGGAGACGCCGCTCTCGGAACCGGTGCGGCGAGCGCTGGTCCGGGCGCACGGCCGCGGGGCGCGGTTGGTCACCATCTGTTCCGGAGTGTTCGCGTTGGCGCGGACCGGGCTGTTGGACGGGCGTTCGGCGACGACGCATTGGGCGCGGGCCGGGCAATTGGCGCGGGAGTTTCCGCAGGTTCGGGTGGAGCCGGATCGGCTGTATGTCGACCACGGCGATGTGGCCACGAGTGCGGGGGCGGGTGCGGGAATCGACTTGTGCCTGCACCTGGTTCGCGCGGATCACGGGGCCGCGCATGCCGCACTCATCGCGCGGCACATGGTGATGCCGCCGCATCGGGACGGCGGTCAGGCTCAGTACGCGCCGCCCTCGCCGGTCGAGGACGGATTCGACGGTTTGCTGGAGTGGGCCGAGGCGCGGCTCGAGACATCGTTGTCGGTGGCCGATATGGCCGCGCATATCAACGTCTCGCCACGAACGCTGGCGCGCCGGTTCGCCGATCAGGTCGGCACCAGCCCGGGTGGGTGGTTGCTGGAGCGTCGGGTGGCGCGGGCGCGAGTTCTGTTGGAGAACACGGACTTACCGATCGATACCATCGCGGTCCGGGTGGGTCTGGGCTCGGCGGTCAATCTGCGTCGCCGCTTTCACGACCACGTCGGCACAACGCCGGGCGCGTATCGGCGCGCGTTCCGAACTCCGGCCGCAGGTAAAACGTAGATACTGCCGCCGACAGGAGCAGGCTCCGGCGGTTCGTCGTGATCAAGGAGTTCCGCAGCAGTCCCCCGCCAAGCCGGAGAGGCTGGAGCGCTGTATGTAGCAGCTGTTGCGGCTGCCTGAAAGGAAACCAGGCGCAGGAGTCCGCCGATTCCTCGTACCAGACGGTATCGGCCGAAACCTGCGACGAGACCGCACGCCGCAAGCCTTTATCACCGCCTCATCCGAACCCGACCGAGTCCATGTCGTCGTTGCGTCCCAGCCGACCAGCAGTGGCCGAGGGTTGTGACCGACTCGCAGGAGGGCCGATCCCACGCCGCGTAGCAAGCCGTGAGAATCCGATGAGGAAACCGACGTCGGCCACGAGCCCCACGCATTCTCGACGAGGGTTTCGTCGGGTGTGGCCGGGTAGACCGCCAGTGTGGACATCGGCGGACCCGGCGACCGCGAGGCAGTTCGTACGCTCGACACGCGTGGCGGCTACTCGCTGACACTCAGCGATCTCACGCTGCGCAACGCCGATCTGCGCACTCGGTGTGCGGCGGCCGCGGGCGCCGGCTTCACCGGCATCGGGCTCTCGGTCGAGCACTACCGTGCGGCGTTGACGGACCATTCGAACCACGTGGAAATCGCCGCCGTGATCGCGGAGCACGGTCTCCAGGTGAACGAAGTCGAGCTGGCCGCCCACTGGGCGGATCCGGCCGCATATTCCGCGGACGAACTCGAATCGGACCGCATCGTGGTGCGGATGGCGGCCGAACTCGGCGCCAGCCGAATCCACACGACCATGTCGCAACATTTCCCGTTGGAGACCCTGGCACGTGGGTTGCGCGAATTGTGCCACCGCGCCGCCGGTGCGGGGGCCTGCGTCGCCCTCGAGTACATGCCCTACGCCGCGATCGATTCCGCGACCTGCGCCTGGCAGGTGATAGAGGCATCCGGCGCGGACAACGCCGGACTCCTCATCGATGCCTGGCATTGGGAGCGCGCCCACACCGCCGACGAACCGGATTCCGCACTGCGGGCCATTCCGGCGGAGCGGATGGCGGCGATCCAATTGTGCGACACCCTGCCCGAACCGTTGTCCGACCTTCGCCGCGAGGCGCTGCATTGTCGCCGGCTGCCCGGTCACGGTGCGGCCGCGCTCATTCCGATGTTGCGCCGACTCGCCCGCCACGGTGTCCGGGCACCGATCGCGGTCGAAGTCGTATCCGATGACCTGGACGCGCAGGATCCGTACGTCACCGCCCGGCAGGCTTACGCCAGTTCGCGACGCGTTCTGCGGGACTCCGGCTGGCCGGATTCGTCTCCGCGCAGATCGGTGCGGTGAGCGCGCCGGACCACAAGATCGGCTGCGATCAGGATCCGTGCGCCGTCCGGTGAACCGGAATTTCGCGATGCCCATTGGTCACAATGCTCGGAATCGGCCGCAGCTCAGCAGGATCCACCGCGAGTTCCATATCGGGAAACCGCTCGAACAGACCCGGAAGCGCTATCGCCGCCTCCAACCGCGCCAGCGGCGCCCCCAGACAATGATGCACCCCGTACCCGAACGCGAGGTGTTCCTTCGACTGCCGCCCGGCATCGAACACATCGGCATTGTCGCCGTGCACTTTTCGATCCCGCCCCGCACCCGCCAACGACGCGATGATCACGTCACCCCGGCTGATCCGCACTTCCGGGAAGTCGGAATTACCGGCGATGTCGATGTCCTCCACCGCGAAACGCATCGGCATATGCGCCAGCGGTGCGTTCCATCGCAGTCCCTCTTCGATCACCTCGGACCACGGCGTTTGTTCCGCGATGGCGGCCTTCCGTTGGTCCGGATGGGTGAGGAGACCGACGATGCTGTGGTCCAACAGATTCGCGGTGGTTTCGTGACCGGCCGTAATGATCAGCAGCAGTGTGTCACGCAACTCCTGCTCGTCGAGCCGCGATCCGTCCGCGTCGTCGTGGGCGTTCATCAACACGGTCGTGAGGTCGTCGCCGGGATTCTCCCGCTTGTGCCGCAGCAGTTCTTCCATGAGGACGAACAGCGCGCCGAAATGCGCACCGACTTCGGCGGGGGCGAGGCTGGTATCGAGAATTCCGTCCGCGTGGATGCGCAGTTGTTCATCCATCCCGGCCGGAACACCCATCAGTTCGCCGATGACGCGAATCGGCAACTCGGTGGCGAAACGCGCACGCAGATCGACGATTTCGCCGTCGGGGACAGCAGACAACTCGTCGAGCAGTTCGGCGACGAACGCGTCGATCCGCGGCCGAAGCGCCTGGGTGCGTTTGTTCGTGAACGCCGGCGCCACGAGTTTGCGCAGCCGCTGATGCTGCTCGCCGTAGGTGGTGAGCATATTTCTGGCCGCCACCCACGGAAACATCACCCACTCGGGCCCGATCTCGCCGTCGATGAACCGCGGCCAGTGCTGGTGTGCGTCCTTGGAGACGCGCGGATCGGTGAGCAGCCGCCTGAGGATGGCGGCGTCGGTGACCGACCAGGCCGGTACGCCGCCGGGAAGCACCACCTCGGCCACCGGGCCGCGAGCGCGGACGCGGGTCAGCTCGCCCTGAATATCGGCGGCGCTGGGATCCAGCACCAGCGGCTGCGTATCTGTCATCGGAGATCCTCCATCAGGTGAGACGCATCGGCGGGCATGCGGGAAACACCACCGGCAGGGCTGCCAAGGCGCGGTGAAACTGCCCAGTTCTCCAACTTAGTTGCTGCGCAGGAACTTCCGGGCGAATATCCGGAAGCGCATCGAGCAGCAAATCGATGGCCTGCCGCGCGATCGTCTGCGCGAGCGGCTGCGCCGGGCACGAGTGCGGGCCGACTCCCCACGCCAGATGAGACCGGTTCCCTCGCCGGTCGCCGCCGACGATACGCGGATCGGTGTTGCATGCCGCCAAGCTGACGACCACCGGCTGATCGGCCGGCAACCACACGTCGCCGATGAGTTGCGGCTGTCTCGGATACGTCATGCAGAAATTGGCCAGCGGCGGATCCGCGAACAGGACCTCGTCGATGGCATCGCGGGTATCCATGGCACCGCTGAGCACGTTGCCGCCGTACTCTTCGTCGGCCATCAACAGCAGCAGGGTGTTCAGGATCAGATTGCAGGTCGGCTCCGTGCCCGCCGAGAACAGCAACGCGGCCTGGTTCACCATCTCCATGGGGTCCAGGCCCTCCGGGTGGGTCAGCAGTCGCGACGTGAGATCGTCACCGGGACGCTCGCGCTTCTGCTCGACCACCGCGAGCAGCGCCTCGATGAACCGCTGCTGACCTTCTTCGGCGCCGACTCCGTCCAGCATCGCGGCCATCCCCTGGTAGGCCGCCGATGCGGCGTCTTCGGGGAAGCCCATCAGCTCACTGAGAACCCGAAAGGTCAGTGGGAAGGCGTAATCCATCCGGAGATCGGCGGTGCCGCGCTCGCAGAAGGAGTTGACGAGAGCGTCGGCGGCGCGTGCGACCGCGCCGTGCACCTTGTGCAGGTTGACGGTGTCCAGCGCGTCGGTGATCGTGCGCCGGTAACGGGCATGTTCGGCACCCGCGGTGCGCAGGGCGTTCTGCCGATAGCCGAGCATCGGCGTCACCGGGCAGTCCGGCGGAGCGTTCTTCTCCCATCGGCGCGGATCGGCGGGAAAGCGAGCCTCGTCGTTCAAAATCTGCAGTGCCGCTTGATATCCGATCACCAGAGTGGCCGGCACCCCGGGCGCCAGCTCGATCGGTACCAGCGGCCCACGGCGGCGCATGGATTCGTAGGCGCGGTGCGGGTCCGCCGCGAAGTCGGTGGAATCGAGCCGGATCTGCGGTTCCGCGGAGCGCGCCGGAGAGCCGTGGCCGGACGTCCGGCCGCTGTGGTGCACCGCGTTTGCGTCGTTCAGCATGCGTCCCCCGCGTGTGATGTTGCGTGTCCTGTCCGATGTCCTGCGAGATTGCCTGCCATTCGTTGTATGGGCACGGCGGACACCCTAGCGGAAACCGTTGTACTTCAATGTTTTTGACGAAACAGTCAGCGAGGTAGCTTGTTGCGTGCAGGTAGCTGCTCGGCGACGAGCGTTACTGCTCCTCGCTCGGCTCCCGCATCAGCTCGGCGAGCCGGTCCCACGCCGGCGATGACGCACCGGGTTGCGACCGGACCGCCAGGCGGGCGATGGTCGCATCGTGATCCGGCACGTCGCTCGCTCCATTGTGTCTGCGCCCGAACCATTCTCGCGTCCGCGCCGCCAACTCGGGGAGCCGCGGATCCGCCGGGGAGCAATCGTAGACGGCGTCGTAGTCGAGATAGATGGCGCGGAATTCGGGATCGGTGAGTAATTCGCGCTTCTCGGCGATCCACGCGGCGGCCGCTGCGGGTGAGGCGGTCTGCATGAGGATCCAACCGTCTCGTTCCAGCTGGATCTGCCGCTCGCTGACGCCGAGTTCGCGCAGCTCGTCGAGATGATCGGCGACGTCCGCGGACACGTAGAGGCGGTCGCCGCCACGCAGCTGCGTGAGTTGTTCCCGGGTGCGCCGCAACTGCTCGATACGGTGTTCGAGGTCGTGGTCGATCTCGGTGAGGGCCGCCGAAAGGGCGCCCGGGTCGGCATCGAGCAGATCCTTGACGCGGGCCAGCGGCACCCCGGCGTGCGCCAGTGTCCTGATCTTGACCAGGTCGATCGCGTGCTGCGCGGTGTAGCGGCGATAACCCGAGGCATCGCGGTCGGGTTCGGCGAGCAGGCCGCGCTGGTGATAGTGGCGCACGGCCTTGACGGTCACGCCCGCATAGTCCGCGAGCTGTCCGATCGTGAGCATACCGACATCCTTCCGCGCGCCCGGGCGGTCAGGAACGCCGGGTCAGGCGGCCGCCGGCGTTGCGGAAACGAGCACGACCGTCGCGAATGTCGTGGTAGGAGACCAGCAGCAGTCGCAGGTACCCGTCGAAGATTTCCGGCGGATAGCCCACCGGCGCGAACAGACCGGGCCGGACCGGAACATACCGTTGCGGCGGTGCCGAGGTCGCACCCCCGGCGAATGCGGTGAAGATGCGTTCCTGCGTCGCGTCGTCGGGTTCGTAGGTCACGCGCTCCTCGAGCTGCCCGTCGACGATGTCGACATCGACGCGGAGCTGGCCCGACCGGTAGGTGCCGGCGTACGGGGTGAGGTCGAACTCCGCGTCGAATTCATCGATGAGCGTGGGGATTTCGATGTCCAGATGTTCGGTCAGCAGCCACCGCAGCAGCCGGTCGTGCAGCACGATCGCTCCGGATGTGTTGCCGAAGGCGGTGAAGACCAGGTCGTATTCGGGGACCACACACAGAATGGACACCCCTCCCGGTGACGCGCCCGACATCGCCAGCACCGTGGTGTCGCCGAGCGGATATCGCACCCAGCCGAGTCCCATCGGCGGGACGTTCAGAGTGTGCATATCGTGGGCGACTCGTCGCATCGTCGCCGTCGATTCCGCGGACAGGACCCGCACACCGGTGGGCGCGACGCCACCGGCGAGGTGGGTGCGTCCGAACGCCAGCAGGTCGGCGACCGTGCCGATCGGGGTGCCGCCGGCCGGTCCCCAGGTGTCGGGGAGCATGAACATGCCGGTCGGCGCGACACTCCCGGTGTCGGGATCGATGAAGTGGCCGACCGCCGTGCTGCGCAGAATCGCTTGTCGCGCAGAGGTACTCGACGTCGTCATGCCGACCGGGTCGAACAACTCCCGTTGCAGCAGGTCCGGGTAGGGCGTCCCGGTGACCACCTCGAGCAGACGGCCCGCCACGATCATGCCGCCGTTGGAGTAGCTGAGCTGCTCGCCGGGTGCGAACAGGGTGCCACACTGCGCGAGGCCCTCGACGTAGTGTCGCAGCGCGTCGCGGCCCTCGGCATCGGGGAAGAACAGGTCCGCGTCGATACCGTTGGTGTGGGAGATCAGGTGCCGGACCAGGATTTTGTCCGCGCCGTCCGGTTCCGCGAGCAAGAATTCGGGCAGGTAGTCCACCACCGGCGCATCGAGTTTCAGCAGTCCGCGTTCGACCTGTTGCAGTACCAGCGTGGTGGTGAGCACCTTGGTGACGGAACCGAAGAGGAACCCGGTGTCCTCGCGCATCGGGGCGCCGGTGGCGAGGTTCGCGGTGCCGTGCGAGACGAGAATCTGTTCGCCCGCGTGGTAGATACCGGCGACGTAGCCGGGGACCTGGTCCGATTCGCAGAAGGTTTCCACCTGCGAGCGGATCCGGTCGGCGATGGTGTGCAGTGCGTTGTCGTTCATGCGGACCATCGTCGAACCCTGCCCCTGGGTCAAGGTCAAGCCGGAGGCGGAAATTGTTCGACGCTATGACGCGGGGGCCTCCGGGCTCAGCTCATAGGCCTTCCGGACCATCGGCGACCGCTCCCCGACCCGGTCGGTGGTACGACGCCTCCACACCGAGTCGAACTGCTCGCGCAATTCACGGGATGTGGTAGACACATCCGCCCATTCCGAGGTAATCCCGGAACTCACAGATCAGATTGCTCAGCGCAGTCGCCGAGCCCGAGGCCGAACCCGTGCCGGTCGTGTCGGCGGATGCCGACGGCGCGGCCGCGAGCGGCAGCGCCAGGGCGGCAGCGGTCACGACGGTGACGGCGAATCGCTTGCTCATGAGACTTCTCCGTATCGATGAGTGTCAGGGCTGACTCCGGCCCCCACTTCGAAGAGTAAGAAGCCCTCGGAGTGCGAAACAGCCCCGAGTTTCCAGGTCTGGTGACCTTGGTGATTCGGGTCGCAGAGCGCACTGGCCGGGCGGGTGGCGGGATAGCCTGGGCCTCGAGGGAGGGCACCATGATGATCGATTTCGTTCCGGACAAGAGTCTGTATCCGTTCGAGTCGCGTTGGTTCGACTCGTCGGCCGGGCGCATGCACTACATCGACGAGGGGTCCGGGCCGACGATCCTGTTCTGCCACGGGTCTCCGACGTGGAGTTTCCTCTATCGCCGTATCGTCACCGAACTGCGGGATCGATATCGGTGCGTCGCGGTGGATTATCCGGGGTTCGGATTGTCCGAGCGACCTTCCCATTTCGGTTATACCGTCGCCGAAGTCACCGCGGTGCTCGGCGAGTTGATCGATCATCTGCGGCTCGACGAATTCATCGTCATGGGACAGGATTGGGGCGGGCCCATCGGGTTGGGCGCGGCGGTCGCGCGGGCGGATCGGGTGCGGGGAATCGTGTTGGGTAACACGGTGTTCTGGCCGATCGAAGCAATGGCCAACAAGGCATTCAGCGTGATCATGAGCAGCCGTCCGATGCAGCGCCGAATACTCGAGCAGAACTTTCTCATCGAGCGCGTACTGCTCTCGGAATTGGGGCGCACGCTCACCGCGGCGGAAGCCGAGCATTATCGCGCGGTGCAACCCGCCGCGGCGGCGCGTTGCGGACTTGCGGTGATGCCCAGGGAAATTCGTGCTGCGACTCCCCTGCTGGAGCAGCTTTCCCGAGACGTTCCCACGCGCCTCGGGGACAAGCCGGCGCTGTTGGTGTGGGGGATGCGCGACCCCGTGTTCCGGCCGAAAACGTGCATTCCGCGCATACGCGCCGCCTTCACCGATGTCGAAACGGTCGAACTCGCCCGTGCTCGTCACTTCATCCAGGAGCACGCGCCGAATGAGATCGCGACGGCCATCGCGAATCGTTTTCCGTAAGTGTTCCGCGGCAGAGGCGTAGCCCTCCAGGCTTTACCGGCGCGCCGTCCGACACTCCGCGCGGCGAACCGAACTATACGAAGACCTGCGCGGCTGTCGGTCGAACAGCTTATTGTGGACGCCGACCAGCCCCGCGATAATCGGTAGCCGATCTGCGGCAAGTCGGCCGACCACTCGAACCTGATGAGACCGAGAAGGTTTCGGAAAGCGTGCGATGAACAGGCGTGCAGTTGTTTCACCGTTCGTCACGATGTCGATCTGCCTGCTGACGATGGGCGTTGTCGGGTGCGGTGGTTCGGCCGGCGAGGCGGTCGGCGACAACGAGGCGGTCGGTGACGTGCGGAGTGTCGGGACAGCCTCGCCCGCAGGCACATCGGCTGCGTTGTCGAATATGGCGATGCCCGGCGTGGCAGTGGCCGATGCCCGGTCGTACGCGGCCAACTCCGGCGGGATCGACGGTTACTACTTCACCACTCCGGCCGGGCGATGGCATTGCGCGATCGTCGTCGGCGGTGACCCACATATGGCCGGATGCCAGCCCGCGACGAACACCGGCGCGGGGATCGGCGTGAAAGGCGCTCCGACGGTGGAGAGCCACTACTCCCACAAACAGGTCCCGCCCGACACGATCATGATCGAGCGGGGCAGCCAACCGCGTTTCGCGGTACTGGGGCAAGCGGTGTTCCGGCAGGCGCCGAACGAGGCAAAAGTGTTGCCTTACAACACATCCCTGTCGGCCGACGGCTTCACCTGCACCGCCCGAGACTCCGGCGTGTCGTGCCGAGACGATGCCTCCGGAAAGGGGTTCACCTTCTCCACCGAAGGCTTTGCGATGAACTGAGCCAGCACGTACACCACCAGGCGGTAGGCGAGAACAGCCGGCTACGACGGCGATCGAACGGCGAAATCTGGTGCTCGCAACTCCGGACCTATCGGACTCCCCTGGGCCCGAGGGTAATTCCATACCTCACCGTACCCGGCGATCGAGCCACCCTCCGGCCCACGAACCAGCTCACCAGCCGTTCGTCGGCGAACCGGTTCAGACCTCGGAGACGAAGCCGCGCAGTGCGACCACCCGCCGGCCGTCGACCTCCAGTTCCGCGATCCCTCGTTCGGTCGGGGTGCGCACACTGACGGTCACGAATCGGCCCGCCGCGATGGTCTTGCCGACCTCGAGTCCGCGCACCCGCTTGACGAATTCGGCATGGCCCACATCGGAACCGGCCGGCCATTCCACCACCGCGCCAGGGCTCAGCACCGCGCGCACACCGGCGACGTCACCGCGACCGGCTGATTCCAGCAATCCGGTGGCGGCGCGTTTGCCCGCCGCGCCGACCCGGAGGAAACCGCGGCTGAAACCCACAGCGCCACCGATACCTTGGTTTCCGAGCAGCTGCGGCGCGAGTTTCGTGGCCGCGGCGAGCCCGCGCCCACCGGCGGCGAGCAGTTGACCGACCATCACCGGCAGCTCCCAGTGCGCGTAGAGGCGGGCGATCTTCCATTCGCCGCCGACGCGTGCCAGGTCGTAGCGCAGGTGCATCGGCACGTGCAGGGTTACACCGGTGGACATGGTGGTGTCGAGGACGAGGTCGCGGAAAACCGTGGCACCGCGTACGACGTCGTGATCGACATGAAAGGCGATGTCGTTGGGGCCGATGAAGGTGTCGTAGAAGCGTTCGATCGCCGCTCGGCCGATGTGCGGGCGCGAGCCGACCGGATCCTCGACCCGGCCGTCGGGTGCGAACAGATCCACCCATGCCGCACGATCGTGCGCCGCGACCGCCTGCGGGGATCGTTCCACCGTGGCGAGCAGTTCCGCCGCCGACGCGTTCGCGGACATCGTTCCTCCAGACTCTCGACTGCCCACAATCTATAACGCGTTCCAGTTTCATACCGGGTAACCAGCGAACCTCCGGCAAGTGCGCGTGACGGATCTCGCGATGATCGAGCCGCGCCCCGGGCGTACGGTGACCGGTATGCAGGTCGGGCAACCCAGCAGAACCGCGATGGCCACCGCACAGTCGCGGGCCTATCACCAACTCGCCGATGAACCGCGGATCTTCACCGATCCGCTGGCGGTGCGGATCGTCGGCGAGGAAGCGGCTCGCGACAATCCCTTCGACAAGGGGGTCGATCCGGAACTGGCCCGGCGCCGCCGGTTGTTCCTCGCCACCCGCAGTCGCTTCGCCGACGACACCGTCGCGGAGGCGGTAGCCGGCGGAACCCGCCAGGTGGTCGTGCTCGGCGCGGGTATGGATACCGCCGCCTACCGCAATCCCCACCCGGATGTGCGGTTCTTCGAAGTCGACCACCCCGACACGCAGGCGTGGAAGCGAAACCGGTTGTCCGAAGCGGGAATCGAGGTTCCCCACTCGATGACCTTCGCTCCGGTGGACTTCCACCGCGACGATCTCGCCGACGCGCTGGCACAGGCGGGACTGGATCGTGCCCGCAGCGCGGTCTACGTCTGGCTCGGCGTGGTGGTCTACCTCGAACACGACGCCATCGCCGAGACGCTGCGCTACATCGCCGGCCAGGGTGGCGGTGCGGACCTGGTGTTCGATTACTCCTACCCACCCGACGCGGGACAGCAGGCTCGCGGGAAACGCGTTGCGGCCGTGGGGGAACCGTGGGTGAGCTTCTTCACCGAAGAGCAGATGCGGAGCGAACTGGAGTCGGCCGGATTCACCGACATCGAGGACCACTCGGGGATCGCGCTGGTGCGGTCCTATGCCGACCTCCCCGCCGACGGACCGGCGCTCCCGGGCCCGCATCTCGTTCGTGCGAGAACCGCTGTGAACGACTGAGTCGACCGGAGGCTCCCGAAACCGGCTGCGGCACTGCGCGCGCCGCCCTCTTCGCGCCCCTCGGAACAAATCTCCGGCAGACGGCGGTTGCCCCGAGAGATAGCAGAATGCGAACTCGGGAGGTGCGATGCTGGCGATCGGATTCGAGGAGCCGGGTGGTCCGGAAGTACTGAAACCGGTCGAGGTGCCCGAACCGCACGCCGGTCCCGGCGAGGTGCGGATCCGGGTGGCGGCCGCGGCCGTGAACCCCTCCGACACCGTGACCCGCTCCGGCATGGCACACGATCGCTACCGGGAGGTGACGCCGCCGTACGTCCCCGGCTGGGACGCCGCGGGAATCGTCGACGAGGCCGCCCCCGAGACGGGCTGGCACAGCGGCGACCGGGTCGTCGCGATCACGCTACCGGTACTCGCCGGTGGCGGTGCCTATGCGGAGAAGATCGTGGTACCCGCGGGCCAGGTGGCGCGCCTGCCCGAGGGGAGCGACTTCGTCTCCGCCGCAACGCTTCCGATGAACGGCCTCACCGCCTGGTTCGCCCTGGACGCGCTCGACCCGCGCGCCGGGCGCACCATCGCGGTGACAGGGGCGGCCGGTGCGGTCGGCGGTTACGTGATCCAGCTGGCCAAGACGCGCGGCTACACCGTGATCGCCGACGCGAAACCGGCCGATGAGCAGCTGGTCCGCGATTTCGGCGCGGATGTCGTCCTACCGCGCGGCGAGGACCTCGCCTCTCGCATCCGCGCCCACGCTCCCCACGGTGTGGACGCGCTGATCGACACCGCGCTCCAAGGCGATGCGGTGCTCGCGGCGGTGCGCGACGGCGGTGCGTTCGTCATCCTGCGGCCCGCGGCCTTGGGTGGCGGAGCCACGCCGGAGCGCGGCATTTCGGTCCACCTCGTGATGGTCGCCGACCATCTGGACGAACCACATGCGCTGAGCGAATTGAGCCGCCTCGCCTCCGAAGGCGCACTCACCCTGCGCGTGGCCCGGACCTTCCCCGCCGACCACGCCGCCCGAGCGCATGAGCTGCTCGAAGCCGGCGGTGTCCGGGGCCGGATCGTCCTCGAATTCTGAAGAGCGCGGTACTAGTTCCGCGGCGGCAACGGAGGTAGTTCGAGGTTGTCGCGGAACGTCTCGCCCACGTAGTCGGAGCCGACGATGCCGCGGCGGCGTAGTTCGGGGAGCAGGCCCGCGAGCAGGAAGTCGCGGTTGCGCGGGTCGTCGAGGCCGCCGAGGCCGATCACGTCCAGGACGCCGGCGTCGTAGCGTTCCTGAATCGCGTCGGCGAGTTGTTCGGGAGTGCCGGCGGCGGCCCAGTGGCCGGTGTCCTTGGCGGCGATGATCAACTCGCGCAACGTTTTTCCGGAACGAGCCAGCGCGGTGAAGATCTCCACGCGGCCGCGGCGCCGGTTCACCGCCTGCACATCGGGCAGCAGCGAGTCCGGGATCGGCCGGTCCAGCGGCAATTCGGACAGGTCGATCTCGCCGCCCAGCATGTCGGCCAGCGCATGGCGGCCCGCCTCGAAATCGGTGGCCTCGGCACGTTCACGAACCAGTCGCCGCGCCTCCTCCTCGGTGGCGCCGTAGGTGGTGTGCAGCGAGCTGAAGATGTAGGGCAGCCCGTCGGCGCGGCCCAGATCCGCCGCGCGCGTGCGAATTTTCTTCGTGTAGGTGAGCGCGTCGTCGAGCGTCGCCAGTGAGGTGAACACCACCTCGGCGAACCGGGCGCCCAATTCCACGCCGCCCTCGGATTGTCCCGCCTGGAACTGCACCGGGCGTCGCTGCGGCAGCGGCGGAATGTTCAGGGGGCCGCGCACGGTGAAATAGCGTCCGGCATAGTCGATCGGGCGGACCAGTTCGGCATCCAGAACAGCGCCGCCGTGGCCGTCCGGCGTGAGCGCGCCCGGCTGCCAGCTGTCGAACAGCGCGTTCGCGACTTCGAGGACTTCGGTCGCGCGGGCGTAGCGTTCCTCCGGGCTCGGCAGGTCCCCGGCGCCGTAGTTCTCCTCGCCCAGAGAGGAGGTCACCGCATTCCACGCGGCGCGCCCGTTGCTGATGTGGTCGAGCGTCCCGAACAGTCGCGCCAGGTTGTAGGGGTGATGGAAAGTCGTTGTGACCGTGGCGATCAGGCCCACATGCCGGGTCACCGCGCTGAGGGCGGACAGGAAGATCAGCGGTTCCTGCGCCCCGATGGCGCCCTGCGCGCCGAAACTCAGCAGATCCGCCGCGAACAGGGCGTCGAAGCGGTGTTCCTCGGCGAGTTTCGCGACCCCCAGGGCGTCGTCGAGCGTCGAGCGCCGCGGATCGATCGCGGCATCGTAGATTTTCGGCGAACCACTGACTCCGGTCACGATCTTCAGCGGCCGGCGTCGCGCACTGCTACCCATCCCCCGACGGTATCGATAGCCGTCCTCGTCGCCACCGGTTGCATTCAGCCGGATCATTTCGGTCGAATCGGGAATTACGTTGCGAGCCTGATTGTTTCACTTCGCCGGGCCGGGTGGAAGTTCCGGCCCCACCGCCGTCAGGCTTCCCGGCCGGCGTCCCTTACCCCAGCCGATTTCGCGCCGATACGCGCCGATGTGCTCACGCGGGACCTCCTGTTGCGGCGGCAGCGGTGTGGATTGCGGGTCCACGTACAGCGCGTCGGTCGGGCAGTACGCCTCACACATGAAACAGGTCTGGCAATCGGATTGCCGTGCGATGACCGGGATTCCGTCATCTCCACGCTCGAAGACGTTCGTCGGGCAGACGTCGACACATTTGTCGCACGCGATACAGGCCGGAGCGTGAACCAGTTCGATCATCAGGCCACCGCCGCGACCGCGGGGGCATCGGCCGACCGCAGCGCGGCCGCCACCGTCCACACCTCGTCGAGCCCGCCGCTGAGGATGTGGTGGTGCTGTGCGGGATCCAGCTCCGGATGGTCGGCCCGTTTGCTCATACCGCGAGATTCGGTGCGCGCCAATGCCGATCGGTACATCAGCCGTCCGACCGCGGTGATCGCGGCGGCCTCGCGCGCCCGCACGCGGTCTGCGCCGGTGGCCCGCAATCCCGCGGCCGCCTCCGTCCACACCGCGTCCAGGGCGGCCAACGCCGGACGGACCCGGTCGCCGTGGCGCAGATAGTTCTTCTCCACCGGCAGCAGTTCGGCGCGGGCCGCGGCGAGTACCTCGTCCGCACCGACGCGCCCGGATCCGTTGGGCCGCAACCCGGTTCGCCCGGCCCGTGTCAAACCGTCCGGACGGCCACCGCGCCGCGCGAATCGCGCCGCACCTTGCCCCGCCCAGCTGCCCGACGACATCGCCCATGCCGCATTGTGGCTGCCGCCGCCGGTGAATCCGCCGCAGATGCGTTCGCGGGTGGCCGCGTCGCCCGCGGCGTACAACCCGCTCACCGAGGTCGCGCACTCGTCGCTGACCACCTCGATCCCACCGGTGCCGCGCACCGTGCCCTCGGCCAGCAGATCCACCTCGAAGCGCTGGGTGAACGGGTCGATGCCGCGGCGATCGAATTGCAGGAAGAAGTTCGGTTGTCCACGCCGCATCTGCTCCTGCGTGGTTCGGTCCGCCCGGTCCAGTTGCGCGAATACCCTCTCCTGCAACAGGGTTCGCGCGATGACCGAACGTCCCTGCACCGATCCGGCGCCCTCGAGAATGCTGCCGTCCTCGTGGAAGAAGGTGGCATAGCGGTAATAGGCGGTCTTGGTGACGGTCGAGCCCTTCGCCGCGATGCCGTAGGCGTTGGAGAATTCCATCCCGGAGAAGCGCGCGCCCACCTCGGCGGCCATGAGGGTGCCGTCACCGGTGTCGACGTTGGTGCCGAGCGCGCGCGAGAGGAAGGCGCAGCCGCCGGTGGCCAGCACCACCGCGCCGGCGTGCACGCGGTAGTCGCGATGCTCGCGCAGCAGATAGCCGGCCGCGCCGCGGACCGTGCCGTCCCGATCGACCAGCAGTTCCAGGGCCGGGGCGTGGTCGACGATCCGCACACCCAGCCGCTGCACCCACGCCCGCATGCGGCGCATGTATTCCGGGCCTTGCACGCCGGTGCGAATCGGGTTGCCGGTGCGCGGGTCGACCGGGAACGGGTAGCGGCCCTCCTCGGCCAGCCGGTGCATATTCGCGTAGGTCTGGTCGAGCACTCGGTCCATCCAGTGGTGGTCGGCGAGGAAGCCGCCCAACTCCTCGCGACTGGCCTTGGCCGCCGCACGGGCCGACGGATCCGGCGCCACGTACCAGACGCCCGTCCCCGCGGGTGCGGTCGCGCCGCTGGTGCCGCAGTACCCCTTGTCGACCAGCACCACCTCGGCTCCGGCCTCGCGGGCGTGGATCGCGGCCCAACAGGCGGCCGGTCCACCGCCGATCACCAGCACATCGGCATCGATCTGCCATGCCTCGCTCATCGCCGTACTCCTTCGAAAACGGGGCCGAAACCGTCGCCGGACAGATGCCCGACAGAAATACTCGCCCGCGCCCCGGCGGCGGAGAATCCTTACGATCAGCAGGATTCTGTGATGGAGAAGCGGGCGCCGGTGAATTCGAATCACGCCCCGCACAAACCGTTTACGCGACCGCACCCGTTTGGTTGACTGCCGTCGCCCGGTCCGCAGACCGGGTTCATCGCGACTATCGGACGGGTGTGCTCGTATGAGTGAACGGCAATTGCATCTGAACGCCTTCATCTATCCCGCGGGCCATCACGAGGCCGCGTGGCGGCACCCCGACAGCAGGCCCGACCGCATCTACGACGTGACCTACTACCAGGAGATCGGCCGCACCGCCGAGGCCGCCACCCTCGATGCGGTGTTCTTCGCCGACGGCCCCGCGCTGCGCACCGATGTGCGCTACAACGCCGCGCCCGGCCTGGAACCGATCACACTGCTCACCGCCATCGCCTCGGCCACCACGCATCTGGGCCTGATCGCGACCGCGTCCACGACCTATTACGAGCCCTACAATCTGGCCCGGCTGTTCTCCTCGCTCGATCACATCTCGGGCGGGCGCGCCGGATGGAATATCGTCACCACCGGAACCGACCTCGCCGCAGCCAATTTCGGCCTGGACCGTCACCCCGACCACACCGAACGCTATGCGCGCGCCCGCGAATTCGTGGACGCGGTCGTCGGATTGTGGAACAGCTGGGACGACGATGCGGTACTCCTCGACCGTGCCGCCGGCATCTACGCCGATCCCGACAAGATCCGTCGCATCGATTTCCGCGGCGAATATCTGCGCGTGCGCGGACCGTTCAACGCCGCGCGCACTCCGCAGGGCCATCCCGTGCTCGTGCAGGCCGGCGCCTCCAACGACGGACGGGCTTTCGCGGCCCGCTACGCCGAGGCCATCTTCACCGCCCACCAGCGGCTCGAGGACGCCCAGACGTTCTACGCCGACATCAAGCGCCGGGCCAAAGATTTCGGCCGCGATCCCGAGCATGTGAAGATCCTGCCGGGTATCAGCCCGTTCATCGCCGATACCGAGGCGCAGGCGAAACAACTGCAACGCGAATTCAACGAGCTGACCGTGCCCGAATACGGTCTCGGCCAGCTGGAAAGCCTCGCCGGGGAGTCGCTGCGGAATCTCGCGCTCGACGAACCGGTGCCCGCCGCATTGTTCGCCGACGCCGGCGATGTCACCGACAACGCGGCCAGCCGCCGGCAGGTGATCGCGGGCATCGTCACCCGCGAGCAGCCCACGCTGCGCGGACTGCTGCACCGGCTCGCGGGTGCGCGGGGGCACCGGGTCTTCGCGGGCACGCCCGAACAGGTCGCCGACACCATCGAGGATTGGTTCCGCCACGGCGCCGCCGACGGATTCAACGTCATGCCGCCCTACTATCCGGGCGGACTCGAGGTGTTCACCAGCACGGTGGTGCCGATTCTGCGCAGCCGCGGGCTGTTTCGCACCGAATACACCGGCACCACGCTGCGCGACCACTTCGGATTGCCGCGCCCCGGGTCGGCCGCGGCGAACTGATGCCGAAACTGTTCCGCCGCATCGCTTTTCAGCGAGCCGGGCATTCGTTCGGCGCGGGGACACCGCGCAGTCGCTGATCGAGCCAGTCGATCGCACCGGGGAAACCGGCCATCAGGGTGATCGAATGCTCTCCCAGGACGCTGCGGAAGACGGCCGGTACGCCGCGAGCGCACTGCGTGCGGAACAGATCGGTCGACTCGACCTCGGGAATCCAGATGTCGAGCAGGCCGTGGTAGATGTACAGCGGCGCGGCGGAGGTGCGGTCGCGCAGATCGGTGGCGGCGAACAGTGCGCGGGCCGCCTCGGTGTCGAGCGGATGGGCGGTGTCGGTCGCCAGCTCGATCGGCACGCCGGTCACGCCCAGCGGCCCGTTGCTGTCGCCGCAGGTGTCCTTCACCGGGGAGGTGGCCAGCCACTCCCCCAGATGGTTCAGCTGATCCAGCAGTTCCGGATGTTCCCGGGCGAAGGCCAGGGCGACGACCATCAGGATTCCCGACGCGATATTGCCGTTGAAATGACGGGCCACCTCGCTGTAGTCGGTGGCCAGACCACCCACCGACACCCCGACGATCGAGCTCGCCAGTTCCGGCGCGTACTCGCCGAGCAGCATATCCGCCGCATAGGCCGCGATCGCACCGCCGGAATAGCCGCCGATCGCGAACTTGCTGTCTCCCAACGTCTTCGGTTCGACCGTCCGCACCGCGCGCATGGCGTCGAGGATCACGTGCCCGGCGACATGCGGTTCGGCGTAGGCCATCCACGGGCCCTCGTGGTCGGGCACGAGAACTCCGTACCCGCGCGAGAGGCCCCACCACGTGGTGGGCGGGAAGAGGTCACCCGCGCTGAATTTGGGATGCAATCCGTGCGCCAGGGCATAACCGGGGGTGCAGCGCAGGCCGAGCGAATTGATCGGGATGGCGTTCACCAGCACGGGCCGCTGTCCGGGGCCGGTCCAGTTCGCGGCGGGAATGAGCAGGGTCGCCGTACCGAACGAGGGCGCGCCGGTCGCACCCGTGGAACGGAATTTCAGCTGCAGCGCGCGGGCGATGGGCACCACCGCCAGCGGCGCGGCCGTGGCCGTCACATCGCGCACCTCGATCGGGTCGCCGGGACGCATGGCATCGAGTCCGGCCGGCCACTGATCGAACAGCGGATCGCCGGCCGGCGGCGACAACACCGACCGCCACAGGGCGGCGAGCTCGGGCCGCAGTTGGGCGTTGGGCGGCGAGGGCGCCGGTGGCAGGTTCGGCGCCGGGATCGTCCGATCGATCCACTGCTGCCATTCGGTCGAATCCGTGGGAGCGGGGCCGTTGTCCGCACGACCGAGCGGTGGGCGAACCGTCATCGACGCCAGCAGGGCACATGCCGCGAGCACGACGATCAGCAGCGTCCGGGCTCGTTTCACAGCAACCTCCACAACAGATCGACCAACCCCGTGCCGGGGCGGTAGTGACTGGAGCCGAGATCGGGTTCGAAGGACCCGCCGGGCACAACGATATCCCCAGCTGACGGCGCCTGCGCGCAACTCACCGCCGTTCCGCCGACCGCGTCGGCCACGAGAATGCCGGCCGCCAGAACGGCCGCCGGGAGGAACCGCCGGCAAGGTTTGGATGCCACACCGAAAATCACTGTGCCCCTTTGTGAATGACTGCCCCGACGCAGGCACACCATACGGTCGGCGGGTGCGGCGCAGAGCCGATCGAGCCACGGTCGTGCACAACTCACGAAGCCGGAGCGCCGACATGGGTGCCCGGCACAACGGCTCGACAGGTGAAACGGGCCATTTTCATCAAATGTGCATGATGCACCTCATATGTATGATGCAAACTTCGGCTCGTGATATTCGAGGAGTAGGGCGTGGAGAAAGCACATACCGCCGGGCGTTCCGGCGCGATACTGGCGGTGCTGGCATTCGCCGGCATCGTCGTCTCGCTGACGCAGACGGTGGTCGTGCCGTTACTCGGCCAGCTGCCGCAGATCCTGCACACCAGCCCCGCCAACGCCACCTGGGTGGTCACCGTGAGCCTGCTGGCCTCCGCGGTCACCACACCGGTGTCGGGACGATTGGGCGACCTCTACGGCAAACGCCTCGTGCTGCTCGGCTCGACGGTGCCACTGCTGGTCGGGTCGGTGATCTGCGCGGTGTCCTCCTCGCTGTGGCCGATGATCGTCGGGCGCGGCCTGCAGGGTATGGGCGCCGGCATCGTGCCCGTCGGCATCGCCGCACTGCGCGACCTGCTGCCGCGCGAACGCCTCGGATCGGGTATCGCGCTGATCAGCTCCTCGCTCGGAATCGGCGGCGCGCTGGGCCTGCCCATGGCGGCCGCGGTCATCCAGTACTCCGACTGGCGGGTGCTGTTCTGGACGATGGCCGCGCTCGCGGCGGTGATCGGCGTCCTGATCTTCACCCTGATTCCCGCCACCCCGCCGACTTCCGCCGCCACCGGGCGGTTCGACGTGCTCGGCGCCCTCGGTCTCGGCGTGGGCCTGGTGTGCTTGCTGCTCGCGGTGTCCAAGGGGTCGAGCTGGGGCTGGGGCAGCGGCCTGACCATCGGCTTGTTCGTCGCCGCCGTCGTCGTCCTGCTGCTGTGGGGCTGGTGGGAACTGGCCGCCCGCAACCCCCTCGTCGATCTCCGCGTCACCGCACGACCGCAGGTACTGCTGACCAACGCGTCCTCGATGGTCGTCGGCATGGCGATGTACGCCCAGTCGCTGGTGGTGCCGCAGCTGTTGCAACTGCCGAAGGCCACCGGTTACGGACTCGGGCAATCGATGATGGCCATGGGCCTGTGGATGGCACCGGCCGGACTCATGATGATGCTGGTCTCCCCCATCGGCGCCAAACTCTCCGCCCGCAGCGGACCCAAGATCACCCTGATCGTCGGCTGCGTCATCATCGCCGCCGGATACGGATCCTCGATGGCGCTGATGGGCAGCACCTGGGGCCTGCTGATCGTGACGCTGATCATCAACACCGGCGTCGGATTCGCCTACGGCGCCATGCCGGCCCTGGTGATGGCCGCGGTGCCGCAGTCGGAAACCGCCGCGGCCAACAGCTTCAACACGCTGGTCCGCGCGATCGGCACCTCGGTCGCGGCCGCCGTGGTCGGCGCGGTGCTGGCGCAGATGACGATCTCGCTCGGCGGACATGCCCTGGCCAGCGAGAGCGGATTCCGCGTGTCGCTGCTGATCGGATGTGGTGTGGCCGTGGCCGGCGCACTGGTGGCGACGTTCATTCCGGGGCACCGGACGGCCGCGATCGCCGCGACCGCCGCCGTGGATATGGATGCCGAGCACAGCTCGCACTCCGCGTCGCACGCCACTGAATCCGCGGTTGCGAAGGACGCAAACACTGTGCAGCGCAACGGTATCGCGCAGACGCCGCGCCGGCCCGCCGGGTCCGGACCGGTCGCCTTCGGTCGCGTCCACGACTCCCGCGGTGCGGCGCTGCCGAATGCCGTGCTGACCCTGATCTCGATGTCGGGCCGCCAGATCGGCCGGGCGCTGACGGACGCCGAGGGTTACTTCGAACTCGCCGCCCCCGAACCCGGCTCGTACGTGCTGATCGCCTCGATCGACGGGCGCCGCCCGGACGCGTCCACCGTGCAGCTCGCGCACCATCCGGTGCCCTGCGATGTCGTGCTCACCGCGATGGCCGGACTGGCCGGCACCGTGTCGCGCGGCGACGACGGCACCGCCATCGCGGGCGCGCGGGTGTCGGCTCTCGACTCCCGCGGTGAGGTGCTCTCCACCGCGGCCACCACCGACGACGGCACGTTCGGCCTGGCGGAACTGCCCGAAGGCGATTTCACGATCGCGGTGAGCGCCAACGGCTTTCACCCGACCGCCCTCCCGGTGCGACCAGGTGGCAGCGACACCCCGCGCCTCGACGTGACGCTGCGCCCCTGCGCCCGCCTGCACGGCGTGGTGCGCGGACGCGACGGCCGTCCCCTGCCCGACGCCCTGGTCACCCTCACCGACTGGGACGGCACCGTGGTCGACACCATGGTCACCGGCCCCGACGGCGCCTACACCTTCGCCGACCTGCACGACGGCACCTACACAGTGGTGGCGAGCGGTTACGCACCGGTGCACACCCCGGTAGTGGTCGGCGCCGAGGCCGAGGAGCTGAACGTGGAACTGGGACACGGTAATTCGAGCGAACACCGATCCGCCGACCAGCTGGCACGCCGGTATTCCGCCGACCGGCCGTAGCGGCTGGACGCCGCTGACGCCTTCCTCACCGACCGCCTGCTCCGCCGGACGCCGGTGAGTTGGTCGACCGTCCGGCATCGCGTCGAAGAAAGAAGTTTCGCCGATGCCGGCACGGGTACGGATCGAATATGTGCGGTATGCACCTCCCCACCACTGCAGCTCGCAGTGCGGTGCCAGGTGTCGGCATTCGGATGTGATCCGTTGTGACCGCCGCTCCGCTCATCTGCTGGCAAGCCAGGAAAATCGATCGCTGTGTGGTGCTCGAACCCGATCTCACACTCGATGCGAAGACATACCGCCAATTCAGCGATGGCCTGGTCAAATTCGTCATCGGGCAACCTCGAGCGGTCATCGTATGCCTCGACCACATGACGGTCGCCTCCGACGCCGTTCTCACCGCATTCACCAGCGCCCGGCTGCGCACGTCGAAGTGGCCGAGTGTGCCGATCCTGCTCGTCGCCAGGAGTGTGGAGGTGCGGCGCCGGCTCGAGCGCAGCGCGATCCGCCGATTGCTGACAGTGCATTCGACCGTCGCCGCAGCGATCGCGGCGTCGGGCGAACCGCCGATTCGGCGGTGGACCACGAGGACCATGGCGCTGTCACCTTTCACCGGGCACATGGCGCGTCGGCTCATCGATGAAGTCTGCGCCGAATGGGGCATCGGCGAGGTCAGCGAGGCCGCACAGATCATCGCCACCGAATTCATCGACAATGCCGACCTGCACGGCCACTTCACCAGCGTCCCCGATATCGACGTGCGGCTGGAATATCGCGAAAACCTTCTCACTGTCGCGGTCGCAGATCCGGATCCTCGCGAAGCGGTCCTGCGAGAACCGGATCCGGGCTCCTCTGGGCGCCGATTACACGGCCTGCACATCGTGGCCGAGATGGCCTCGGCGTGGGGATGCGTACCGCGGTGGCCGACCGGCAAAGTGGTGTGGGCGACGTTGTCGACCCGGCGCCCGCAGGACCCCTGAGCGCGGTCCGGACCGCGATCATTCGGATTTCGGGCAGGCACGCTGCCCACGACGGAATATCTCCGCGGCACCGAGGATAGGGCGTCCAGTGACCGGCCCCGGCGCCCGCCACCAGGACCCCAGCGCCCGCCACGAACACCACATCCGATCCGGCTATCGAGGAGTGAACGTGAAAGCAGTTGTCTGGCACGGTGTCGGCGATATCCGTCTCGACGTCGTCGACGATCCGAAGATCCAGGAACCCACCGACGCCATCGTGCAGATCACCTCGTCCGCGATCTGCGGTACCGATCTGCATCTGGTGCGCGGCACGATGCCCGGCATGGTGCCCGGGACGGTCCTGGGCCACGAGGCCGTCGGCACGGTCGTCGACACCGGTTCGGCGGTGCGGGGATTCGCGCCGGGCGATCGCGTGGTGGTGTGCTCCACGGTGTCGTGCGGGCACTGCGCCTACTGCCGCAGCGGCTATACCGCCCAATGCGATACGGCCAATCCGAACGGCCCGCTGGCCGGCACCAGTTTCTTCGGCGGGCCGGAGACCACCGGGCCGGTCGACGGTCTGCAGGCCGAGTACGCACGTATCCCGTATGCGAACAACACCCTGGTCAAGGTGCCCGAGGGCGTCTCCGACGACCAGGCGATCATGGTTTCCGACGTGCTGCCGACCGGCTGGTTCGGCGCCCGGCTCGCGCAGGTCAGCGAGGGCGACACCGTGCTGGTCCTCGGCGCGGGCGTCGTCGGGCAGTGCGCGGTCGCGTCGGCGTTCCGGCAGGGCGCCGGCCGGGTCCTGGTCGTCGACGGGATCGCCGACCGGCTCGAGACCGCACGCGCCCAGAACGCCGAACCGATCGACTTCCACCGGGAGGATCCGGTCGAGGTGACCCGCGAGCTGACCGGCGGGATCGGCGCCGATCGCGTCATCGACGCGGTCGGAGTCGACGCCCAACGGCCCGAGCGGGGACCGGCGGCCGACAACCTTCCGGTCGAGACCGACGTCTTCGAGGAAGAACGCCGACTCGCCGCACCCGAGGGCAATACCGACTCCGGTCAATGGCTGGTCGGCGACGCACCGAGTCTGGCCGGGCGCTGGGCGGTGCAGGCGGTCGCCAAGGCAGGTTCGGTCGGGGTGATCGGCGTGTATCCGCCCACCTTCGACCGATTCCCGCTCGGGGTCGTCCTCAACCGCAATCTCACCGTGCAGGGCGGCAACTGCAATCACCATCGCTATGTGCCGGGTCTGCTCGACAAGGTGGGGCGCGGCGATCTCGATCCCACCCGGTTCATCACCCAGCACGCCGAGCCGCAGTCGATGATCGACGCCTACGAGGCCTTCGATCTGCGCCGGACCGGCTGGCTCAAAACCGTGGTGCCGATGTAGATCTCTCCGCCTGATCACCTCCGACCGCCCCCGCGCCGGCGCGAAGCGCGGGTGGTTAATGTACGGACGGCTCGTGAGAACCCT
>NZ_BAFQ01000289.1 GCF_000308375.1 Nocardia aobensis NBRC 100429 | reverse complement strand
GAAGTCGAATGTCATGAGTCAGCAAGTGCTCGTCGAGCAAGTGGAAAAGGATCCGCCGCGGCCCGCGCCCACCGAGTGGAAGATCGAGGCGAGGAGTGTCGGCAAGCTCTACCCGCGCACCGATCGGCGCACGAAGGAGGCGACCACCGTCCTGGACGGATTCGATCTGCGGATCGGCAGCGGTGAGTTCGTCTCGCTGCTGGGCCCGAGTGGATGCGGGAAGTCGACCTTCCTGAACATCCTGGCCGGCCTCGAAACCTACAACGGGGGAGCGGTCTTCGTCGACGGTAAGCGAGTCGAGGGCGTCAACAAGAACGTCGGCGTCGTATTCCAGGGGTATGCGTTGTTCCCCTGGCTGTCGGCGCAGAAGAACGTCGAGGTCGGTCTCAAGGTCCGCGGCGTGGCGAAGGCCGAACGGCGGGAGCGGGCCGCGCAGGTGCTGCGGACGGTGGGCTTGGAATCTGCCGCGCACCGGCTGCCGCATCAGCTGTCCGGTGGTATGCGCCAGCGCGTCGCGATCGCGCGCGTGCTCGCCTACGAACCGGAGGTCTTGGTCTTCGATGAGCCGTTCGCGGCCCTGGATGCCCAGACCCGCGAATTCCTGCAGAGCGAACTGCTGCGCATCTGGGAGTCGGGTGCCACGAAGAAGACGGTCCTGTTCGTCACCCACTCGATCGACGAGGCGATCTTCCTCTCCGACCGGATCGCGGTCATGACGCGGGCACCGGGCCGCGTGAAGGCGGTGCTGGATGTCGAGCTGCCGCGTCCGCGCGATGCCGCGGTGCGCAGTTCCGAAGATTTCGTGCACATTCGTTCGCGCGTCGCGCGGATCCTCGAGGAGGAGGTGCGCATTGGCAACGACGATCACTGAGCCGCTGCGTGATTCGGCGGCGCCGGCCGATCGGGATCTCATCCCGCCCAAGGCCCCCAATCCGTGGCTCGCGAAATTCGACCGGCTTCTCTACGGTGTCATCGGTCTCGGGCTGTTCCTGCTGCTGTGGTGGTGGGTGGTCGCCAGCGGCCAGGTCAGCGATCAGTACCTATCGACACCGCAGGACACTTTCGGGGCGTTCGTCGACGGACTGAGCGACGGCACCCTGGGCAGCCAGATCTGGCCCAGTGTGCAGCGCGCGGTGATCGGATTCGTGATCGCGCTGGTACTGGGCGTCGCTCTGGGCATCCTGGTCGGATCGTTCCGGATCTTGCAGAAACTCGCCGAGCCGGTCCTGCTGTTCTTCCGCAACCTGTCGCTGCTGGCGCTACTGCCGGTCTTCGTGCTGTTCTTCGGCATCGGCGAGGAGTCGAAGATCGCGATCGTGGTGTGGGCCTGCTTCTGGCCGATCTTCGTCAATGCGGTGAGTGCGGTGAGCGGGGTGGAGCGCCTGCTGCTGAACGCGGCACGGACACTCGGCGCCGGACGCTTCTACATCTTCACCCAGGTCGTGCTGCCGGCCGCCTTCCCGGCGATCTTCCCCGGGATCCGGCTGGCCGCCGCCAACGCATTCACCGCCCTCGTCGCGGCCGAACTCGTCGGCGGCGCGCAGGGGATCGGCATCTACATCAACACCGCCTCGCTGCGGTATCAGACCCCGCAGATGTATGCCGGAATATTCGCCCTTGGTCTGGTCGGAATCATCGTCAACTCGATTCTGACCGTCGTCGAATGGCGAGTTACCTCCTGGCAGCGGGGACTGACGAGCAAATAGCGCGGAAAGTAGTCGAATGCACAGGAAAGATCGGCGCCGGCTGCCCGCAGCGATGCGGGTTCCGGTTCGGCGCAGAATCGCGACGATCGTCGCCTCGCTTCTTCTCGTGCCCACCGCGGCGGCCGGATGCGGAGCGGCGACGAAGGTCAGCTACGAACCTGCCGCTGACGACGAGAATGCGCTGGTCGTGTACGTCGATCGCGGCGACGATCGGGAAATCCTCGATTACGCGATCCACAACCTGCTGCCGGATTCGGTGAAGGTGAAACCGGTCGACGCGGCCGGCGACGCCAATGCCCGTATCGCCGCCGGGAAGGGCGATCTTTCCTACTTCCAGCACATTCCGGCGTTCGAGGCCGACAGCCAGAAGAATTCCTATACGAATCTGAGCATCGTGTCGAAGGTGAACGTGGTGCCCTACGCGGTGTATTCGTCGAAGTGGCGCGATCTGAAGGACACCGCCGACTGGGTACATGTGGGATTGGTGCAGGACCAGGTCACCGGGGTGAGTCTGCCGCACGGCGCTCAGGTGGCGCTGCCGGCGACGCCTACCGGTTTCGCGCGCGGGCTCTACCTGCTGCAGAGTGCGGGCCTGGTGACGCTGGATCGTCCGTTCGGCGGCACCTCGGCGGCGGATCTGACGATCGGTCAGGCGAACGTGCGCGACTCGGCGCGGCATCTGTCGTTGCTGCCGTTGAGTTTCGACCAGGATCTGAGATCCATCTATCAGAACTACGACGCGGTGGTCCTCAGTCCCGAGCAGGCCGCATCATTGGGGCTGCAACCGGCGAAGGACGCCCTCGCGATCGAGCCCGGGCCCGGAAATCCTTATGCGCACGTGCTTGTCGCGCCGTCGCGGTTGGCGGGCGACCAGCGGGTGCTGGAATTGACCCACGCACTGGAGAGCCCCCGGCTGGCTCAGTTCCTGGCAACGAAATACCGGGGCGCGGATATCGCCGTGGCCGCCGCGGGCGCCAAGTGACGTCGTTCGACATGCCGGGCCGAAATCCATCCGCCGAAACCTCTACATACAAGGAAAACGATGGCAGACAGCGACATTCGCGAGCGGCGTGCACCCGTGCGAAGGCACCTCGTCCGGCGTTGCAGCGCGGCGGCGATCGCGGCCGCGGTGCCGCTGGTGGCATACGCGGCTCCGGCCGCGGCGCACGTGCAATCCGACGGCACACCGGTGACCAAGGGCGGCTACGGAGTCGTGCACCTGATCGTGCCCGGTGAATCCGCCACGGCGAATACGGTCGGGCTCACCGTCACCATCCCTACCGGCGTGGACCTGAAATCGGCACGGACACAGCCCATTCCGGGCTGGACGGCGTCGGTCGAACGGGATCAGGCCGCCGGTCGGGTGACCAAGATCGTGTGGAACGCGAATACTCCGGCCGACGGTTTCGGCAATACGCAATATCGCGAATTCTCGTTCTCGGCGGGCCCGTGGCCGAAGGCTGTGGATTCGGTCGCGCTGCCGTCCGATCAGCGGTATTCCGACGGTTCGGTGGTGTCGTGGAACGAAATAGCGGTCGACAAGGCCAGCGAGCCCGAACATCCGGCGCCCGTCGTGCCGGTGACCGCGATCGCCACCGGACATTCCGACGACGGCGGCCATGCCGTATCGGCGGCGAACACCTCGTCGGATCGGCACGACGACGCCGCGTTGCACGACGGAGGCGAATCATCGCCGAGCGAATGGTGGCAGGTGCTGTCGGTGGTGGCGCTGCTGCTCGCGGTCGCGGCGGGTGCGGCAGCGACACTGGCATTGCGGCGCGATCGTGAGCCTCGGTCCTAGGGGTGCACTGCGGTGCTGGTTCGTCCTGCTCGTCGCGATCCTGGCGCCGATGTGGGCGGCCGGCGCCGCGTCCGCGCACGCCGTGCTGGTGTCGACGACACCGGAATCGGGAACCCATGTCGACACCGCGCCGGCTGAGCTGCGGCTGCAACTCGACGAGCCGGTCACCCTGGTCGCGGGCTCGGCCCAGCTGATCGACAGCGGCGGACAACGATTCGCGCTGTCCGCCGCCCGGCTCGACGACGGTCAGCGCAGGGTTGTGCTGGTGCCGGCCGAGGCGGTTCCCGACGGGGCCTATCTGGCCACCGCGCGCGTCGTGTCCGCCGATACCCACGTGGTGTCGTTATCGATTCAATTCACCGTGGGTGCGGTGACCGCGCAGGGCCGGTTCGCCCAGCATTCTTCGACCGGTATCGAGCAATATCTGAACTCTCCGACGCGGGGTATCACCTATCTGGGATTGATATTGTCGGCCGGGTTGTACGCCGCGGCGCTCTGGGTGTGGCCGACGGTGGTTCGCAGGCGACGTTTTCGGATGCTCTATCGGGTGGGAATCGGGATTTTCGTCGCCGGATTCGTCTGCCGATTTCTCGTTCTGGTCGCCCAGCAGGACGGCGGTCTGTCCGCGATGTCGGCAACGGGTGTACGCACCGTTCTCGAGACCCCGCTCGGAGTGGTGACGGTGATCGCGGCGGCGGCCTCGATCATCGCCTTCGCTCTCGTCACCCGTGCCGCCCGCGCGGTCGTGGGGGCGGGTGCGGTGCAGGCCGCTGCCGCGGTTGTCGCGGTGACGCTGGACGGTCACGGCGGCTCGGTACAGGGGTGGCCGTGGTCGTTCGCCGGCACACTACTGCACGTGTACGGCATCACCGTGTGGCTGGGTGGTGTCGTCGTGGTCGCCTTCGTCCTGCGTGGGGTCCGGAATCGGGGTCGTTGGCATGCGGTCGCGGTCGGGCACGTGGTGGCGGCCGTGGCCGGTGGGATCGTGCTGGCGGTCCTGCAGGTGCACCCGCCGGCCGCTCTCGTGCACACCACCTACGGTCTGGTCCTGGTCGCCAAAGTCGTTGGGGCACTGGGCATCATGTCGCTCGGCTATCTGAGCCTGCGGTGGTTCCGCCGCACCGATGCGATCGTCGGCCGGCCCCGGACCGTCGTGCTGGAGACGGCGCTGGCGGTGGTGGTGCTGGCGGTGACCTCGGTGCTGACGACGCTGGCTCCGGCGAAGGACACCTACACCACCGATCTCGCGACCACGCTCGACTTCGGGGCGGCGCAGGTGCTGCATGTAGGCATCGACTCGATCCGGCACGGCCCGCAGCGGCTCACGGTCGACTACGCACCGGCGAATACGTCCGCGGCGCAGCATGATTCCGCGACCGTGAGTGTCGATCTTTCGTCGGAATCGGCGAATGTGGCCCGGTTGCCGGTGACGTTGGGCCGCCCCGTGGTCGAGCGCGAATCGCTGGTGTGGCGCAGCGAGCAGCTCATCGTTCCGGCAGCGGGAAAGTGGAAAGTCACGGTCCGATTCGACGGTGGCACCGGTCCGAAACTCGCCTCGTTCCATTACCGGGTTCTGTGAATTGCGGAAGGCCGGATGCCACCTTCGTTCCGCCCATTTGCATCGCGGGGCGGTGCAGCGGTTGGCGAAGGCCTTCGAGACTCTCTGACGCCGCATCTTCGCGCTCGCGGCCCCTCGGGGTTCGGTGGGGGTCGTGCATGCTCGGCGCCGCCGTAGGACCGATCGGCTCGCAGTTCAGCGCGCCGGTTTCACCACGTCCCTGCTAACCGGGGGCATCGTCGAGGTCCGCGGCATCCACCAGCGCAATCGCATATCCGTCCCGCGCCAGCACCACCGGGCCCGTGGCATCGGAAAGACGCTGTGCGGCAACGGCGAACGGTTCGTGCACCCCGATCACGGGCAGGGGTGGATCCAGATGGTCGGTCACCGGATCGGCGTCCGGCGCACCGGCCAGCCGCGATGCCGACACCGCACCCAGGATTTCCGCGACCACGACATATCCGGCGCCTGGACGTGCCAACCGCACCGGCAGCGCGGCGTACGCGCCGAGCAGATCGCGGGCCCGCGCCACGGTCACATCCGACGGTACGACCGCCGGAGCGTCCGCGTCCGCCGCGACCGCAATCCGGTCGCCTACACGAGGGCCCGGTGCGGTGGGCGCGGCATCGAAACCCAAGCGTCCCAGCCACTGTGGGTCGAAATATTTGGACAGGTAGTTGCGCCCCGAGTCCGGTGCGATGGCCACCACCACATCGCCGGGACCCAGTGTGCGCGCGACTCGCAGGGCTGCGGCGACGGCCGTGCCGGTGGAACCGCCGACCAGCAGCCCCTCCTCACTGGCGAGCCGCCGCAACACCTCGAACGCCTCGGCATCGGGAACCTGCTCGATCCGGTCGACCACCTCGGGGTGATAGGACTGCGGCCACTCGTCGGTATCGGTGCGTGGATGCAGATAGTGCCCGATCGATTCCACGTACCAGGCGTGACCGTCACCGCCGCTGTAGATCGACGACACGGGGTCTGCGCCGATCACCCGCACCTGCCCGCCGGAGACGGACTTGAGGTATTCACCCGTGCCGGTGATCGTACCGCCGGTGCCGATTCCGGCGACGAAATGCGTTACCCGACCACCAGTTTGGGACCAGATCTCGGGTCCGGTGGTCTCCCGGTGGGCGGCCGGATTGGCGGGATTGTCGTACTGACCGGAGTACCAGGCGCCCGGAATGTCCGCGGCCAGTCGTAGCGCCACATTCTTCAGGAAGTCCGGATGCTGACGCGGCAGTCCGCCGGCCGTCACATGGACCTCGACGCCATAGGCGCGCAGCAGCGCCAGTTTCTCGGCACTGGATTTGTCCGGTACCACGACGATCGTGCGGTAGCCACGCGATGCGGCGATCGCGGCCAGCGCTATGCCGGTATTGCCCGACGTGGATTCGACGACGGTGCCGCCCGGGCGCAGCTCACCCGCCGCCTCGGCGGCGTCGATCATCGCGCGCGCGGCCCGATCCTTCACGCTGCCCAGCGGATTCAGATATTCCAGCTTCAGGTAGACGGTGGCGGCGATGCCCTCGGACACCCGGTTCAGGCGGATCAGCGGTGTATTCCCGATCGCGTCGGCGACCGAGTCGAACACACCGAGCTGCCGGTCGGCGACGGTCATAGGTTTCCCCTTCTCCTGCGACAGCCCGGCCCGGTTCGCCGAGAGGGTGATCGCGATCGGATTCGATGTCAGGACGTCGGCGCCTGGACAAAAGTCAGCAGAGATCGCTTACGCACGGTGAAGCCGAGGGTTCGATACAGCTCGATGGCCGTGATGTTGCCGGCTACCGCGTGCAGGAACGGGATCTCGTCGCGCGCACGGATTCCCGCGCCCACCGCACGCACCAGCCGAGAGGCGTAGCCGCGGCCGCGGAAGTCCGGATCGGTACAGACCGCGCTGATCTCGGTCCACCCGGGTGGGTGCATCCGCTCACCCGCCAACGCCACCAGCCGCCCGTCCGCCCGCAGCCCCAGATAGGCGCCCATCTCGATGGTCCGCGCGAGGTAGGGCCCGGGCTCGGTACGGGTGATCAGTTCCAGTATCTCCGGCACGTCGGCGGCGGTGAGTCGCACCGCGTCCGGATCGTGTGCGACACGCAGTGCGGAACCGTCCATCTGGACCGTCTCCAGCGTCCGCAGCACTCGCCAATCCGGCGGTGGCCGATGCCCGTAGCCGCGCAGCGCGGTACCGCCGTCGGGGCCCAGTACGGTGGCCAGATCGGCCCAGTCCGGCGGGTCGAGGCTCGGCGGGTGACCGATGAATGCCGAGACCTCCGGGTCGTAGCGCCCGATCCGCCCCACCCAGGTGGCGAACCGGCTGTGTGCCCCGCGCAACGAGGTCCGCACCGGATCATCGAGTGGATGGTGGGCGTCGAGACACGGTGCACCGCCGCCGTATTCGACGCCCTGCTCGGATCTGCCCTGCTGCACGGTCACGTAATCCTCCTCCGCCGGGGCTCCGAGGCAGCACGCTAACCGTCCGACCGCCCACCCACACCGTTTGCGCTCACCGCAAGCCGAACGGACAGCCCTCGCCGTGCCCTGTTCGGCGAATCGAGAGGTCGATGCCGGGGCACAGTCGCACAGTGTGGCGGTTCGTGACACTCGAACCATCGTGATCCGAAGTGCCGGTCCGGGTGTGTTTGCGCAGTTCCACAGGGCCGCAGCGCTTTCGGCAACGGCCCGATCCCGGCCGTGGACTCCGCCGCCCGGCCTACCCTGTGGGGTGCTCCACGACTTCCGGCCACAAGCCTGACAGCGCGTCCCACCCGACGTCGCTGGCGCACCGCGTCGATCCACCGAAAGGTCACGGGAGTGAACGCAGGAATCTTCCGGCAGCAGGACTATCGCATTCGACTCGAGTGGGGGCGCGAAGGTGTCGAGCAACTCGGCCCGCAGTGCGGGGCGTTGATCATCGTCGATGTCCTCTCCTTCTCGACGTCGGTGGATATCGCGGTATCCCGGGGCGGGCGGGTACTGCCGCTACCGCTGCGCCGCGCCGATCCCCGAGCCGCCGTCGAGGCCGAGCGGGCCGGTGCGGTGCTGGCCGCTGCGAAACATGACAGCGGGTGGTCGCTGAGTCCATCGTCCCTGCTCGAACTTCCGGCGGGCACGTTGCTGGCGTTGCCTTCCCCGAATGGCGCGACGCTGTCGGGCATTGCCGCCCAATACGATTCGACTGTGTTCGCCGGCTCGCTCCGCAACGCCGATGCGGTCGCGAAGGCCGCGATCGCCGCCGCCGGTGATCGGCCCGTCGGCATCATCGCGGCGGGCGAGCGGTGGGGGATCGTCGACGGGCCGCTGCGTCCGAGTCTCGAAGATCAGCTGGGCGCGGGCGCGATCTCCGCCGCCCTACTGGCACACGATGGCGATGGCTCACCGGAGGCCCGGCTCGCCGCCATCGGATTCCGCTCCGCCACAATCGAATTGCCCACACTGCTGGCCGAGGCGATCTCCGGCCGGGAACTGACGGACAAGGGGCTGGCTCACGACGTACACCTCGCCGCACAGTGGAACGCCAGTACGACCGCACCCGTGCTTGTCGACGGAATCTATGGGGGGTGAACTTATTCGAGCGATTCCTACCGTCGCCGACGCGGAACCGGGACTGCGCGCGGTGGTGGTGTTTCGCCGGAAACGGGGTTGCAGCGGATTCGCCCGAACCGCCAACGCCGTGAATCTGCCGAACCCGTCGGAGGAGAAGCTCTCGCGACCGGCGCAAAGAGCGCGTCGGCGAGCCGAGGCCGTCGGAGAGGGAGGTCGACCCCGGCTCCCCATCGGGGGATGTGCTGAATACGTCGACGAATGGTTGCTCCCACCCTGTTCGACACACCGTTGTTCCATCGCCTTCGCACTGCGAGCGGATTCTGATCGCCGGCGCCGGTGGCGGGTTCGACCTGCTCAGCGGTTTGCCGATAGCCTTCGCGCTGCACGAGCACCTCGAGACGATCTTCCTGTCCAACCTCACCTTCACACCTATCACACGCACCGATGCACGACCCGTAGCGGCTGGAGTGTTCGAAGTCGACGCCGACACCGACTGTCCGATTTCCTACTGACGGCGGGACCGATCTACTCATGACCGGTGACGAAGCCGGACTCGGAACGCCGGTCGAAGACGTCACCAGCCTCGGCGAATACGGGGACCACCACTCACTGACACGCACCCGCGCGAAAGGTGCCGAGCTGTTCATCAACCCGCTGATGTCGATGGTCTGGGGATTCGATCTCGACGCGGTCGCGAACCGCGTGCTCTACCGTCACGACATCGCCCACGCGACAACGCCATTCGAAGTCGCCGCCGCCATCGAAGCGTTTCGTGACCACATCCCGCTGCGGCCACGGCGGACGATACCGGCTTGATTTCGCGGCCGCGTCTCCCACCCTGAAAGCCATGTCGTCCCCGAGCGCGTCGGCGGTCGCCAGTGGCGGCGGTCACTCTTGACCGTTGCCAGTCGGTGGCGTTAGTTTCGAACCGACATGAACTTGGGGGGTGAAATGTCTTCTTCGACAGGACGTTTCGTTAGCAAAACAGTAGCTGTTCTCACTGTCGTCCTCGGCATCTTCGGGATGTTGCTGGTCGCGGCGCCGGTGGGGTCTGCCGATCCATTGGACTGCGGGGCGGTCGCTGCGCGGATCGAGGCGCACAATCAGGCTGCCGCGGTCCACAACGCGAGTCCGCCGAATCCGTCGGACGAGGCGGCGGTGGCGGCCTACAACGCGGAGGCCGAGCGCGGCAATGCCGAGATCCCGGAATTGCAGAGCCTGGCCGAGCAGTGCCGGGCCGAGGGGCACGACGTTCCGCAGGTCGGTGCGCTGCCGAAACCCGATGCGCCGCAACCGTGCCCGGCCGCGCTGATCATCGCCGCGGCCGCGCCCAACCCGAGCTGCCCACCGAGCCCTGCACCAGGGCCCGCGCCCACGCCTTCGCCGAGTCCGGCGCCGGCGAAGCCGCGCACGCCGTCGGTACCGTTGCCGCCGCGCTCGTCGACCGGTCCGGCGCTACCGAATCCCGCGATGGCGTTGCCGCCGTTGTCGCGGATCATCCGCAATCCCGCGATCCCGCAAGGTGGCACCTACAATCCGTCGACGTTGATCGGGAACCCCGCTCCGGCACAGCCGGCCCTCCTGCCCAACAGCATGGTGAACGGCCCCAACGCCTTCCGTGTCCTGCCCGCACCCGCGAATCCGTTGCAGGCGCCCGGCGCTACCGGTGGAATCGGGCCGGCGCCGGATATGACGGCCATGCAGCAGGAATTCTTCGCCAACGCCTTCCAGATCCAGCGGGCCGCGCAGGGTGTGCTGCGCCCGAGCAACGCCACGCCGCAGGTGTTCGCGCTGCCGAACCCGGACGGCACCAACCCGGTCGCCGATCAGACCCCGGTCATCCTCATCGCCGGCGATGGCGGCAATGTGCTGGCCTCACCGCTGGACGACTACAACCGCTCCGGCGGCCTCGTCGGCTACATCACCCCCGCCATGGTCGGCACCGGCGGTTCCCCCTCGATCAAGATCCCCGGCGCGAGCAGGCCGTATCAGCGTGGACATCTGTGCGCCAACGTCAACGGCTGCCCGGGGGATCTGCCGCAATTTCTCACTCCGGAACTCGGCGCGATCAACACCGGCATCATTCGCGACTGGGACGTCGAGATCAGCAAGGTCGTCAGCGGCGCCAGAGTCGCCGACGGGATCCCGCAGCAGAACGTATCGCTGGGCAAGATCCCGCTCTACGTCGGCGACAACGCCATCCCCGACTACATCCTGATGTGGGCGATCGGCGACAAGGGATGGAATCCCGGTCCTGTGCTGATCCAGAATTTCTGACAGGATCGAGACGATGACCGCCTTCGACGAGCTCACCACCCTCCTCCCGCCGCCACCGGCACGGCCGCCGGTGGCGTGGGAGGTGACCGAGGCCGAGCTCGGCGTCGAGCTGCCGGCCGACTACAAGCGGCTCTACCACGCCTACGGTGATGTCCTGTGGTGCAACGCATTCCGGTTGCTGGGCCCCGCGTCCGACGAATGGGACGATCTCGCCGCCCGCACCCACCGAGCCCGCGGCGACCTGCTGCCCCCGGAACAATTACTGCCGCAATGGCAGCCTCCGGTGCCGGCCGGGGTGTCGATCGAACCGGCACAGCTGATCCAATGGGGCGCTCACGAGGGCGGGGACTACCTGCTGTGGTACCCCGGGCCGGATCCGGCGGTGTGGACGATCATCCTCACCAACGTCCACCAATCCGCGTGGTTGTTCACGGCCATGCCGGTCACCGACTTCCTGCTGGCCTGGACCACCGGGACCCTCGACCTGGGCGGCAACGACTATTTCGACGTCGCCCACTACCTCGACGGTGAGCCGCCCTACTACGAGATCGACAATCCCGCAGGCGATCTCGCGGGCGGCGAGCCGATCCGGGTACAAGCCACACCCTGAACCGGCACCGCGGAAAGGGCGATGGGGTGACGCGCGTCGTTCAGCCGCCGACGGCTGTGGTCGGCGAGGCCGACCGATCGCCCCTCGTCGTCTACATCGTCGAACACGGTGAGCCCGTGGTCACCGGTCGCCGGCAATTGTGCTGTCTGCTCAGGACAGGATCAGGGGCTGTGGCCTCGATCCGAGCGGGCGGTCGCTTCGGTCCCAGTAGTTGAACAGCGCCTCGCCGAGGGTGTGTGGCTTCCAGTACTCGATGTCGGATCGTTCGATGTCGGGCCAGGCGGTCGCGACGAACGGACCGTTGAGGTCGGCTGCGGTGAGTACTGTGAATCCCGGCGACGTGGCGAGGGCGCCCACCAGCTCCGGTGCGTCGACGAAAACCATCGGGCCCGACTCGGTTACACCGTCGGCGCAATCGATCGTCCGCGGTTCGGCTACCGCAAGCATCGTCGAGTGGCGGACCGCGACCACCGCGACCTGCTGATCACCGTAGGCGATGATCCCTTGATGGAAGTTCGGCGTCACGCCGTCTGCCACACGAAACTCGACCACGGTGCCGCCTGTGCGGCGGGCGGCGTCGTAGCACGCCCGGCGGAATGCGCGGAGTTCGGTCACGAGTGCGAATGTATCCCTGTTCGCTGATGGGGTGGTGGCCACTGCGCCGAGTCGCTTCCCGATAGGGTGCCGGTGTGGATGCCTACTCGAGTGCGGACGCGATGGCGCTGGCTGCTCTGGTGCGGTCGGGTGAGGCCGAGCCGGCGGAATTGCTGGAGGCGGCGCGGGCGCGCGCGGCCGAAGTCAATCCGCGGATCAACGCGATCGTGGCCGATGTCGATCCGGCCCGTGCTGTCGAGGTGGACGACGCGCCGTTCGCTGGGGTGCCGTTCCTCATCAAGGATCTTCATCAACATCTCGCCGGCTATCCCACCAGCGGCGGATCGCGGTCGCTCGCGTCGGTCCTGGCGACCGAGAATGCCACGGTGGTGCAGCGGTGGCTCGATGCCGGGCTGGTCATCTTCGGTAAGACCAATACTCCCGAATTCGGCGCCAAGGGAATCACCGAACCCGAGTTGTTCGGTGCGGCGCGCAATCCGTGGAACATCGAGCACACGCCCGGCGGGTCCTCCGGTGGCGCCGCGGCGGCGGTGGCCGCGGGTATCGTGCCGTGCGCGGGTGCGAGCGACGGGGGTGGTTCGATCCGAATTCCGGCCTCGGCGTGTGGGCTGTTCGGGCTCAAGACTTCTCGCGGTCTGATCCCGGCCGGTCCCGTGCACGGTGAGTATCTGGGCGGAACCGCCGCCGATGGTGTCATCTCTCGTTCGGTGCGAGACACCGCCGCCATGCTCGATGTGCTGGCGGGCCCGACTCCGGTTTCGCCGTACCTGGCGGCACGGGGGCAAGGGAGCTATCTCGCGGAGGTGGAACGCGCCCCGGGGCGTCTTCGGATCGGCTTCTGCACAGCCAGTTCGGTCAATCCGGCGCCCCATCCGGAGGCTGTGGCGGCGGCGACCGGAGCGGCCGAACTACTGGTGAGCCTCGGCCATGACGTGGTGGAGCTGCCCCGCGCTCCCTTCGATGACGCGGCGTTGGCCAAGGATTTTCTCACTACCTGGTTCGTCGAGTGTGCCTTCTCGGTGGATGAGGCCAAAGCCGCTGGGGGCGTGGGGGATTCGGGATTCGAACTCGATACCCGGCTGATGGCCGCGCTGGGACGCGCGACCAAGCCTGTCGAGTTGACTCGCGCCGTCGCGCGGCGACACCAGTACGTGCGACGGCTGGCGGAATTTCACGAGTCCTACGACCTGCTGCTCACTCCGACCACAGCCACCCCGCCGCCTCGGATCGGGGCATTCGACCTCGCGCCGACGCTGCGCACGGCACAGCGATTGCTGCTGACCGCCCGCGTCGCCGGGCTGCTGCGCTGGACACCGATCGTCGACCAGTTCATCAACGACAACCTGAGCTGGGTTCCCTACACCCAATTGGCGAACATCACCGGCCGTCCCGCCATGAGTGTGCCACTGCACTGGACTCCCGACGGGCTGCCGATCGGCGTCCAATTCGTCGGCCGCCTCGGGGCGGAGGGGCAGCTCATCCGGCTGGCCGCGCAGCTCGAGCAGGCCCAGCCCTGGGCCGGCCGCCGCCCCAACCTCTGACCTCCCGTCTGTGGCAGGGACTGCGACCCGTCCTTCGCGGCGCGTTCGAGAGGGCTGCTCATGGCGGCCTGAACGCTCGCAGGCTGGGTGCCGATGGCCTGCGAGCGTCGACGGCCTCAGTTCTGGGGCTTGTTGATGGTGTTGAAGAACTGGATCGCGCTGGCGATCGCGACCGGTCCACCCAGGATGACGGTTCCGGCCGCAGCACCCAAGGCGGCGCCTGCCGCAGCGCCGGCCAGGCATCCGCCGGGTGCTCCGGCGAAGAAGATGGGCGGCATCAACGCGGCGCCGACCAGGGCGCCTGCGACACATCCGATGCCCAGTCCCGCGGCGGTGCCGACCAGGACTCCGACGCCGGTCGCGAGGCCGATCTGGTTGGCGGCGACGCCGATCGCGTCGTTGAAGTCGCTCTGCGCGTCCACCGGGGTGAGGTCGGGGGTCGTCGATGCCACCGCGTCGGCGGGGTTGCGGCTGGGAGTCAGCACTGCGGTGCGACCGTCGACCTGGGCGGCGATGGGCCAGTCCTGCTGGTCGAGTTTGTAGGTGAGCGGCAGGCCGGCGACGAGATTGCCGTTGTCGTCGAGGATTTCGAACTGGTTGCCGCGCACGTTGAGCCGCCCGGCGTCGGTGCGCAAGACGACCGAGTGGTCGACCACGTCGGCGGTGTAGTGGATCCCGGGGCCGACGTCGGTGGCGACCGTCGTACTCGGTTGCGGTGTTCCGGCCGGAACATCGGCGTGCGCAACGCCGCCGGCAATGGTCAGCGTGGTGATCGTGACCGCCGCTCCGAACGCGAGTGTGGTCCTGGTTTTCATCGATCGTCCTTCTTCGCGAGTGACGTGCTCGCGCGATGAGACTGCGGAAACTACCGCAGTGCAATTACTTTCGTTATCGACCGATCCGCGCGAGGTCATGCGGATGCGGCCACTCGTGCCGACGAGGGCGGCACGAATTCTGTGCCTCGGAAGTTACCTCTACACGTCGTCGCGGCCGCTCACGTCATGAATGAGGCGACCGGTCATGGTTCGGACGCGATCCGGGCGAAGGCGAACGCCGGCGACCCGCCTACGGCAGACACGAGAGTTCTTCGTGCTCAGTGGCAGGCGAAGCCCAGGAAATGGCGTGCGGCGTGGACGGATTCGTGCACGGGCATATCGGTGCCGAAGAACGACGCAGCGGCTCGATCCACACTCACGAGGGAGTACGCCGGTGGCGCAGCCACGACGCCGTCGTGAGAATGGACAAGGAATCGGTGTGCAAACCGGACCTCGGCGCATACGACGTGGCCATGCGAACTCCTCACCTAACGGGGATTTTCGCGTCCCCGAACACTGGTACAACCGCCGATTCGAGGGTCTGACTCGTCATCTTCCCGAACCCGGAGATGCTCACAGTGGCGCGACCGTCCTGGGTTTTCACCAGGTTCCTCGAATCGTCGCGTCGACAACCATACGAAAAGTCGAATGCCGCGGTCAATCCACGCAATTCCGAGCGCTCGGCGAAATGGGATAAAAGGGACATCGCAGTGAGCGGGTGATACCTGGTGGGCTGGTTCGCTGGAGTGAAGCTGACCTGCCTGGCCTGCCTCTCCTGTGCTGCGTCGACAAGGTCGGAATGGCAGTCGTTGGACGGGGTCGTTCCCGCACGAGACGCCGGCGGCTCGGAGGCGGAAACGGACTGGCCGAAGGTCGCCGGGGCGACGTCGAAGGCCAGGTGATGTCCGGGGCGGTTGTCGGTAGACGAGAAGCTCAGTGTCAGTGCATTATTCACCCGGCATCGGCGCGAAATAGCCTAGTGGGCCGGAGTGTTCGTACTCCAAGCCTGTGTCGTAGGCGAAGAAGCGTGCCGCCGATTCGTCGTCGACTGCGGGAACGGCTCTGCGTTCAAGGCTCGCGCGACTTCGAAGTCGCCCGCATCGGTGGTGGGTAGCGGGCGGAATTCAGCGAGGCGATCCGGTGGGGGCAGGATTTTGAAGGTCGCCGCCAACGCTATGGCAATCGAAACGTGATTTGTCGGTCGCGGCCGAAGGCGTCCCTCGATCGACGGCGTACGTCACCGCGCGGTGCGGGCCCGCGGGACTGATTCGGCCGCGAACACGGTGGTGAGGCGGTTTCCGGGCGGCTCGCTGGGATGCTTGCACCGGCCGTCTGCTAGGGAAGGTTGTTTGCCGTTTTCGATCACGGGTATGCGTCGGAATGTGATTCGAACGTCGCGAGATGCCCTTGGCGGCCGTTGTCTGCGGCAATATCGAGACAGTTGGAAGTGATTACTCCGGAATAACTCGCCTGATTGTCCGATCCATTTCGGTTTCCGATCTTGTGGAACGTCGGCGTCATTGATGTTTTGGAATGCGGGGCGGCGCGGGGTGCCGGCGGGGCCCACTTCTACCGACGCGGCGACGTCTGGGCGCGGCAGTGAAGAGGTCGTGTCGGTGAGCCTTCGGTGTGATGCTCCGTGGCTCATCGATGGTGGATGCATCTCGCGCTGATGAAGGAGATCGACGGTGACAATCGACGACGGGCGCGCACTGCGGGTGCAGGCGCCGACAGCGAAGAGGCCCTCGCAGCTGAAAGGGGGCCTGTCGGCGTTCGACCGGTTCGCCACCGCGGCGTGCGGGGTCGCCTCGCGGGCAACGTTTTTCGCGTTCTGCGTGCTGCTGGTGGTGGTGTGGTTGCCCAGTTTCTTGGTGCTGCCCAGTCTGGACAGCTGGCAGTTGCTGATCAACACGGTGACCACGATCATCACGTTCATCTTGGTCGCGCTGCTGCAGAACACCCAGGCCCGCGCGAACGCCGCGGTGCAGCACAAGCTCAACGCGGTCGCCGACGCGCTGGCGGATCTGATGGGCGAGCTCGGCGACGAGCATCCGCGTCTGTGCCGCCACCGCGCCGAGCTCACCGCCGCCGTCGGTCTCGAACACCACGTCTCCGCCTCCGAATAGGTCCGGTTCGGCCTATGCGGAGGAATTCCACTGACGACCGTGAGCGCCACCATCGGAGCTACGCCTGAAACGGGGAGTATCGATCTCTATATCGGATCCGACGATGTCGCCGCACACGACCTCGTCGAAGGGGATCGCGTGGAGTTCGAAGTAATCGTCGATATCAAGGGTCCGCATGCCCGGCAGGTGCGGATTCTGTCCGACGCCCTCGTCTCCTCCTGACCACCTCGGCCGGGCCCGTTGGGTGCGCTGTCCCAGCCTGCCTCGTCCATCGCCCGCCCCATTGCCTGGGTGTAGGCGGGCCGAGCGGAGTCAGGCCACATTGTGGCGCCCGGTGGGGCGCTGTTGTCCGAACTCGCGCCGCAGGAGTGTCCCGGCTGCCTCGGCTTCGAAGTCGGCATGCGTGTCGTGTCGGCCCGGGTCGGTCGCGCGTCGTTTCGGTTCGTCGTTGCCGTCGTCGGTGCGCCGCACCAGATACAGCAGTGCGACGCCGACAACGACCGGGACGTGGGTCAGCAGCCGGGTGGCGTCGACATCGCCTCGGACGACGTCGAAGACCGACGCCGCGGCCAGCGCGCCGACGAACACCGTGAGCATCGGCAGCTGCGCGGCGGCCGTTCGCGTGTGCAGTGTTGCCCACAGCAGGCCGATGCCGACGGCGAGATTCCACGCGGCGCTCTCGTGGCTCATGTGGCCCATCATGAAAGGCATTGCCTCGTGGCCCATCCCGGTGTCCACGCCGAACAGTTGGGTCAGGGCGAGAGCGGTCTGGACGACGGCGACCACGCCCAGAGCGACTCGGAGCAGCGAGTACACGGTGCGCGGAGCCGGCAGTTCGGCGAGAATCGCGTCGGTGAGGTCGGGGATCGCGGGCGCGGGAGCGAGCAGCATGGTGCGCCGCAGCCCTTCCGCGCGCGCATGCCAGGCCCGACAGGATGAACAGGTCGCCAGGTGCTGGTCGACCGCGGCGGCAGGGACCGGTTCCTGTTCGCCGTCGATACGCGCGGACAGCGCTTCGCGAGCCGTATCGCAATTCATGTCTCCATAGTCGTACATCGAACAGCCGGAGTTCCCACGACCGTCTGTAGTACTGTGCTCGATGTGCGTGGCGTCGACGATGGAGATGACCTCACCGCACTCGCAATGGCCGCGGGGCGTGGTGACCGACGGGCCTTCGAGATCTGGGTTCGCGCTTTGCAGGCCGATGTCTGGCGGTTTCATGCCTATCGCGCGGGCGCATCGGCGGCTGATGATCTGACTCAGGAAACCTTCGTGCGGGCTTATCGGAGCTTGCCTCGTTTTGCGGGGAGATCGACCTCGCGCGCGTGGCTGTTGTCGATCGCGCGCCGGGTGGTGGTCGACTCGATTCGCGCTGCTCAGGCGCGTCCTCGGGTGCGTGACACCGACGATTGGGAAGCGGTGGCCGAGCAGCAGGGCACACCGCGCAGTCGTGGGCGTGGTTTCGAGGATCTGGTCGAGGCGCGGATGCTGCTCGACCAGCTCGAGCCCGAACGGCGAGAGGCGTTGGTGCTGACGCAGATTCTCGGCCTGTCCTATCAGGATGCGGCCGATGCCTGCGAGGTGCCGGTGGGCACGATCCGGTCCCGGGTGGCGCGGGCGCGTGAGGACTTGTTGGCGGCCGCGTCGGAGACCACCGACGGCGTCGGCTGAGAATTTCACTGCGCCAGGAACTTCAGCGCCATCGCGTTCGACTTTCTGTATGTGGATACGCGAACCGACTCGGTGAGTTCGCAGCGAACGCTGCTGACGTGGCTGATGGTCACCGCGATGACGATGTCGATGCTGCCGCTGTTTCTGCTCGGTGCGCTGGGTCTGCGCTTGATCGTCGAATTCCGTGTCGCCACTTCGGCTTTGGGGGTGCTGGTCGCTGTCGGGTTCGCTGTCGCGGCGGCGCTGTCGCTGGTTGCGGGGCCGGTCGTGGTGGCGTGGGGAGCGCGCCGATGCCTGATCGGCATGTTCGTGGTGTCGGCGATCGCGCTGGGCTTGTTCGCCGCAGCGCCGGCGTTCCCGGTTCTGGTCGTCGCGGTCGCGTTGTCCGGTCTGTCGCAGGCGCTGGCGAATCCGGTCACCAATCAGCTCATCCAATCGCGGGTCGAGCGGGCGCGGCGCGGTGGTGTTGCCGGGTGGAAGCAGTCGGGTGTGCAGTTCGGTGCCTTCTCGGCCGGGTTGCCGCTCGCCGCGGTGGCCGGTTCGCTGAATTGGCGGGTCGCCGTGGCGATACCGGCACTGGCGGCTCTGCTCGCCGCGGGGGCCGCGGCGATGGTCGCCGGTGATTCCGAGCCGCCGCGCCGACCGGTGTGGAAGGCTGCGGTGCCGCGGGGTGACGCCGGGTGGATGTGTGGATATTCGGTGCTGCTCGGCGCCGGAATCTCTGCGATCAACACCTATATCGCCGTGTATGCCGCGCATCGGCTGGGGATGTCGGCGGCGGCCTCGAGTGGCCTGGTGGCGGTGCTGGGCGTAGCGGGAATTCTCGGGCGGGTGGGCTGGACTCGGCGTTCGGCATCGTTGCGCAGTCCCGCGATGTTGCTGGCGCCGTTGGCCTTCGGCGCGGTCGGTGCGTGTCTGGTGCTGCTGCTCGCCGGTGCGACGCTGTCGTGGCTGGTCTGGTTGGGCGTGCTGGGGATCGGCGGCTGTGCGGTTGCGGCCAACGCGGTGTCGATGATGACGGTGATCGTCACTGCGGCACCGGAATCCGTCGGTCGCGACTCGGCTGTGGTGTCGGCCGGTTTCTTCGCCGGATTCGTGGTGGGGCCGACGATCTTCGGTGCGCTGATCGGTGTCGGATCGCCGCATTTCACCGTGGCTTGGGTAGTCGTGGCGGCGGAGTTCCTCGCCGCCGGGGCGGTGTCGTGGGGGTGGCAGCGACGGGTGTCGTCGCGATGACCCGCGGCGCGACTGCGGCATGGTCACGAGGGCGGACGTTCCGGCGAGCGCTTCGGCATATGACGGACCGCATGTCCGAGACCGAAGAGTCGGTGGGAGAGCGCTTTCCGCTCTACGCCGATCCGGAGACCGGGGCATGGGTGTCGACGCGGCGCGGATCCTGGGCGGCCGGCTTCTGGGTGGGGCAGCTGTGGCTGCGTGCACGGCTGTCGGGTTCGGGTGCCGACCGTGCGGCGGCCGAAGCCGCGGTGACCCGTTTACAGCCTGCCGCCGAACTGGACACGGTCACTCGGGGCCTGATCTTCTGGTACGGCTCGGCCGCTGGGACCCGTCTGGGAATCTCGGAAACTGGTGCGGCCCATGCTCGAGAGGTCGCGAGGCAGTTGGCCGCGACGTTCGACACCGAGGCGGAGATTCTTCCCTGGGGTACGGGTTTCGGTGATCCGGCTCGTCCGTCGGTGGGCCGCGTGGATGGTCTGGCCGGTGCGGTGCCACTGCTGGCGTGGGCGGGCGAGTCGGTGATTGCCGAGCGATTCCTGTGTTCTCTGCTGCTGCGTCTGCGATCGTCGCCGAGGGTGATTCCGGCGTGGGAATTCTGTGCGGGACAGTGGTATCCGCGTTCGGAGCCCCCGCCCGACTGGTCTCGAGGGGCGGCGTGGACCGCGCTGGCGGCCGCCGACGCCGGCTGTTGGATCGAACCCCGCTTCGCGGATAGCGCAGACGAAATACTCTCGCGTACTTCGTATTCCAACGGCGTACCTACCGCCTCCACTGCGAGCGGACCGGTACCCGACACGTCTGCGGCCGCCATCACGGCCGTCGCATTGTGCAAACTCGGCCGCCCGGCTGCCGCGGCCGAGCTGGTCGAGACATTGATCCGCGATCATCTGTCCGGCGGCGATCGCCCTGGGCGGCTGCTCGACGGATGCTATGACGGTCCTCGTAACCTCGCGCCGAGCCACGAAATGATTTGGGGCGACTTCTTTCTCATGCTCGCCCTGGCGATACTCGAAGGCGAGGTTTCGGCCACGGCGTTGTGAGCAGTACCGGCCGGGCCGCCCCGTGGTGGCCCGGCCGCTGGCTCAGCCCTTCAGTGCGGCGCTGATCTTCGTTGCCGTGTCGTCGTAGACCGTGAGCAGATCGTTGCCGCTGGTCGGATAGTTGCTCAGATCGAGCTGCCGGGCGGTTGTGCCCGGCAGGACGGTTCCGGTATCCATTTGCTCGTTGGCGAACACCAGCTCCGGCTCGGCCGCCGACAGATCCGCCACCTGCTTGGCGGTCACCTGATCGGGTCCGTAGGTTCCCAGCACCTGGGCTCCGGATAACTGCGCGGCGAAACCCATGAACGTCTGCGCAACAACAGTGGGAGGCCGGCCGTTTCGCCATGCGGACTTGATTTGCGTGGCGAGTTGGTCGTATCGGGCCCCGAATGTCTGGAGCCACTTGTCGGCCGCGGTGCGGGTTCCGAACATGTCTCCCAGCCGCTGCACCTCCTTGACGACGTTGTCGCGGCTGTTGTCGAGATCGACCGCGACCACCTTCGCCGAAGACCCGGCGGCGTCCTTGATCTTGGTCGCGAAGCCCTCGAAGGGTGCGTAGAGGACGTAATCGGCGTGCGACACCGCGGCCAGATCCGACGGTTTAGGGTCGTAGTCGGGCGCGTGCTTGATCGCCGGCGGCACGATGACGGTCACATCGGTCGCGCCGGCGGCCTCGGCGAAGGCCGCTTCCCAGGTACTGGTCGCCACTACGTTCGGGCCGTCGTGGTGCTGCTGGTCACTGGACCCACAGCCGGTCAATGCGGCTACGCCGGCGATCAATGCAGCGAGACCGATCCCGAAGCGTGCGAACCGTTTTCCTCTGCGGAGGGCCATCCTCGTCTTCTCCCATCGGGTAACACATGAACGGCGAGGGCGACCGCCCCGGCCGCGAGCACCAGCACCGGACCCGGCGGCAGGTCGAACCACACCGCGAGGACGAAGCCGGTGACGTTCACCAGCAGACCGACGACGACCGCCGCGATCACCATGCCGGGCAGCGAATTGGCCAGCCGTCGCGCCGCCAGCGCGGGCAGTAGCGTGAGTGCGTCCACGAGCAGTGCGCCGGTGAGCCGGATTCCGGCTGCCACCGCGACCGCGACCAGAACCAGCAGTACGAGGGTCAGTTGATTGACCCGGACTCCGGAACAGGTGGCGAGTTCACGATCGAACAGCAGCAGCCCCAGTTGGCGGCGGCGCAGTACGAACAGTGCCGGGATCAGCACCGCCAGCACACCGAGCAGGACGACGTCACTGGTTCGGGTGGCGAGAATCGATCCCCACAGCAGTTCGAAGGCGCCGTTGGCGTTGACGCCCGAAATCGACAGTGTGAGTAGAGCTCCCGCGATCGCCAGGCTCATCAGCAGGCCCATCGCACCCGAGAGTCCGGCTGGGCTGCGGGCCAGCGGCGTCAGCGAGGCGCCTGATATCGCGCACGCCACCAGTCCGCACAGTAGCGGGTCCAATCCGGTCAGGATCCCGATCGCGATTCCGAACAGTGCCACGTGCATCATGGCGAACCGCACCGGCATGATGTCGAGTCCGATGATCACCACGCCCACAATGGGCAATCCGATGGCGCCGAGGATCAGCGCGACCAACGCGCGCTGCACCGGAACCAGGTGCCACAGCTGCCAGAACTCGTTCGCGTGGTTCACACCGCTTCCTCTTCCCGGGGCGTGATCTCGCGCAGATTTCCGCCCGCCATCTCGAGTACCCGGTCGCAGCGCGCGGCCAGCGCGCGGTCGTGTGTCACCACCAGCAGCGTCACCGGTATGTCGGTCAGTAGCTGTGCGGCATCTTCCTGTCCGGCGAAATCCAGTGCGGCGGTCGGCTCATCGGCCAGCAGCACACCCGCGCCCGCGGCCACGCAGCCCAGTGCGCGGGCCAGATACATCCGCTGAAGTTGTCCACCGGACAAGGTGTGCAACGGGCGGTCGGCCAAGCTGCTCACGCCCAGATCGTGGGCGGCGGTCATGGCGTCGTCGAATGCGCCGCTGCTGTACAGCAATTCGCGCGCCGGGAGCGGAAAGCGCCCCGCTGCCTGGCGCTGCGGAATCCACGCCACCACGCGGCGGCGCAGGTCCCAGTCCTGCGCCGTACGCGCGGTGGCTCCGCCGACGGTGATCGTCCCGCCGGCAAGCGGATGCAGGCCGAGGATGGCCCGCAACAGTGTGGTTTTGCCCGAACCGTTCGTCCCGGTCAGCGCCACCCGTTCCCCACCGGGTATTCGCAGATCGACGCCCCGGACCACCGCACGCCGTCCGTGCGTGCAGTCCACCCCGGACAGTTCCATCGTTGCGCCTTCGAACAATCTTCACTCCACCTTCTTCCGCACCAACAGGTCGGGCGGCGAACGGAATTAGTTCCCGGCGAGCGGGTTCCGGTTCGGGGATGCCGTGGGCGGTCGGGTGTACTCGCGAATTACGCGGCGTGCGGTGGCCTCGATGTGGAATTCGTCGGAACCATCGAGAATGCGGGCCGCGCGAGCAACGCGCAGCAGTCGAGGCAGACCCGTTGCGGCGGTGAGGCCCTCGGCGCCGAATATCTGTATCGCGTGGTCGGTGGCCAGGCCGAGAGCGCGTGCGGCGGCCACCTTCGCGAAGCCGACCTCCACGTGCGCGCGCCTATCCGCGGCAACTGCGGCGGCGGCTTGTTCGGTGAGCGCACGGGCCGAGCGAACAGCCAGTTCGGCGTCGAACACCATCTGCTGCACCAGTTGCCGCTCGGCCAGTGGCTGATCGTCCACCCGGCGCTGGGCTGCCCGCTCGGCCAGCAGTTCCACAGCTCGCTGTGCCTGTCCGACCCAGCGCAGTGCGCGCAGTGTGCGGCCCAGCGCGAGTCGCTCGCCGGCCAGTGTCGCGCCCGCGCCGACTGCGCCGATCAGCCGGCATGCGGGCACCGTCACGGCGTCGAATTCGATCTCGGATTGGCCTCCCGTGCCGAGTACATCCAATTCCCGGACGACGCGGAATCCGGGTGCGGTGGCCGGAACGGCGAAGATCGACAACGACTCTCGCATCGCACCCGAGGCGGTGCGGGCGACGACGAGTACTTCGTCGGCTGTTCCCGCGCCGGTGATGAACCATTTGCGCCCGGTGATCCGCCAGCCGGTGCCGTCGGGGGTCGCCGTGGTCCGCAGTGCGGCGGGATCCGATCCGGCTACGCCGGGTTCGGTCATGGCGTAGCTCATCGTCAGCTGTCCGGAAACCACTGCGGGAAGCAGCTTTTCGCGCAGCTCGCGATCGGCGTGGCTGTCGATCATCCGGGCGTTGAGCAGCGCGGCCGAGCCGAGCACCTCGGGTGCGTGATCGCTGCGTCCCTCGATCTCGGCGACGGTGAAGTAGTCGGCCGGCGTCAGCCCTCCGCCGCCGTACCGGGACGGCAGTGGCAGAGCCCACAGCCCGGCCTCGACAGCGTGTTCGCGTAGTTGGGCGCGGATGGCGCGGTCACCCGCGTCGAGTGCTGCCTCTGCCGGAATCACTTGGTGGGCAACGAAATCGCGGATCCGCGTACGCAGTTGCTCGCATCGTGGGGAGAGTGTCGAGGATTCGTCGGGCATGACCGCATCACACCATTGCCGGGAACTCACCCGCCATCGAGACCGACCTTATCGGACATCGGCATGTTTCTCGGTGGAAGGCAACCCATGACGAACACATCCGCATCCACACTCGCGGCCGAGCTGTTACCGGTCGGCACGGTCGCCACCGTGACCGGGAGCGGACCGACCGCCGCGGTTGTCCGCGATCATCTCGGCGCCTTGGGTGCGACCCTGGCCGAGGGCGGGCCGCCCGGTTCCACCGACATCGCGGCGGCGGTCACGGTGGAGTCGGCCGAGGGCGTGCGGCGTGAGCTGGTGGTCGAATGGGCGGGACCGGTGCGCGTGCCCGGATGCGTGAACGAGACCGCGGTGCAGGCTGTCTGTGGTGTCATGCACGTCAACGGCCGGCGGTACGGAAGTCCGCAGGGAATCGGGCTGGATTACTGCTCCACCGCCGCAGGTGTGCTCGCGACGACGGGACTGCTGGCCAGCCTGCTCTCGCCGGAGCCCGAACTGACGGTGCGGACCAGTGTCGCCGAGGCCGCGTTGCTGTCGGTCTCGCAGTATCTGGCCGCGGCGGGCGCCGACGATCCCGAGGCGGTCGACCTCGCACCCGGTGGCCCACCGTTCACGAGCGCCGACGGGGTACGCTTCGAAATCGAAGCGCTGCAACCGGAACCATGGGCGGCGTTCTGGACGGCCTTGCAGGCCGATCCGCCGGCGTGGCGGAAAGGCTGGCGTCCCTTCCAGTTCCGCTATGCCACCGCGACCGCGCCGTTGCCGGTCGAACTGCATCGGTGCACTCGAACGCACACCTTCGCCGAGATCGCCGCCCGCGGGGCGGCAACCGGTGTGGCGGTGTGCCGGCTCTACAGCGCCGATGAATCCGCGTTGTCCGCCGGACCGAGGTGGGTGCCGTGGGATGTCGACACGGTAGCCGGAGCTGTCATGCGCGACGAGCACATGGGCACCGCGGCCGAACCACTGAGCGGCACAGTCGTATTGGAAGCTGGGCGCCGCGTTCAAGCTCCGCTGGCCGCTCACCTGCTGCGCCTGCTGGGAGCGTCGGTGACGAGGATCGAACCGCCGGGCGGCGATCCGTTGCGGGATATGCCGCCATGCAGCGGAGAGGTGTCGAGCCGGTGGCTGGCGCTCAACCGGCACAAGGATGCGGTGCAGATCGATATCAAGTCTGCCGCCGACCGCGCCGAATTGCGACGGCTGGTCGCCGAATCCGACGTTTTCCTGCACAACTGGGCACCGGGCAAGGCCGAGGAGTTGGAGTTGTCGGCACCACATCTGCCGGCGGGAACGGTCTACACCTACACCTCGGGCTGGTCGGGGGTGGATCTACCGGATCTGCCGCCGGGCACCGACTTCATGGTGCAGGCGCGCACCGGCCTGGCCGAGCTGGTCGGCGCACCGGAGACACCGGCCGCGCCGTCGCTGATGACCTTGTTGGACGTGCTCGGCGGCATGCTGGGCGCCGAAGCGACGGTCCTCGGATTGCTAGGGCGCCGGCGCGCCGGTACGGGAGTGGCGGTGGAGAGCAGCCTGCTCGGTGCCGCGCGGACGTTGCGACGTTTCGGCAGCACTGCGGAAGCCGCACTGCGCCAACCATTTCGATTAGACGGGCGATGGCTGACGGCCACGGGACCGGGTACGCACACACCGGTCGTCACCGACCTTGCCGACCTGCTGACCGATCCCCGATTCGCCGACGTGGTGGTGCGAGACGAATTCGGCTGCCCCGCCCTGTGTCCCCCCTGGAGACTGTCGTGAACCGAACCTACGAAACCCACTGGTACACCGATCTCGTCCCGATCGAGTTACGCCGATCCTGGTCGGAGCAGGGCTATTACCCCGACCTCGATATCTTCACGATGTTCGCTCGGCACGCTGCCGCTCGGCCCGACGCTGCGGCGCTGATCGATGCCGATGGCGTACTCACCTACGCCGAACTGCTCGACAGCGCACGCCGGCTGGCGGCCGGTTTGGCGAATTTCGGTGTTGCCGCCGAGGATGTCGTCGCCGTGCAGCTTCCCAACAGCCGCTGGGCATGCGTGGCGGATCTGGCGATCGCGGCGCTGGGAGCGGTCGCGCTGCCGTATCCGGTGGGCCGGGGGCATCGCGAGGCGGCAAGCCTGTTGCGGCGATCCGATGCTGTGGCTGTGATCGCCCCGGCCGATTTCCACGGAACCGCGATCGCGGCGCAACTGCGCGAGATGGCCACCGACCTGCCGGCGCTGCGTGCGGTCGTGGCATTGGGCGGGCATACGCCGCGAGGGTGTATCCCCATGCATGCGCTGCTGGCACCGGAGGCGGCGGACTTCGAGCCGCACCGGCCCGATCCCGACGGGCCGGCTCGCATTCTGGTGACCTCCGGATCGGAGGCGGAGCCGAAGATGGTGCTCTACTCGCACAATGCGCTCATCGGCGGGCGGGGCGCCATGATGGCGGCGTTGCACGACGACCCCGCCGCGATGCGCAACATGTTCATGGTGCCGTTGGCCTCGGCGTTCGGTTCCAGCGGCACGGCGGTGACGCTCGCCGCGTTCGGCGCGACGCTGGTGCTGCAGCCGAAATTCGAACCGGCGGCGACACTGTCGATGATCGAGAAGGCACGGCCGACTCATCTGCTCGGGGTACCGACCATGATCCGGATGCTGATCGACCGTCCCGAACTCGACCACACCGATCTGAGCAGCGTGCGTGCGGTGGTGCTCGGTGGTTCTCCGCTGGACGCGGAGACGATCCGGCGCGCCCGAGAACGGTTGCGATGTCCGATCATCAACCTGTACGGCTCGGCCGACGGCGTCTCGTGCCACCCCGCCCTCGACGATCCGCCCGAGCGGGCGACCACGGCCGGACGTCCGAATCCGGCGGTCACCGACATTCGGGTGGTCGATGCGGAATTGCGCCCGCTCCCAGCGGGAGAGACGGGCGAGATCATCTCTCGCGGACCCATGTCGCCGCTGTGTTACGTCGGAGCACCGCAGCTGGACCGGCGTCTGCGAACGTCCGACGGATGGACGCGCACAGGCGATCTGGGCTGCTTCGACCGGGCCGGATACCTGAGCATCGTGGGACGCCGCAAGGACGTCATCATCCGCGGCGGCCTCAACATCAGTCCCGCAGAGGTCGAAGCGTTGCTGATCACACATCCGTCGATCAGCGACGTCGCTTGCGTCGCGGTGCCGGACGCGCTCTACGGCGAGCGGATGTGTGCATGCGTTGCCGTGTCGGAACCGGTTACCTTGCAGGATATTTCGGAATTTCTCCGTCGGCACGGGCTCGAGCCGCGCAAGTTTCCGGAGCGGTTGCTGACGTTGGATCGCCTTCCGCTGGGACCGGCGGGGAAGGTGGACAGGCGGGTGCTGCGCGAGCAAGCGCAGAAGGACACCGAGTGAATCGGTGTATCCCTTAGGACTCGAATTGACCAGCAGGCCAAACGGTTTCACCGATCGTGATTCAAAACACATTCCGTAAACGGTGGAACCCGAGTGCGCCGCGTCCCGACTTGTTGACCGGCAGCCGAAACCGATCTGCCGATGAGGGACATCGAAATATGGAGAGAACAATGAAGTTTCGCATGGGAGCCGCGTTCGCCGCGCTCGTGGTGTCGACCGTGATCGCGTCGACCGGCACCGCGTCGGCGGACCCGGCGCCCGCCGGACCGGACATCCACTTCCAGGCGCACGCCGTGAACGGCTCGGTGGTGCTCGACATGGATGCCGGATCGGTGACGGTGGCCGACAACCACCTGCACTTCATCGACCGCAACGGCGCCGAGGTCGCGGCCCTCCCACTGGCTTACAGGCACGACGGCACGCAGTTGCCGATCGCGGCGCATGTCGCCGGAAACTCTGTCGAACTGACGGCGGTTACCGATCCCGCGGCGGCGCGGCCTGCCGATGCGGCGACCGCTCAGGAGATCGATGCCCTCTCGCATCCGAACTTCAACGCGGCGTTCGGTAATTTCAGTATGGAGATGATGGCCGCCGCGACGGTGGGCAGTCTGCTCGGCAGCACGGTCGGCGCCGGAATCGGTTGCGTCGCAGGCGGAATCGTCGGCGGCGCGGCCGGTGGAGTGGTGACGATCGGGGTGCTGGCCGTGCCCGGCGCGATCGGTGGCTGTTTGGTCACGGGCGCTGCGCTGGCGGCGATGGGCGCTGTGGTCGGCACGATCGTCGTGGGTGTGCCGGCGTTGATCGCGGCCGGTGCGCAGTTCTGGAACGATACGCACTGACTTCGTCGGCGATACGACGGTGCCCGGCAGCCATGCAGGCCGCCGGGCACCTGTCTTCGTGGTCGTGTCCGCGCGGCACGAGACCGCGCCCGGCATCGACGTCGACATCGACCGCCTCGACTCCGTCGAGTGTCGTGAGTGCCCGGCTGACCGCACCCGCGCAATGTCCGCAGGTCATGCCTGCCACTGAATAGACCGTCTCGTTCATTCCGGGATCCTTCCTCGTTTTCGGTCGGCGGGAACCGGGAACCGCTTCCGTCCGACCTCTCGTATGTGAGTTTTCGAGTAGCAGGCAACAGGATGGGACCCGAAACGAGATGACGACACCGGCGACCGTACAGGATCCACCCACCCGACGGGTGCGCTTGGCTGTCTCCGGAATGAGCTGCGCGGCCTGTTCGGCGCGCGTCGAGCGCGCGCTCAACAAGATGGACGGCGTGGGTGCCAGCGTGAACTTCGCCACCGGCATCGCGACCGTGGACATACCCGCCCATCAAGAAGCAAAGATGCTGTGTGACACCGTGATCGGCGCTGGTTATCAGGCCGCCGAACTCACCGACGCCGACCCGGTGGTCGACACCGGTCCCGAGGATCGCGCGGCCGCCGATCTGTTCCGGCGCCTGGTGGTCGGGTTACTGCTGTTCTTCCCGCTGGCCGACTTCTCGATCATGTTCGCGACGGTGGCGAGCGTGCGCTTTCCCGGATGGCAGGTCGTGCTGACGGCGCTCGCATTGCCGATCGTCACCTGGGCGGCGGCCCCGCTGCATCGCCGCGCACTCGTCGGGCTGCGCCACGGCGCTACCAGCATGGAGACTCTGGTCTCGATCGGGATCACCGCTGCCACGGTGTGGTCGATGATCACCCTGTTCGTCCGGCCCGTCCCGGCGGTCACCCACCACGGGGTGTGGGCCGCGATCTTGGGCGCCGATTCCATATATCTGGAAGTGGCGGGCGGGGTGACCGTTTTCGTGCTCGCAGGCCGTTACTTCGAGGCCAAGGCACGTCGGCGAGCAGGGGGAGCGCTGCGTGCGCTTGCGGCCCTGAACGCCAAGGACGTGACGGTACTCACCGCAGAGGGCCGCGAAATCGTCATCCCGACAAGGGAATTGACCATCGGTCGACGGTTCGTGGTGCGGCCCGGTGAGACGATCGCCACCGACGGCCGGGTGATCGAAGGGTATTCCAGCGTGGACGCCGCGGCCATGACCGGCGAGTCCACTCCGGTCGAGGTGGCTCCCGGCGACGAGGTCACCGGTGGCACCGCCTCGCTGACCGGCCGCCTGGTCGTCGAGGCCACCGCGGTCGGCAGCGACACCCAATTGGCCGGGATGATCCGTCTGGTCGAGGAGGCGCAGACCGGCAAGGCGGCGGTCCAACGGCTCGCCGACCGGATCGCCGGCGTGTTCGTCCCGGCCGTACTCACCCTCACCGCGTTGACCCTGGCCGGCTGGCTGGTGTCCGGAGCCGATCTGGACACCGCGATCGGTGCGGCGCTGGCCGTGCTGGTGATCGCGTGTCCGTGCGCGCTCGGACTGGCGACTCCGACCGCGCTGATGGTGGCCTCGGGCCGTGGCGCGCAGTTGGGCATCTTCCTCAAGGGACATCACGCGCTCGAGACCAGTCGCACGATCGACACGGTCGTCTTCGACAAGACCGGCACCGTCACCGAGGGCGCGATGAGCGTTGTCGCGGTGCATACCTCGGTTGCCGACAGCGACGAAATAGTCCGTACCGCAGCGGATGTGGAGTCGGCCTCCGAGCATGCGGTGGCCGCCGCCATCGTTGCCTACGCTCGTTCGCGAGGACACAACCCGCGAGCGGTCGAGGACTTCGTGGCGCTGCCGGGCCTGGGCGCGCGGGGCACCGTCGCTGGGCAGCGCGCTTTGATCGGACGACCGGCACTCGTCGAATCCGAACACATCGCGGTCGCCGATGACCTGCGCCTGGCGTTGGCCACGGAACAGTCCCTCGGGCGCACAGCGGTTTATCTGTGCCTGAACGGCCGCGCGGTGGCGGTGTTCGCAGTGGCCGACACCGTGCGGGCGGGTATGGCCGAAACGGTGGCACGGCTGCATCGGCGCGGGCTGCGGACCATGCTGCTGACCGGCGACAACGCCGAGGCGGCGCGTGCGGTGGCCGAGGAGACAGGGATCGCCGAGGTTGTCGCGGATGTGCTGCCGGAGGGCAAGGTTCGCGCGATCCAGCAGTTGCAGCAGGAGGGCAGGCGGGTCGCGATGGTCGGTGACGGCATCAACGACGGCCCGGCGCTGGCCACCGCCGATCTCGGCTTGGCGATCGGGCGTGGCACCGATGTCGCGATCGGCGCCGCCGACATCATCCTGGTGCGCGACGATCCGGCCGCCGTTCCCGATGCGCTTGAACTCGCGCACGCCACGCTGCGAACCATCCGCGGAAATCTGATGTGGGCCTTCGGTTACAACCTGGCCGCCTTGCCGATCGCCGTCGCTGGCCTGCTCAATCCGTTGCTGGCAGGTGCCGCGATGGCGTTCTCCTCGTTCTTCGTGGTGTGGAACAGCTTGCGGCTACGGAATTTTCGATGAACAGCCGGATCCACCACCCTGAGCAGTCATGCCCTGTACGCGCTGACCGCGGCGATGGCAAAACTGTTGTCGGTGAGGGTGTGAGGATGCGACGAGCATATGAGGAGAACTCCGCGGATGTGTACCGCGCCGGCCCCGGGAACGCCCTGTTGCCGGCCGGAGCATCCGCGGCGGCGGTGGTCGTCCTGATCGTCACCCTCGCCTGCGGCCACTCTCGCTATGCCGATCAAGGGCTGCTTTTTCCCGGGTGGGATACCGCGGTCGGTTACGCGCTGGTGCGCCTGGCGGCCGGGCTCGCGGGCGGACTGTCACTCGGATCGCTGATGTATGCGCTGGTCTGTGCGCCGGCCACCGCTGCCGGGCGCATCGACGTGTGCGGCTATCGCGGGATACGGGTAGCCGAGTGGTCATCGGTGGTGTGGTTGGTCGCGTGCGGCGCTTCGATTCCGACTTCCGCGGCCGATGCGGCCGGAATATCGGTGCGGCGCATGATGAATATCGGCGGAACCGGTGCGTTGATCGCGGCCTCGACCGCTCCGAAGGCGTGGATCGTGGCCGCGCTGTGCACGCTGGTGGTGGCTGTGGCCGTGCGGTTCGCGCTGTCGTGGAACAGCGTGTTCGGCGTGGCGGCCTTGGTCGCGGTAGCGGTGTTGTGCCCTCCGGTGGTCGGCAATGCGGGTGAGGGCCCGAACCACGACTACGCGACAGGTGCGGTGATTCCGTTCACCGTGGCGCTGTCGGCGCTGGTGGGTCTGAGTTGGTGCGTGCTGAGCGGCCACGCCGACGCGAGTGCGAGCGAACGCGCGATCGTATTGCGGCGCTATCGAACAGCGCTCGGAATTTCGGTTGTGGTGATGGTGGGCACCGCGGCGATTCTGGTTCCGATTCTCACTCCATCGTGGGCGTTCGGTGGCTGGTACGGCAGCCTCGGTGTCGCCGCGGCCGGACTGCTCGCATCGCACGCGGTGCTGTGGCTGTGGCTGGGCCGGACATCGCCGGATTCCGTGCGGGTGCCTGCTGTGCTGCGGGCGGTGGTGGTGTCCGAGCTGGTATGGCTGGGGATTTCGGTGGCCATGGCGATTCAGCCCGCCCCGGCCTTCCGGCATCGCTCGTTCACCGCGCAGCAGGTGTTTCTGGGTTTCGACGTTTCCGCCGCGCCGAACGTGTGGCGTATGGCGTCATTGTGGCGGTTCGATGTGGTGCTCGGGACCTCGGCCATCGGGTTGGGGCTCGCCTATGTTGCCGGGGTGATCCGCCTGCGTCGCCGCGGCGATCAGTGGGCGCGCTGGCGGATGGTGTCGTGGCTGGCCGGTTGTGTGGGACTGCTGTTGCTGACGTCGTCGGGGATCGGTGCCTACGGCTATGCGATGTTCAGCGTGCACATGGCGGGTCATATGGCGCTGAACATGTTTCTGCCCGTGTTGCTGGTGCTGGGTGCGCCGGTGACGCTGGTGTTGCGAGCGGTCGAGCCGGCCGGCCGCAACACCGCGCCCGGACTGCGGGAATGGCTACTGTGGCTGATGCATTCGCGGTTCACCCGTGTTCTCAGCCATCCCGCCGTGGCGTTGGCGGTATTCGTCGTCTCGCTCTACGGGCTGTACTTCACGCCGCTGTTCGACGAGCTGATCCGCTTCCACTGGGGTCATCTGCTGATGAACATCCACTTCCTGCTCACCGGCTATCTGTTCTACTGGGCGATCATCGGCATCGACCCGGGCCCGCGTCGGTTGCCTCATCTGGGAAGGCTGGGAATGCTGTTCGCGGTCATGCCCTTTCACGCTTTCTTCGGCGTCGCCGTGATGTCGATGGAATCTCTGGTCGGCAGCACTTTCTATCCCGAACTGAAGCTGTCGTGGATGAGCGATCCCATGCACGACCAGTGGATCGGCGGCACATTGGCCTGGATTTCCGGCGAGATCCCGGCCCTTCTCGTAGTCGGCGCATTGCTGTCGCAGTGGGCCAAACAGGACCGGCGCGAGGCCGAACGCGGCGACCGCCATCAGGAACGGTTCCCCGATGACGACGAACTGGCCGCCTACAACGCGATGCTGGCCGAACTCGGCCGATCCCGCCGCTAGCCGGAGGAATTGCGAACATGGTCGTGCCGGGTGGTTTTGATGAACCACCCGGCACGGCCGTATGCGTCGACTCGCCTACTCGGAGTCCGCGGTTCACGGAACGGGAGCGAAGAAGCCGATCGCAGCACCGATAGCGGCACCGACGGCGCAGCCGACCACCGCACCGACCAAAGAATAATTCGAACAGATCAGCTGCGTGGGGCGTACATGATGACGGTGACGCCGAGTAGGCAGATGGCGGCGCCCGTGATGTCCCAGCGGTCGGGTCGGAAGCCGTCGAATGTCATGCCCCACAGCAGGGATCCGGCGACGAAGACGCCGCCGTAGGCGGCGAGGATGCGTCCGAAATTCGCATCCGGTTGCAGGGTGGCGACGAATCCGTAGATGCCGAGGGCGATGATGCCGGCGCCGATCCAGGCCCAGCCGCGGTGTTCGCGCACGCCTTGCCACACCAACCACGCTCCGCCGATCTCGGCGATAGCGGCGAGGGCGAAAAGCAGGATCGAACGTGCGACGGTCATGGTCGCCGAGCATACGAAACCGGCGGACGTCGCCCGACTTGACGTCGAGATCGAAGACGACGCACGCGCGCTCATCGCGCTGACAGCGAAACCGCGGGCGCGCCGAGTTCGTATCCGTATCGATGGCCGGTCGCGTGGCCTCCGGACGCGGAAGGATTGGCAGCGCGCCATTGGCGGCGAAACGGCCCGATAACTGTAATTCCGCACAGGGGTGCGACGGCCCACGGAATCTGAGGGGCTATCGCAGAGCGTGTCGACTCTGTTTGAATTGATGTATGTGCCGGTGGATGGCGTACTGGGGCGAGCCGATTCTTGTCGAGGATCTGCTGTTTCGCCCTGAACATTCTCTGATCGACCAGAGTCTGCACTCTCGTCTGGGAGAGACCACCACCAACGGGGACGGCTTCGGTGTCGGCTGGTATGGCGAGGGTGCCGAACCCGCGGTGTACAAGGGGATCGAGCCGGCCTGGAACGATAAGAATTTGCGGGAGATAGCTGGTCAGGTGCGCACGTCGAGGTTGCTCGCTCATGTGCGGGCTTCGACTGGGACCGCGGTTCAGCGCAGCAATTGTCATCCGTTCCGGCACGGTCGATGGTTATGGGTGCACAACGGCGCCCTGCGTGGTTTCAGTGAAATCAGGCGCGATTTGTTGATGGCCGTGGATCCTGGGCTGTTCTCCGACATCGAGGGCTCAACGGACACGGAAGCGTTGTTCTACCTCGCCCTGACCTTCGGTCTCGCCGATGATCCGCTCGGTGCCGTCGCGCGGGCAGTCGGCTTCGTCGAGGACGTCGGGCACGCGCATAGTGTCGAGCATCCGGTTCAGATGACCGTCGCGACGACCAACGGTCAAAACCTCTGGGTCTTCCGTTATTCCAGCGAGCGCCGATCGCGCTCACTGTTCTTCTCGACCAAGCTCTCCCAGTTACGAGCATTGCACCCCGAAGTCGAGGTTTTGCGCGAACTGGGCGGTGAGACCCGCTTCGTGGTGTCGGAGCCGCTGCGCGATCTCGAGGGGGCGTGGAACGAGGTGCCCGAATCCTGTGCTGCGACGGTGGGATCCGGTGCCGACGCGATCTGGCCCTTCGTGCCGATCTCACCCGTCTGAGGTCGGCACAGGCGCCGATGGGCGTCTGGTTCGTCACGCCGGCTGACGGTCTTCGGTGGCGGCGCATCCTTCGGTGGTCGATCGTGCCATCTGCTTCAAGACCTGAGTGGGGCCTCCGATGCGCAATGCTTCGCGTTGTCGGACAGCGCCGTTGCCGCTCCTCAGGACTGTTGCCAACGCGCCGCGCGTGAATTCGTAGTCGCCGGACTGTTCGAGAGCGGGGCGGATATGGGAGAGCAGATGTGCGATGGAGGCGGGCTTGGGCACGGAATGTCGTGTAGCGCTGCGGAACTGCGGACCGGACAGGCCGTCGTGGGCCGCGCGCCGGCATGCCGCCCGCAGATATGCCAGGTCGACAGGGTCCGATGTCCGTCCGCTGCCCACTGCCGCCACGGAGGTGACGACCAGCGCCCGGACGAGACTCGCCAAAAGTGCCGTTTCCTCGACCGTGGCCGGAACGTCGCTGATGCGGATCTCGATCGTGGGCAGATGCGAGGACAATCGCACATCCCAATAGACCATCGCTGCGTCGAGGATGTGCCCGTCCTCGACGAGCTTGGTGACCGTGTCGTCGTATTCGGCGGCGGACCGCAGGTACGGGGGCGGCCCGGCGCTGGGCCATCGCGCCCACAGTAGGTGGCGCCAGCTGGCGTAGCCGGTGTCGATACCACTTGTGATCGGGGAATTCGCCGTCAGCGCCAACAGGGTCGGCAGCCAAGGGCGCAGGTGATTGCTGACCTGCACCGCGATGTCGCGGTCGGGCACGCAGACGTGGACGTGGCAACCGCAGATCACTTGCTCGGCCAGTTCGCCGAAATGCGCCGCCATGCGTCGGTATCTCGGAGTGTCGGTCATTGACCCGGGCGGCGGTCTCCAGATCGGCACTCCCACCGCCAGTGGCAGCGATCCCGCGCAGGTCGCGGCCTGCGTGACCGAGAGTCGCGCCCGTCGAACTTCGCGGTACAACTCCGTAATGCTCGCGCAGACCGGTGTGCAGGTCTCGATCTGGCACTGGGATAATTCCAGTTGCAGTTCGGCATCCGGGGCACGTGCCGCGACGGTGGTGTTGGTCAGCGAGGGTAGTCCGGTGGCCGGATCGACCAGAACGAACTCCTCTTCGACGCCGACGGTGAATGGGCGAATACTGTTGCTGTGCAATGGATCACGTGGGTCACTCGACACCATGGACGCCACGGCCACCTCCCGGATTATTGCCTGTCGATTCATGCGCGCTCGCCGAATTCGCCGCATCGTTCACTGCCGACAGTTCGGATAACCTGAGTGCGATTGTTCCTGATTCTCCGAGTGTGGCCTGTAATGCTACGAAGTTCGGTTGAACGGGTGTTTGAAACGAGTCCTGACGCTGATTCTCCGCTTCGTCGACCAGCGTGACGGCCACGCTGGTGGAATTCTGTCCTCCAGCTCCGGAATGTGAGGAACTCGAAGTTTACCGGAAAATTGCCCGTCAAACAGTGGGTTGGCTGAGGTCGTGGATTCTTCGCCGAACTCGACCCGACTCCATCCCGCCTGGACGCCGAAGATCCCTGGGTGGCCGGTGCGGTAGGAGCGGTGCGAGAGGGTGTGGTTCGCCGTCATCTCGGCATATCGATCGCAGCTCAGCCGATCGTCGTTGTGGTCTACCACAATCGCCTGACGGCCGCTGATCCCAAAGATCACGTGACCCGGAGTAGTACTTCCTCACGAATCCTGCCCTGGTTACGCTGGTGAAATAGCCCAGCTAACCGGGGAGGAAGGAAGTTCGATCATGCCTGTCACCTCTCCATATCAGCAAGGCCTCACTGTATCCGGTCGGCCCGTATCGTTGCCGCTGAAAGACGTGCGGGCCCTGTCGCGGCAGATGGTCAGCCACTTCGTCGAAACCGTCGCGCCCTGTGGCACCTTGCCAGGTGACGCGATCCATGGCGACATCACCATCATCACCCGCGTGTGCCTGGAGTTGGCGGTCAGCATGCTGGACGGCAGCAACATTGCGGAAAAGACCGGGCAACTGAAGGACGCCGCGGCTCAATGGGCTCGCGAAGGTGTGCCCATCGGGACCATTCACCACGCCATTCACGAAGGCTTCAAGATCGGCTTCGACCTGGTGGTGTCCACTGCCTTGGCCAAGCAACGTGCCTCCGGCTCGGCCGATACCGATCCGATGCTCAGCACGGCCGACTATCAGAGCATTCTCGATGCCGCCAAACTCGTCGTCGAGATGCTCGACACCATGACCACGGCGGTCTCGGTGGCCTATGTACGCGAATTGCGCGCAGTCGTGTCGGAGCACCACACCGCGGTGCACACGCTCACCTCGGCACTGCTCGGCGGCCACCCCACCTCCACGATGGCCCGCGAGTGTGGCATCGACATCGCCGGCCGCTATCGCGTGTTGGCCCTCGCCATTCCGTCCCACCCCGACGAATCCAACCCGACGCTGAACGCGAAAGTCGTTGCCCGCCGCAAACTCCGGCGCCTGCAGGCAGAACTGGCCACCCGCTGCGACGACACCGTGCTGTCACTGCTGTCGATCGACGGCGGCACCGTGCTCATCCCCGCCGATCGCATCACCGAGGGGGCCCTGGAAGAACTCATCGGGAATCTGTCGCGGGCGGCGCGCGTGCCCATCACCGCCACCATGGTCACCGCCGCTACCGACACCCTGCCCACGGCCGCGGATCAAGCCCACGAACTGCTCGACGTCGTGTCCCGGTTGGGATCGGTGCCGGGCCTGTATCACTTCGACGATCTGGCTCTGGAATACCAGCTCACCCGCCCCGGCCCGGGGCGTGACCATCTCGGGTCGCTGCTCGATCCGTTGGACGAGCATCCGGAACTGCTGGAGACGTTGCAGGTCCATATCGCGCACAACCTGAACCGCCAACGCACTGCGCGGCTACTGAACGTGCACATCAACACCGTGGACTACCGGCTCAAGCGGATCGGGCAGCTCACGGGGTTCGATTCCACCCAGGCGAGCGGGCTGTGGCACCTGCGTTCGGCATTGGTTGCCCACACCTACCGCACGTGAGCACAGTGCCGGCGAGCGCAGAAGTACTCCGGTGGGTCGGTATCGACACCGATCGAAAATATATTGAAGAAAGCTCCACGCATTGGAAACACGATGCCTCCGGCGCCCCGCCGATTGTCTCGTTCGGCCCCGAGGAATTTCCGGATCTCGCACAGGCACGAGAACTTCATCCCGAAATAAATACATTGTGGGACGCGGTACGCCACGAATTCTGGACCAAACTGATTCCGCCACACCCAGGGTGCCGACACTGGCGATGGACGTGATCCTCGACAGACCGTGCCTACCGACAGACGGATCGCAACTGCATGCCGAACCGGTCCTTCCGAATGCCCGTTTCAGGTGTGGGTGCTCGACACGGGCGTCGGTGGCGCGTGCGCGGTCGTCGGACTCGGCTCCGACGCGCCTTCGTCGTTCGACGTCGCGCATTCTCGCGCGTGGGAATCGCGCGGGCGGCGGCTGGATCTAGTCTCGTCGCGTCGATCGAGTGCGCCGCTGCGTCCCCGAATCCCGCACCCGGACTCCAGCGGCCGGGATATGAGGAGTTCGCGGTGACCCGAGGCGATGTTCACCTGTGTGGCAGTGTGCCGCTGCCGGATGCGGAGGCGGTATTCGGTGTGGCCGCGCGGCGGCTGGGACCGTGGCTCAGCCGCATACCCGACGGCGAGACCGGCGAGCGCGACAACTTCACGGTCTGGCAGTTGCCGCGGATGGGGGCGCATCCGGATCTGGAGACGGCGCCGCCGCCGAGCCCGGAATACGGGCCCAGTGAGCGGGTGCGGCCCAAACCCGGCGTGGATCCCGCATCGATCGAGTTCGGTGAGCTGGGTTACGCGCAGGCAGCGCTCGAGTCCTGGGGGGTATTCCGCAAGCTGCGCGAACGCGGCGACATCGATGCCGGGGTGCGGTTCCAGGTCTGCCTGCCCACCCCGATCTCGGTGGTGGGCGCTTTCGTCGGCGATCCGCAGGACATCCTCGAACAGCGCTACGAGGCGGCGCTGCTCGCCGAACTCGGCCGCATCGCCGCGGAGATCCCACACACCGATCTCGCGATGCAGTGGGATTGCCCGGTCGAATTCGCGATCTTCGAGGGGGTGTTCCCGTCCTGGTTCGGCGCCGACGACGACACCCGGCTGAGCGAGATCGTCGCCCGGCTCGTGCGCCTCGGCGCGGCCGTGCCCACCGACATCGAACTCGGATATCACCTGTGCTACGGCGATTTCGGGCATCGGCACTTCGCCGAGCCCACCGACACCGGGCGCATGGTGGCGGTGCTGTCCGGTGTGGTCGCGGCGCTGCCGCGCCAGGTCGACTGGGTGCATATGCCGGTTCCGCGCTCGCGCACCGACCGCGAGTACTTCGCACCGCTGGCCGGACTTCGCCTGCCGCCGCGAACCCGGCTGTACCTCGGACTGGTGCACGCCACCGACGGCCGCGACGGGGCCCTGCGCCGCATCGCCGCCGCCCGGGAAATCGTCGACGGCTTCGGTATCGCCACCGAATGCGGATTCGGCCGCCGCCCCGCCGAACAAATCCCGGATCTGCTGGATCTGCATGCCGAACTGGCGGCCACGCTGTCGTGAGACCGCCGTCCGGCCAGCTGCGGTACCCGAATAGCTTGGGCGAGAGCACTTCCCACGCTTGGGAGCCAGATCCGCATACCTGGTGAAACGGATCGTATTCAATATCGGCGGGCATCGCACCGCTCCGCGTGCAGCCCGTTGAGAACGGAGTCTCGATGTCGACCACCGCGTCCTTCGATATCACATCACCAGCGTTCAAATACGCCCCCTTCGAAATCCTCGCCGACCTGCGCAAGGACTCACCGATCGCGAAGATAGCGCTGCCCGGCGGCGAATCCGGCTGGCTGGTCACCCGCTACGACGATGTGGAGGCGTTCTTTCGCGACTCCCGCCTGACCAACAACGCGGCCGACGTGTATCCGCCGGAGGTTCTCGCCATGGTGTTTCCGCACGGCGAATTCTCCGATGCGCTACTGCATTCGGTGATCTTCCAGAGCGACCCGGTCAACCACGCCCGCCTGCGCCGACTGGTCAGCGCGTCGTTCACGCCGCGATTCATCGAGACCTGGCAGCCACGCATTCAGCAGATCACCGATGCCCTGATCGACCGGCTGCCCGAACACGGTGAGATCGACTTCGTGCAGGAGATCGCCTTCCCACTGCCCATGCAGGTGATCTCGGAAATCCTCGGCGTACCCACCGCGGATCAGGAGAAGTTCCGGATCTGGTCCAATCTGTATGTCGACGCCATGGGCAATCCCGCTGCCGCGATGCAGATCAAGGACGAGATGCAGGAGTTCCTGCACTACCTGCACGCACTGCTCGAGGCCAAACAACAACAGCCCGCACCGGATCTGCTGAGTCGTCTGCTGCAGGTGGAGCTCGAGGGAGATCGCCTGTCCCGCAAGGAAATCATAGGTATGGCCCAGCTGCTGATCCTGGCCGGTAACGAGACCACGACCGCTTTGCTGAGCAGCGCGATGCTGACCTTCTTCCAGCATCCGGAACAGGCGGAGGCGGTGAAGAGCGATCCCGCACTGCTGAAACAGGCGATCGAGGAGGTCATCCGATACCGCGGTCCGCTGATGAACGCCAACGACCGCTGGGTGGCCGAGGACTTCGAATATCAAGGGCAGCAGCTGAAGAAGGGCGATCACATCTATTTGTGCGTCACCTCGGCCAATCGTGACGAATCGCGTTTCCCGGATGCGGCGACCTTCGATATCCGGCGCGAGGACAGTCAGCGCCACCTGGGCTTCGGCAAAGGCATGCACTTCTGCCTGGGCGCCCCGCTGGCTCGCCTGGAAGCATCCGTCGGCCTGAGCACAGTGCTGCGACGCATGCCGGATATCACGCTCGCCGTCGGGATGGACGAAATCACCTGGCGCCCCGGAATCACCTCCAGCACTCTGGAGAAGTTGCCCGTGCGCTTCTGATCCCAGCTCCGCGACTCGCTTCTTCAACGCCGGGTTCTCCGGAGCTCGAGGGCCGTCGAAGATGAGCGCGCGGCCTACTGCCGTTTCGCGTGGTGGGCGATCGCCGCAATGCCGGGCGTGCTGTGTGCGAGGTGCCTGCGCGCTCTGCGGCGGGCACTCGCCGACCGGGGGTCATCTCACTCGGTTGTGGGTGCCAGTGCTGATCGCTGAACCGGGCGGGCCAGGCGCGTAGGGGTGAGCCGGCCTCGCAGGGTCACCGATTCGCCGAGTTGCCAATGGTCGGCTTCGGTGGGCGGCGGCCGCGACAACCGTCTTATCCGAGGTGAGTAGCAGGGAGTCGCGTTTTGCCAGTTCACAGAGCCGGGCGGCTTCGTTGACAGCGTCGCCGATCACCGTGAATTCGTAGCGCTGCCGAGCGCCGACGTTGCCTGCGACGACCCGGCCCTCGGCGATACCGATCGCGGCGACGAAATCCGCGGCGTCGGTATCGAGCCGGGCGCGGATCGCGCGACCGCAGGCCAACGCGGCACCCGCCGCGTCGGGAAGCGTGGCGGGCGTGCCGAATACGGCCAGCGCCGCATCACCTTCGAACTTGTTGAGCAGGCCGCCGTGGCGTTCCACCTCGTCCACCACCACACCGAAGAAGCGATTGAGAATCGCGACCATCTCGGGCGCGGGCAGGGACGCGGCCATGGTGGTGGATCCGACGATATCGATGAACAGTGCGGCCGCCTCCACTTCGACACCGCCGAGCGCCGCCTTCCCGGCCAATGCGGCGTCGGCGACCTCGCGCCCGACATGCCTGCCGAACAGGTCCCGGATCTCTTCGCGTTCGCGCAAACCACCGACCATATTGTTGAAACCGCTCTGCAGTTCGCCCAATTCGGTGCCGTCGTAGACCGCGAGCTCGAGATCGAGATCGCCCTTTTCCACCTCGCGCATCGCCCGGCGCACACCACTGATCGGGGCGACGGTCGCGGCCAGCGTCTGCGTCATCAGCAGCGAGCCGATCAGCAGGGTCGCACCGCCCAGCGAGAGCACGCACACCGCCAGCCGGGCCGTGCTCACATAGTCGGTGCACAGCGCCAGCACCGCCAGCACCATCAGTCCCGCCACCGGCAGACCCGAACCGACCAGCCACATCAACAACGATCGCCCGAACACGCCGATTCCGCTGCGGGGTCGCGACTTTCGCGCCGAGAGCACCCGTGAGGTCACCGGTCGCAACGCGAATTCGATGATGAGGTAGGTACTCGCGCACACGACGATCGCGCTGAACGTGATCCCGAACGCGACCTTGGCGATCAGCCCGGGATCGGCGAGTCCGGCGAGCAGCGTGAGCACGACCACTCCGCCGAACCAGAGCATCGCCTGGATCCGCACCAGTCGCCACGGCACCGCGGCGGCGGCGGACTGTTGCCGCTCGGTGGGCACCACGTCCGGGTCGAGGGCCCAGCCCAGCGCGCGTAAACCGCGCACAGTGCCCCACCACACGCCGATCAACACTGCGACCACGGCGTATACCGGGGCGGCGACGGCATCGACCAGAACGATCTTCTCAGCGAAGACGGAAGGCCCGGGGAGTACGAAACCGATCAACGTGATCGACACGAAGACACCGGCCAGGTTGGCCAGCACGATCGGTACCGTCAACAGCAATTGCACCCGTAGCCGCCGAGTTCCCGCGGCTTCGTCCTCATGTCCCAGTAGTCGCGATCCCCATGGCGCTGCCGCGAGTGGGTTGTTGCTGCGCGCCATTCTCGGCCAGCCCCTTCCGCGCGGCGGGCCGTCGTAGTGTTCGGTTTCCACGTCGTCCCCGGTCTTGCCGAGACGGTACTGGACCGGCGCGAATCCGGCTACATCCGCAGGTTCCCAGCCGCTTGCACGCGTCGTCGGAAGGCATCGCGGCAGTGGCCGAGGGAAGGCGTCGTAGCTGCAGAGTGGGCACTGTTACGACGCATGTATCCCTGGGCATAGGCGGTGAACTGTGTTGGACTGCAGCCGCTTACAGCTTCGTGCTGAGGTTACGGAGTAACGCGGGCCGATTCGGCTCGATATGCATGCGAACGGTTGCGGTATCGGACTCGAGGGGGACTCATGCATACCAAGTCACTGATTGTTGCCGGGTTCGCGGCGAGCATCGCCATCACCGTCAGCGGTTGCGGCCCGGCCTCCACTCCCGGGTCCCTGTCCACGACCACTTCGGCAGCCCGAACTTCGCAGCCGGCAGCACGAACCGGGCAGCCCGCCGAATCGAGACACGCGATCGAGCCTGGCGGCAGCGTCCCCGAGGCGCCCGAGACTACCGCCGGGCCGGCGCCCGGAACCGCTGCCGCCGACCCGGCTACTCCCGCCGACGCCGCATCCCCGAAGTGCGTGACCGCCCAACTCCGCTTGGACAAGGGGGTCGGCGGCCCGGTAGGAGGGGACTGGTTCCTGAGGTTCGTCAACTCCAGCTCGCGAACCTGTGTCCTGCAAGGTTATCCGGGCGTCTCGCAAACCAACGGCCCCAGCGATGACCCGGTGGGCGAGCCCGCCGTGCGGGACGAGGGTCCGCAGGCGCCCAAGCCCGCTCCGGTCACGCTCGCACCGGGCGGGGCAGCTCAGTTCGAGTTCATCACCTATCCCAAGCAGGTCAACGATTGCGCAGCCCTGCGCACCACCACCCTGCGCGTCTACCCGCCCGACAACACCGAATCGCTGTGGCTGCCCTGGGACAACCTGATCTGCCCGAGCCCGCAGCGCATGCTCGTCGTCCGCGCGATCACGCCGCTGTAGCCGCTGCTCCTGAACAAGGGCCCCAGGTCGGCGTACTTGTACCGCGTAGTGGGTCGGCATACGAATTTCCCAACGCGCCTTCAGGATTCGCGTCGCATCAGGGCGCGAGGTCGTCTCCGGGCAGGACGAGAGGCTGGTAAGCGACCTGCCGATACGTGCGTGCGTCAGTGGTCCGATCGGTGGCCTCGCCAGGTGCGTAGGGGTGCGCCTGTAAGCACGTCACCGTGGCCGACGCAGACGACATCGACGTCGAGTTCGGCCAACCGGCGGGCGGCTGTGTCGACGGCGGTGCTGTCGAGGTTGAACACACCCGGCATGGTGAGACCACGCACATTGGCGAGCGTGTCGCCGGTGAACAGCACACGGTGTTGCGACAGATGGAGCGCCAGACTGCCCTCGGTATGGCCGGGAACTGCCAGAACCTCTGCGCCGCCGCCGAAATGGAGCACTTCGCCGCCGCGTAGCTCGCGGTGTACCGGGGCCGGGCGCGGGGGTGTGCCCGGTTCGAGAGCCTCGGCGATCGGGCGTTCCCACTCGCGCAGGACCGGAGCCGGCTGCGGACGTTCGCCCCGCACGATGTCGGCGTCGGCATGGTGCGCCCAGATTTCGGCTCCCCACTCCGCGAGGTCGGCCGCCGAACCGATGTGGTCGTCGTGGGCATGGGTGAGAACTACCCGCTGCACCTGGTCGCGGGTGAATCCGCAAGTGTACAGGCCCTTTTCGATCTCCCTGGCGGTTCCCGGCAGACCGCTGTCGATCAGAGTCACCCCCTCGGGGTCGCTCCGCACGTACACATTCAGGTCGTTGACCTGGGAAAACCGCAACGCCGTCAGCTGCGGCAGTACGGATACGATCTCCATGCACGGCACCCTATCGAGAGTCGACGGAGCTTCCCGCCTGATCTGCTCTGGGCAGAAATACCGAGCATCTCGAGGGCTCGCAGTACTGTTCCATTCCGGCGTTCTGTTTATGGAACGACGTGGCGGGATTCGTATTCGAGGGAAGCGACCATGACCCGGAAACTCACTTCACCGCAGGCTGCCGCCGAACCGACAGTCGGACCTGGGGCCGACTTGACCGGCCAGGTGGCGCTGGTCACCGGCGGCTCGTCCGGACTGGGGCGCGCCATCGCGATGGGACTGGCAGCCGCCGGTGCCGCGGTAATCGTTGCCGGGCGGCGACGCGAAGCAAGCGAACGGGCCGCAGCCGAAATATCCACTCGCACCGGCAAAATCGCCGAGGGTGCGTCCTGCGACGTGACCGACGAGTCTTCCGTTCACGACGTCGTCCGCACCATCCTCGACAGTCACGGGCGCCTGGACGTGCTCGTCACCAGCGCAGGTATCCAGGCCCGCGGCGGCCTCGACACGCTCGACGCCGGTACCTTGCGCGACTGTCTCGATGTCAATGTCGTCGGCACCTTTCTGGCCTGCCAGGCGGTCGTGCCGACGATGCGGCAAGCCGGATACGGTCGCATCGTCACGCTCGCCAGCGCCCTGGGACTGGTCGGAGCCGCAGGCCGTGCGGGCTACGCGGCGAGCAAGGGTGCGGTGGTCCAGCTCACCCGTAGCCTCGCCGCTGAACTGGCGGGTACCGGAATCTGCGTCAATGCATTGGCGCCCGGCCCGTTCCGCACAGCGTTGAACGACAACATCGACGACGATCCCTACGTCCGAGAATTTCTCGACCACCAAGTCCCGATGCGCAGGTGGGCTGAGCCGGAGGAACTCGTCGGTGCGGCAGTCCTGCTCGCCAGTCCGGCAGCGTCCTATCTCACCGGTGCTGTTCTACCGGTCGACGGCGGATGGACCGCGCACTGAGCACGTCATCCACTGAGGAAGCCGCAATGCGGTCCGGTCGGCGCATCGTTTGCCGGGCAGCGACAACACCGCGTGGCGCTAGATTCGGTGATCTGGGCGCACTGCCGCTGCCAGGCAACGCAGCGCGTCGGTGAGGGCGGTTCGCTGGTTTGCGGTGAGGCGTTCGGTGATCGAGGTTTCGTAGTCGAGCAATTCGCGGACTGTCCGCTCGATCAGCGTGTGCCCCTGGGGAGTCAGGGTGACGAGGACGCCGCGGCGAGACGTGGTGGTGGGTTCGCGGGTGATGAGGCCTGCGGTCTCGGCGCGGGCCAGTCGCTGCGAAATGGCACCGGCGGTCACCAGACTGCGCGCGGTGATCTGGCGTGTGGTCAGTTGGTAGGGCGCGCCGGCACGCCGCAGCGTGCTGAGTAGATCGAGAGTGGACTCGTCGATATCGAGCCGGGCCAACGTGCGGCGTCTCTCATCGCTGAGCATCTCGGCTACCCGCCACAGTGGTGTGATGATCTCGATGGATTCGGTTCGGGCGCCCGGTAATTCGCGTTGCCAGGCGGTCGCGATCTGGTCCGCCGTCGGTACGGTGTCGATCATCGTGCCCGGCATCCTTTTCTCTCGTGAGGTATGTTTAGCGCTAAATATATAGAAGGAGGATGCTGATGGCCAGAACCATCGTGATCACGGGCGGCAGTCGGGGGCTGGGACGGCAGGTGGCTCAGCGCTTCTGCGAATCCGGAGAGCGCGTGGTGATCACCGGTCGCTCGGACCGGGTTCGGCAAACGGCCGCCGAGCTGGGTGTCGACGGGATCGAGTGCGACGCGAGCGAGCCCGAGAGTGTCGAGGCATTCGCCGCGCGACTCGGTGACGCCGTGGATGTGCTGGTCAACATGGCCGGCGGCAACACCGATCTCATCGGACCCGCGCCGGAGTCGCTGAAAGACGTTGCTGCACAATGGAATGCCAATCTGTCCGCGAATCTGCTGACCGCGGTGCTGACCACCTCGGCCTTGCGCGACCGGCTCCGTCCCGGGGGAGCGCTGATCAATGTCGGCTCGATCGGAGCCGAGTACGCTTCGACCTCCTATGGCGCGGCCAAGGCCGCCTTGGCGGCGTGGTCTGCGGGCCTGTCGGCCGAGCTGGCGCCGAAGGGGATCACGGTGAATGTGGTTTCTCCCGGTTACATCGAGGACACCGATTTCTTTCAGGGCAAGCTCACCGGCGAACGCCGTGCGCAGCTGATCGCGGCAACACACGACAAGCGTCCAGGACGTCCGGACGACGTGGCTGATCTCGTCGAATTTCTGGCCTCTCCACGTGCCCGCCACATCACCGGCCAGACCATTCACCTCAACGGCGGCGCCTACACCACACGCTAGGTGGCGTGCCTCGCCGACCAGCCGGACACCCGACCGGCACGTCGAGCGTCGCGGGCGTCCGTGTCGGTGGCATTCAAATGCAGGTGAGCGTTCCGTTGCCGGTGTCGAGTTCGGCGACCGTGCCGAGCGGATCAGTTGAGTGAGGTGGCGGTCGACATGTCCGAGCCCGACGTGCCGTTGAGCTTCGATGGCGACGATGGCGCCGGACAGATCGGGCAGACCGGCTCCGACCATGCCGGCCATCGCGGCCAAGGCTCCACCGCGACAGGCGCGCTGCGGCGCTCGCCGACGCACTCGAAGCCGGGCCTTGGTATATCGACGTCCACACCGCCACAAAGACATACGTGGTTTTTCGGGTCGGATATTCACCTACGAGCGGGGCGATCCGGATGGTCGTGACAACGCAATCGCGCATGCTCGATCGGTGGGGGTTGCGGAACCTCGGCTCGACTGGAGCTGAACGGCTCCCATTCGACGGGCAGTGGGCTCCGGGCGAGCCGGACGGTTATGCCGGTCGTGATGGCCGCTGGCCGCCGGAGACGCTGCCCGCGGCATCCATGTAGTCGGTTTGGCGCGGTAGTCGGACTTCGTCCGGTAGCAGGGGCGTCCAGGTTGAGTTCTTCGGGTCAGCGGAACGCGAATTTTCACGTTCTGCCGACATCAGGGTCGTTCTCGAGGCATTCGATGCACGAATCGAGCAGCTCGTGCAACGCGGCAACGCGCTCCGTTCCGAGCCGTTCGTTGAGCGCTGTCTGTGCCTCCTGCCACGCACGCTGTCCTTCGGCTCGCTTCGCGTGTCCTGCCTCGGTCGCTTCGACGAGACGGCTGCGCGCATCGTATCCGGCGCCGATATTCAGCCATCCCTGAGTCACGAGCGGCTGCATATTGCGTGTCAACGTCGACGCATCCATCTGCATGCGCCTGGCCAGGTCGCCCGGACGGACAGGGCCCAGCCTGACGACATATGAGAGCAGTGTGTATTGCGTGTTCTTCAACCCTGACCGGGCGATGTAGTGGTCGTAGTGCCGGGTCACCATGCGCGTGAGCTGGCGAAGTTTCAGGTTGGTGCATTCCTGGTCCCCGATGGCTGTCGTCACATGATATATTGTACCTGCAAATATTGCATATACAAATATGTGGGGAAAGGGTTGCTGATGGACGTCGATACGGTCGTCGCCCGATGGAGCGCGGAAGAAGAAGCTGTCCGCGCCCGTCTGCGGGCCCCGGATGCGGCGCCGAGGGCGCAGATTTTCGGGCGCACGGGCATGGAAGTTTTCGCGGCGATCTTTGCCGGTGAACTGCCGCCGGCGCCGATCGGCGACACCCTCGACTTCGTGCCGATCCATATGGAGCCAGGCGTCGCGGTGTTCCAGGGCCGTCCTCAGCGGCGGCACTACAACCCTCTAGGGACCGTGCACGGCGGTTGGTTCGCCACGTTGCTCGACTCGGCGGTCGGCTGTGCGGTGCACTCCACGTTGCCTGCCGGCAAGGGCTACACCACTCTGGAACTGAAGGTCAACATGCTGCGCCCGTTGACCGACGCGGTGCCGCTGGTTCGCGCCGAGGGCAGGGTGGTCCACGGCGGACGTCAAGTCGCAACGGCCGAGGGCCGGATCGTTGGTCCGGACGGAAAACTCTACGCACACGCCACTACGACGTGTCTTGTTTTCGACCATCCTGCAAACGCCCCGGGGAATTCCCTTGGGTCAGGCTCGACATCGTCATCAGCACCCGAGTTGGAGTGTCGATCGACACCCGGGGCGGCGCGCTCGACGGCAGCGCTATGACTGAGCTGGGAGCAGCTGTGATGTGCGAGCAACGGCATGGAGATGCGTTCTGCGGCCACCACTCGGGCCCGCACACCGAGGGGACATCGTCAACGTCGAGTGCGGTTCGATCGCCCGGCGCCACGCCATCGGCCGGAACGGGAATGGTGCTGACGCACGCGCTGCTGCATTCGATGCGGCGCGACGCATTGAAGCGAGGCA
>NZ_BAFQ01000290.1 GCF_000308375.1 Nocardia aobensis NBRC 100429 | reverse complement strand
CCGCGGATTGGGTATAGCCCAGCCGGTCCGCGGTGGCCGAGAACGAGCCGCAGCGGGCGGCCTCGCGCACGACACGCAACCCGAGGATCGTGAACTCACCCATGCGAAATACTGATATCAGAAATGCGAGATCATCGCTTGTCGCATGGGTAGGCCGTGTTTAGCGTCGGCTGTGTGAGTGTGAACGAGAACAGAGCGCTGGTGCGCGACATCTTCGACCGGATGGCCGCCGGCGAGACCCGGGCGCTGAGCGATGCGATGGCTCCGGAATTTCGCTGGACCTTCCCCGGACACTGGTCGTGGTCGTGCACCTGGGAACCGAAAACGGCTGCCGTGCAGGGTCTGCTACGCCCGCTGATGGCGCAGTTCACCGAGTATCGAATCAGCGCGGACGCCGTGCACGCTGACGGTGACCGGGTGATCGTGCAGGCCCACAGCGCCGCCACGACGGTCCGCGGCGAGCCGTACGACCAGTACTACTGCTTCGTGTTCCGGGTCGAGGCCGGGCGGCTGCTCGAGGTGACCGAATACTGCGATACCGCCCTGGTGGAGCGAGTTCTCGAACCCCTGTGACGCCGTCACCGCCGATTCAGGATTCGATCAGGGCGAAGATCGACGCCGGTGACCCCGAACCGTGTTCGGTGACGAATCCGCCGACGACGACGGTGAAGCCGCGGTCCGGCAGATCAGCCAGGTGGGCCAGGATTTCCAGGCTGAGGCGGTGCTCGCGGTACAGCAGCTTCGAAACCCGGAAGGTGGCATCGATGCCGATATCGGGACTGAAGGAGTCGGTGCCGAGGGCCCCGCGCCGGCCGAGTACGCCGTGGTCGAGCAGCCAGTGCACCGCCGCCACGGAGAATCCGGGGTGATGCATGCGGCCCTGCGGATCGACCGACGCGAAATCGTCGGTGCCCCAATATCTTTCCCATCCGGTGTACAGGAGGACGGCGGATTCGGCAGGGAAGGGGCCGTGCCGGCCCTGCCATTCGAGCAGATCATCGACCGTGACCGCGTAATCGCGATCGTGTTCCGCTCGCGCGCTGATATCGATGCGGACGCCGGGCAGGACGAAATCCTCGGGGGCGAGCCGATCGGCCGTCGCCGCACCGGCGGTGAAGTGGGCCGGTGCGCCCCAATGGGTTCCGGTGTGTTCGCCGACGGTGACCGCCTGCAGGTGGAAGCCGTGTTCGTCGAGCGTGGCGATGGTGTCGATCCGCGGCGTGGGATCGCCGGGAAACACCGACACGACTTCCGCGGAGAGGGGATGCGACAGGTTCAGCACGGACGAATACGCCATCGGTTCACCTCCCGTGTGGCACCACCCGGACGAGATCTCGTGGTTCCGCGCGGGCACCGATGTGCCGGCGCGGAACCGCCGACACTATCGCAGGTAGACCGGAACCGAGATGTGCCCGTTGGAGATGAAACTGCCCAGCGGCTTCAGCTCGGACGGGTCGACCGCCGGCCGCAGGTCCGGGAAGCGTTCGAACAGCGCCGGTAGCGCGATCGAGGCCTCCATCCGCGCCAGCGGAGCGCCCAGGCAGTGGTGCGCGCCGTGGCCGAAGGCCAGATGTTCCTTGTTCGCCCGATGTACGTCGAACTCGGCGGCGGTCTCGCCGTGCACCTTCGGATCGCGGCAGGCCGCACCGTAGGAAGCGAGAATCGCCTCACCCTTCGGGATCCGGATCTCGCCGACCTCGATGTCCTCGACGGCGTACCGCAGCGGCAGATGCGCCACCGGCGCCTGATAGCGCAGCGTCTCCTCGACCAGCTCCGCCCACGGCACCCGGCCCTCGACCACATCGGCGCGCTGCTCCGGATGGCTGAGCAGTGCCACGATGGCCTGGTCGATGAGGTTGAGCGTGGTCTCGTGGCCGGCGTTGATCACCAGCATCAGGGTGTCGACGAGTTCGGTCTCCGAGAGCTGGGCGCCGTCCTCGTTACGGGTCGCGATCAGCACGCTGGTGATGTCGTCGCCCGGATTCTCCCGCCGGAACGACACCAATTCGCCGATCAGGCGGCCCATTTCGATGAAGTTCGCCTGCGCCTGCTCCGGTGTGAACGAGGTGTCGAAGAAGCCGTCGACACAGGCGTGGATGGCCGAATCCAGATGGTCGGGCACCCCCAGCAGTTCGCTGATCACCCGGATCGGCACCGGGTAGGCGTAATTCGGGCGCAGGTCGACGACCTCGCCCGGCGCGGTCGCGCTCAACCGTTCGAGCAGATCCGCCACGATCGCCTCGATCCGCGGACGCATCGCGGTGGTGCGGCGATGCGTGAACGCCGGGGCGACCAGTTTGCGCAGCCGCCGGTGCTCTGTGCCGTAGGCGGTGAACATGTTCTGCGCCGCCACCCACGGTTGCAGCGGCCAGGACTCGTTGATGTCCCCGTTGATATAGGCCGACCAGTGCTGACGCGGATCCTTCGACACGCGCGGATCCGACAGCAGATTCTTCAGCACGACCGCATCGGTCACCGACCAGGCCGGCACCCCGCCCGGCAACTCCACCAGCGCCACGGGACCACGTTCCCGGATGCGCTCGTTCTCGGCCTGGATATCGGCGCCGGTCAGATCGAGCACCAGTGGTTCCTGCTTCATCGGAAGCTCCTTACACCAGATTCAACGGAGGAGATGCGGGGAAGGTGACCGGCAGCGCTGCCATCGCACGGTGGAACGGGCCGGGACGCCAGGTGATTTCGCTCGGCTCGATGGCCAGGCGCATCTCGGGCAGTGCGTCGAGCAACTGGTCGATCGCGTCCTGCACCACCAGATAGGCCACCGAACGGGCCGGGCAGGCGTGCGGTCCGGCGCTCCAGGCCAGATGCGAGCGGTTGCCGGTGCGGTCGCCGCCGGCGATGACCGGATCGTTGTTGCACGCGGACAGGCTGATGACGACCGGCTGATGCGCGGGCAGCCAGGCGTTGTCGATCAGGATCGGCTGGCGCGGATAGCTGATCGAGAAGTTCGCCATCGGCGGATCCTTGAACAGAACCTCGTCCAGCGCGTCGCGGGTGGAGAGGCTGCCGCCGAGCATGCCGCCGCCGAACCGTTCGTCGGTGATCATCAGCAGCAGGGTGTTGGCGATCAGGTTCTGCTGGGGTTCGATGCCCGCACCGTAGAAGCTGATCAGGTTGTAGAGCATCTCTTCGTCGCTGAGATTGGCCGGGTGGTGCGCCAGCCGCGAGGTGACGTCGTCGCCGGGCTCGGCGCGGCGCAGGTGGATCAGCTCCATCAGCGCCTGGCTCAGATGTTCCATACCCCAGGCCGCGTTCACGGTGTCGAACAGCGCCGCCATACCGGTGGCCACGCGCTGACCGAGCTCGGCCGAACAGCCCACCATGCGGTTCAGCGATTCGAAGACCAGCGGGAAGGCGTACTGCGACACCAGATCCGCCGATCCGGCCTCACAGAAGCTGTTGATCAGCGGGATCGCGATCTTCTCCACCGTGCTGTGCAGCGCGTGCAGATCGATACCGTCGACGGCCGCCGTATACGCCTGCCGGTAGCGCAGGTGGACATTGCCGGCATTGCGCAGCGCGTTCGGATACCACTGCATCATCGGCCGCACCGGGCAGTCCTCGGGAATCGAGTCCTGCCACGCCCGGGGGTCGGCCGGGAAGTGTTCGGGATCGTTGAGGATTCGCAACGCGGTGTGGTAGCCGATCACCAGCGTGGCCGGGACGCCGGGGGACAGCTCGATCGGGACCAGTGAACCGTAGCGACGGCGCATCTCCCGATACGTGCCGTGCGGATCGGCGGCGAATTCCGGTGTGTCCAGCAGAATCCGGGGACCGTCGGTGTCGACCGGGGAGCCCATGTGCTGGACCGGGCAGGTGGCGGGACCGCCCGCGCCGGGTAGTGCGGACAGTGCAGAACGTGGTGTGGTCAAAAGATGTGACTCCAGAGAATGAACTGTCGAGCGCGACGAAGAATTCCGCTGTCGGTATGGTCCTACAGCGTCACCCCACATCTGTTGTAGGACAAGAGGCTTGGTTAGCCGCCCGGCCGGACATCCGTAACCGGACTGTCGACCAGGGTAGCAGGAACGTACCGAACTCTCTGTCGGTCTTCCACTCTCGGCACGCCGGTGCGGGACGGGCCGGTGAACCACCGTGAAACACCTTGTGAGCGGGCATAATCACACCGGTTCCACCCAACTGTCGGTGCGGTGTGTTTGCATACCACCATGACGAGCACCGATCTGCTGGCAGACGCCTTCGGGCGGATCAAGGAGAACGTGCACGGCGCGGTCGCCGGGCTCACCCAGGAGGAACTGGCCGCGCGGCTGGACCCGGGCGCCAACTCCATCGCCTGGCTGATCTGGCATCTGACCCGCGTGCAGGACGACCACATCGCCGATGTGGCCGGCACCGAACAGGTGTGGACGACGGCCGGTTGGTCGCGCCGCTTCGATCTGCCCTTCGACGAGTCGGCCACCGGGTACGGCGACGATCCGGACGAGGTGGCGGCCCTCGGCGGTGTCTCGGCCGAATTGCTGCTGGGCTATCACGACGCTGTGCACGACCGCACCGTCGACTACGTCCGCACGCTCGCCGACGCCGACCTGCCCCGGATCGTCGACACCCGCTGGGATCCGCCGGTGACCCTCGGCGTGCGGCTGATCAGCGTGGTCGACGACGATATCCAGCATTCCGGGCAGGCGGCGTTCATCCGCGGGGTGCTGCTGCGCCGCCGCTAGCGCCGGTACAGCGTCACCGGAATCGCCGACGGTGAGAGGACGAAGTCCCGGTTCGAGGCCCGCACGACGTACGCCGGATCCGGCTCGGGCCGCCACCGCGCCAGCAGCGCCGCCGAGGCGAGCGTGATCTCCAGCAGCGCGAAGTGGTCGCCCAGGCAGCGCCGGCGACCCACACCGAAGGACAGGTTCGCCTGCTTGTCGATCTCGCCGGTGCGGGTGGGCGACCAGCGGTCGGGATCGAAGGCCTCGGGATTCGGGAAGTGGCGCGGGTCGTGCTGGACCAGATAGGGGCTGAACATGATGGCGGTGCCGTCGGGAATGGTGAGTCCGCCGACGGTCACCGGCCCGGACGCGTTCCCGGCGCTGATCCACGGTCCCCAGAACCGAAGAGTTTCCGAGACAACCTGTTTCAGGTATATGAGCTTGCCGATGTGTTCCGCGCGCACCGGTCCGGCGCCGACCACATCGTCGAGTTCGGCTCGCACCCGTTCGGCGATATCGGGACGCCGCATCACCTCGTGCCACAGCCACCCGGTGAGCGAGGCCATCGACCCCACTCCGCCGGCCAGCATCAGGATGGCCTCGTCGATGATGTGGTCGTCCGACAGTCGCGCGCCGGTCTCGGGATCGGTATGGCGGATCAACGCCGACACCACATCGTTGAAATCCTCGTCGCGGCGGCGATACTCGGTGATCGCGGCGCCGATCGCGGCCCGCAGGTGGCGCGCCTTGCGCTCCCAGCGCCGATTCGCGATCACCCGCAGGCGGCGGATCTGAGGTGGCAGGGTCGTGCGCAGAATGACCTGGCTCAGCAGCCACGGCACGTTGTCGCGAATCCGGTGCCGGACCGCCTCGCTGAATTCGGCGGTGAACAGGGTCGAGGACACGGTGTCGAGGATCAGGCCGTGCGCCTCGTCCATCAGGTCGACCCGGCCTCCGGCGGGCAGTGCGGCCGACCAGGTGTCGGCCAATTCGGCCGCGGTGACCGTGTATTCGGCGAGCCGGCTCTGCCGCAGTGCGGGCGCGATCATGCGCCGGCGCAGTTTGTGTTCGGCGCCGCGCAGCACGTTCACCGAACCGCCGGCCACATCGGCGATCGCTTCCCGCAGATCGTCGCGATTCAATTCCGCGTCGCCGAGGCCGACCTCGCGCACCAGCTCCGGCGTGGTCAGCACATAGCCGGTCTTGCGGCCGAATCGAATGCGCACGATCGGGCCGAGCTCGGCGAGCGAGGTCACGAAACCCGGTGCGTCGCGCAGGGCGCGCAGACTGTGACCGATCAGCGGCAGGGCGCCGGGCGCGGTCGGCACGTCGGACAGCCGTTGCGGCACCGGTCGCTGTGCGGCGGGCTCGATGTCGGCCCGGGCCTGGCGATAGACCTCGACGATCGCGTCGATGCGGCCGGACTGTCGCACCGAATCGCGATGCCGGGTCATCTCGGCACGCATCGCGAGCAGCCTGCCGCGGTCGTTCACCAGCACGCCGATCGCCTCCGCCAGGGACGCGGAGGAGGCGTCGCCGGCGCGCAGACCGGCGCCCGCCGGAACGGATTCGGCCAGGTCCGGATCGCAATAGAGCACGGGCAGGCCGGTGGCGATCGCTTCGAGCAGCACCATGCCCTGGGTGTCGAAACCCCACGACGGAAAAAGCAGGACGTCCGCGGCGGCCATGGCGTCGAGGCACTGCTGCTGAGAAACCCTGCCGTGCAGCGTGATTCGATCCGAGAGCCCGTATTCGGCGACCACCGCGGCCGCGCGGGCGGACAGTTCGCCCTCCCCGTACACGTCGAGGGTGCAGTCCGGGACGCGCCGCACCGCCTCGATCGATTCGAGCAGTCGCTTCTCCGCGGAGAGCCGCCCACACCAGATCAACCGCAGCGGGCCTTCGACGGCGCGTGCGGCCGGGGGCCGCTGGTCGTCGAACAGTGCGTCGTCGACGCCGTTGGAGACCACCCGGATCGGCCGGGTGAGGCCGTGGTCGAGCAGCAGATCCGCGAAATGGCGGGTCGGTGCGATGACCCGGTCGGCGGCCTGCCCCTGGCCCACGATGGTGTGCCATGCGTGCCGGGCCGCCCGGCTCTGCGTGCCCCGCGGCATCCGCGCGGGATGGGAGACGAAGCGGCCGTGCATGATTCGCAGCGCGAGCGCCGAGGGGTAGGGCGCCGGGGCGGTGTGCTCGATGAAGGCGTCGTCACGGCTCTGCGCGGTGTGTACCAGCGGAATGCGATGCCGCCGTGCGGCTTTCATCCCCGCGATCGCCACCCCGTAGGTGGTGTGGGTGTGGACGAGATCGACGGGTCCGCGGGCGGCGAAGGCGGCATCGATCAGCGCGGCGTTGCGCGCGGTCGGCAACACCATCGGGAAGCCGTTCACCACCGCGCCGGCCAGGGGAGCCAGTTCGACCACCCCGTCGTCGGATGCCGCGTCCGGCGGCATCGCCGCGCCCGACAGTGGCGCCACGAACAGCGTCACCCGATGGCCGGCGCGTTCGAGGCCGTGGCGCAATGCCGCCACCGCGGTCTGCACCCCGCCAAGCGTCGCCGGGTGATAGTCCATGAACATGGCGATGTGCACGCCCGGCACGTTACCCACGCGCCCGGTTGTTCGATATCCCATAGTGTCCCCATCGGGTTTCTCGGCCGAAAGTGTTGCGCTCTCGGCAAAAGGGGAGATAACTCGACATGAGAATCGCCATTCCGCTGACCGGCACCCGCGGCGATGTGCAACCGGTGCTGGCCCTGGGGCTGGAATTGCGGCGCCGCGGCCACGACGTGGTGCTGGGCGCGCCGCCGAATCTGGTCGATTTCGCCACCTCGGCGGGGCTCGCGGCGCGTGCCTGCGGGCCTGACGTACAGCAGCTCTACAGCTCCGAGGAGGGGCAGCGGGCCCTCGCCGCGGGTAATACACTGCGGCTGATGCAGCTGGTCGCCCGGCAGATGGCCGACTATGCCGACCGGATGAACCGCGAGGTGGTCGAGGTGTGCGCGGGCGCCGACCTGATCGTGGCGAGCACCGTCACCGAGGACCGGGCCTGCTCGGTCGCCGAGGCGATGGATGTGCCGCTGGTGAGCCTGCACTACTTCCCGGCGCGGGCGAACGGGGCCTATCCGTTCCCGGGTGCGCTGCCGGCGAGCTGGGCGCCGCCCGCGCCGGTGAATCGCGCGACGTGGGCGGTGGCGGAGAATCTGCGGCGCATCATGTTCATGCGCTATCTGAACGATCTACGTGCCATGCTCGGACTGCCGAAGTCGCGGGCGAGTATCGCGGCGGTGCTGGCGCGGCGGCGGGTCCCCGAAGTGCAGATCTACGATCCGGCGCTGGTGCCCGGACTACCGGCGCAATGGGACGGCCGGCGCCCGTTCACCGGTTTCCTGACGCTGGATCAGCAGACCCGGCATGCGGTCGGCGAACTCGGCGACGACCACACCGACATCCTGTCCTGGGTGCACGCGGGGGAGGCGCCGGTGTTCTTCGGATTCGGCAGTATGCCGATCAGCGATCCCGCCGCCGTACTGGCCATGGTGCGCGAGGTGTCGCGCCGGCTCGGCGTACGGGCATTGGTGAGTGCGGGCTGGAGCGGTATGGAAACCGCTCGCACACAGGGTGATTCGACGGTGAAGGTGGTCGGCCCGTTCGCCCACGACCTGGTATTCCCCTACTGCGCGGCCGCGGTGCATCACGGTGGGATCGGCACGTTGTTCGAGAGTCTGCGCGCCGGTCTGCCGACACTGGTGTGCTCGGTGTCGTTCGAACAGCCGATGTGGGGCGGACAGGTGGACCGGCTCGGACTCGGCGCCCATCTGCGTTTCACCGATCTCACCACCGAACGACTCGTTCGCGGCGTGACCGCGCTGCTGGAACCCGAACGCCGCATTCGCGCAGAGCAATTCGCCCCGACCCTGCGGACCGAGGGCGCCGCCGCCCATGCCGCCGATATCGTCGAGGCGGCGGCCCGATGAGGATGATCGCCGCGGATTCGACGGTGATGTTCCGCCGGTGCGCCCGGCACACCCTGCGCAGTCCGGACACGCTGATCATCTCGCTGCTCATGCCGATCCTGGTGATGCTGCTGTTCACCTATGTCTTCGGCGGCGCGATCGACGTCGGCGGTTCCTACCTCGACTACGTGGTGCCCGGAATCATGTTGTTGTGCACCGGTTTCGGTGCGTCCATCACCGCGACCGCGGTCTCGGCGGATATGACCAGGGGCAGTATCGACCGGTTCCGGACGCTGCCGATGTTCCGGCAGGCGATCCTTGCCGGGCATGTCGGCGAGGGGGTGGCGCGCAATCTCGCCGCCATCGCGATCGCGGTGGCCGTGGCCGTACTGCTCGGCTATCGCCCGCACGCGGACGCGCTGGGCTGGCTGGGCGCACTGGCCATGATCGTGCTGTTCGTGGTGGCGATCTGCTGGATCGCGGTCGCGCTCGGGCTGGTGGCGAAGAATCCCGAAGCGGCCGGCGGGATGACCTACGCGATCATGTTCATCCCCTACATCAGCAGCGCGTTCGTGCAGACCTCCACCATGCCCGGCTGGCTGCGCGGCTTCGCCGACTACCAACCCGCCACACCCGTGGTCGACACCGTGCGCGGCCTGCTGAATTCGAGCGGGATCGGCGGAAGCGCCGCATTGGCCCTCGTCTGGTGTGCGGGCCTCGCGGTAGTCGGATTCGGCGCGGCCAGGGCGATATTCGATCGGCTCTCCCAGCGTTGAGGCGACCACGGTTCGCCCGGTCCCCAACGCGTCAGCGTCGCGGCGGCGCGGTCAGATCGAGCTGTGCACCCGCAGTGGCGTCCAAGGTCGCCATGCACATCCGCAGCACTTCGTCGCGCGAAATGCGCTGATGGGCAAGCCATTCGACGGCTACCTCGCGGATGAAGGCGATCCATCCGGTCAGCGCCGCGGCGGCCACCTCGCGCGTGTGCCCTGTGGCGCCACATGCGTCGAGGACACGCTCGCACAGGGCGTTCAGGTCCTCGACCACCGGTCCGCGTACCGCCGGATCGGCCGCCGAAGCGGTGCGGTTGGCGATGAGAACCAGCGGCACGTGGGCGCGGTAGAAATCCAGATGCGCCACCAGGCTCCGGTAGACGGCGGTGCGAACCGGCTCGTCGGGATCGATGCGCAGTTCGGCGAGCAGTCGATCGTGCGCTCGTTTCCAGATGGCCGCGAAGAATTCCCCCTTGGTGGGGAAGTAGTGGTACATCAGGGCGCGCGAGGCGCCGGCGTGGGTGGCGATGTCCTCCATCGCGACCTCGTCGTAGGAGCGTTCGCCGAACAATCGCGCGCCCACGTCCATCAATTCGTCGCGGCGCTGCTCGGGAGTGAGGCGGCGTCGGCTCGGCATCTGCTCATCGTAGGCGTGCGGTGTTGACGCGAATCCGGGCAGCGGCCTACCGTGGAACTTATTCAACAAAAGTCTAATAGGGGTCGGCATGCGACGAGTGCTGCAGATCTGGCTACTGGTGTTCGGGCTCGCCTGTGCGGGGATCGCGCTGGCGCACTTGTTATTCGGCACCGCCAGCATCATCGGCGGCGGACCGGTGAACGCCACCGTCGATTCCGATATGCGCTTCTACGCGGTCGTGTTCGGCGCCTACGGCCTGGCCGTGGCGTGGTGTGCGCGCGATGTGGAGCGCCGCGGGCCGGCGATCAACGCGCTCGGCGCCGTCTTCTTCGCCGGCGGACTCGCCCGGATCCTGGCATGGGCGGTGAGCGGGGAACCCAATTGGTTCTACGTGCTCATGACGCCGGTGGAACTGCTGATTCCGGTCCTGAACAACTTCCTGGTGCGGGCGGTGTGCGTCGGCCGCGGGCCGGACGATGGCCGTGCATCCGGCGCCGGGGCTCTCGGCATGGCGCCGGCGATGCGGCAGGGACGGACTGGATAACGTCGGGCCGCGGTGAGTTCGCGTGGCTCAGTGCGGGCTGCGGTTGTCGCCCGCGAGGCGGCCGCGCCGGATCAGGGCTCGTTTGGCGCCCGGTGCGATCGGTGGCAGCGGCGCCTCCGAATCCGGTTCCGGCTCAGCGGGATTGGGTCGTACGAACAAGGTGACCGAGGCGGCCGGACTGAATCCGCTGCGGGCCATCAACGTGGCCGAGGCGGTGTTGCTCTGCTCCACGTCGGTCACGATGCGCCGGGCTCCCCGAGCGAACAACGCCTCCGAACAGATATCCACCAGTCGCCGCGCCAGTCCGCGCCCCTGCATATCCGGCGCCACCGCGACCCATTCGAGGTATCCCCAGTCGTCCCGGAGTTCGAATTCCATGGATCCGAGGACGAATCCCACCACCCGATCCGAATCCAAGGCCACCCAGCAGGCGTTGTCCGCCGAATCGAGGTGCTCGGCCACCGACGTCAAAGACCACGACGTGTAAGGCTTGACGTCGGTGTCGAACACCTCGTGCCCCAGATCCAATACCTGCCGCAAATGCCCCAGACCCATGGGCACGATCACCGCATCGCTGTCCATTCGCCCAGTTTGCCAGAGGTGTGCCAGGCGGCCGGAGTGTGCGATCAGCCGTTGGGCTGATTCGGAGCGCCGTCCATCGGCGGGGCCATACCGGGGCCGCCGCCCGGTCCGGGCGCCGCACCATCCGGACCGGGACCGTTCTGCCCCGGATCGCCGCCCTGCGCCATTCCGCCGAAGCGGCTCGACCGTCCCGTGCGGCCATCCGTCCGACCGGATTCGGTGCCGCTCGTGATCGCCGTCGCGGTCGCGGTCCCATTCGCCTGCGTGCCCTGAATGCGCACGGTGTCACCGACTTTCACGTCCGAATGCTGGGTGCTGCCGGAAATCGTGTAGGTCTGGCTGAAGTTGTCGGCGCTCTTGGCGGTGATCGAGGTGTCCGAGACCGCGGTCACCGTGCCCGTCTGGGTGATCTCGGTGGTGTAGCCGCCGTTGCCGTCGGAGATCACGAACTGGCCGTGCAGGCTCGCGCCCGTCATGCCCATACCGCCGGGACCCGAGGCATTGCGCCCACCACCCCAGCTGGTCCCGGGGCCGCCCGGACCGCCGTGCTCACTGCCGCCGGAATGGGTGGCCGCGTAGACGACGCCGCCTCCGGCCGCCGCGATCACCGCGGCGATGCCGACCGCGGCCAGCGACTTCTTCGTCGACCAGGTGGCGGCCGGCTGGGTCTGCGGTGCGCCCCAGGTGTGTTCCGGCTCGGCCGGAGGCTGTGGGGTGGGCTCGGTCATCGCATGCTCCTTGTCGTCGAAGGCGATCGCGGGCCGTCGATGCCGCGATCGCGTTGCTCGGTCAACCCTGCGGTGCGAAGCTGGGTCTGCGCTGTGGACTCGTTCGGTACTCGCTGTGGTGCGCGGGGCCCGACCGCCGCACTCACAGCCGACCCCCAGACACGGCACAGCGGACGCATAGCAGCCGTTCCCAGACTGGGGTCATGACCACCACGAACACCCCGGCCGAGCGCGTCGTGATGCGCCGCGCGGACGGCAGCCCCGTGACCGTCCTCGTCGTCGACGACGAACCGGTGCTCGCGGAAATGGTGTCGATGGCGCTGCGCTACGAGGGCTGGCAGGTCGTGACCGCCGCCGACGGGCGCACCGCGGTCACCGCCGCCCGCGAGAACCGGCCCGATGTGGTGGTTCTCGACGTGATGCTGCCCGATATGACGGGCCTCGAGGTGCTCACGAAGCTGCGCCGTGATCTGCCGTATCTGCCGGTGCTGTTGCTGACCGCGAAGGATTCGGTCGAGGACCGCATCGCCGGGCTCACCGCCGGCGGCGACGACTACGTCACCAAACCGTTCAGCATCGAAGAGGTCGTCCTGCGCCTGCGCGCGCTGCTGCGCCGCACCGGCATCACCACTGTCGGCAACGACGCTCAGATCGTGGTGGGTGATCTGATGCTCGACGAGGACAGCCACGAGGTGACCCGAGCGGGCGAACCGATCACCCTGACGTCCACGGAATTCGAACTGCTGCGCTACTTCATGCGCAACCCCCGCCGCGTGCTGAGCAAGGCGCAGATCCTGGACCGGGTCTGGAGCTACGACTTCGGCGGACGCTCCAATATCGTCGAGCTCTATGTCTCCTATCTGCGCAAGAAGATCGACAGCGGACGCGAACCGATGATCCACACGCTGCGCGGCGCCGGATATGTCCTCAAACCCGCCGGCTGAGGCCGTGCCGCGGACCCGCCGGTGGTGGTCGGCACGCCGCTGGTCGCTGCGCGCGCGACTGCTCGTCGGGCAATTGCTGTTGCTGGTGGTCGTCGTCGTAGGTATCGGCGCCGCAACGGAATTCGCGCTGCAGCAGTTTCTCGTGCATCAGCTCGACACCGAGTTGGTCGATGTGCAGAAGCGTTCCCTCGGCGAGGCCGGTGGTGGTCCCAGTCTGGGTCCGCCCCCCGGCGCTCAGGACCACGACAACCGGCCGCCGCCGAACCACGGCGGTCCGGGACCGGATTTCCTGGACCGCCGCGGCATCCAGGCCGATACCGTCGGCGCCAGTATCGACGGCACCGAGATCACCGCCGCCAAAATCGATGCCGACGGAACCCAGACGCGCCTGTCGGCGACCGCCCAGCGGCAGCTGGCCGAGGTGTCGTCGGACGGCACTCCCGTCACCGTCGACCTCGACAGGCAGGGCGCGTATCGGGTGGTCGCGAATTCGACCTGGTCGGGGGCCACGGTGGTGACCGGTATGCCGTTGACCGCGGTGCACGCCACATTGATGCGGGTCCTGCTGATCCTGGTGGTGGTTACCGCGGTGGTGTTCGTCATCGCGATCACCGTGGGCATCTGGGTGATCCGCCGCGCGCTCGCGCCGCTGGACCGAGTGGCCGCCACCGCCTCCCGGGTGGCCGATCTGCAACTCGATCGGGGCGAGGTGGAATTGCCGGTGCGGGTTCCGGCCGACGATGCCGATCCGCGCACCGAGGTCGGACAGCTCGGTTCCGCGGTCAACCGCATGCTCGATCACATCGACAGCGCGCTGTCTGCCCGCCACGCCAGTGAGACGCGGGTGCGGCAGTTCCTCGCCGACGCCAGTCACGAACTGCGCACCCCACTGGCCGCGATCCGCGGCTATGCCGAACTGGCACAACGGAAACGGGCCGAGGTGCCCGGCGACGTCGCCAATGCGATGAGCCGGGTGGATTCGGAATCGCGGCGGATGACGGCGCTGGTCGAGGATATGTTGCTGCTGGCCCGGCTGGATTCCGGGCGTGGCCTCGAACACGAGCCGGTGGATGTGACGCGCCTGACCGTCGACGCGGTGAGCGACGCCCATATCGCGGGCCCGGACCACCAATGGGATCTGGATCTGCCGGACGAACCGGTCGTCGTCACCGGTGATGCGGCGCGCCTGCATCAGGTGCTGGCCAATCTGCTCGCCAACGCGCGGGTGCATACCGGACCCGGCACCACGGTCACGGTCTCGCTGCAGCGCGAGGTCGGAGGAGGCGCGATCTGGCGGGTCGCCGACAACGGCCCCGGCATCCCCGCGGCGCTGCAACCGGAGGTGTTCGAGCGGTTCGCGCGCGGAGATTCCTCACGCTCGCGGCGGGCCGGAAGCAGCGGTCTGGGTTTGGCGATCGTCGCGGCCGTGGTGAAATCGCACGGCGGCACGATCAGCCTCGACAGTGCCCCGGGCCATACCGTCTTCACCGTCCGACTACCGGATCAGGACCTCACAGCGAGCACACAGCGAAGCCCCAGGCGGCAACCACCTCGGTCGATGACGATCGACGTATGACGACGACTGTGCTGGACACGCCCCCGGTCGCGGTGACCGAACCGCCACCGACGCGGACCGCGCGCCCGCGGTGGCGGCAACTGTCGCTGGTGGCGTTGCTGGCGGCCACCGCGCTGCTGTACGTGTGGAATCTGGGCGCCAGTGGCTGGGCCAACGAGTTCTATGCCGCGGCCGTACAGGCCGGATCGCAGAGCTGGAAGGCGATGCTGTTCGGATCCAGCGATGCCGCCAACGCGATCACCGTGGACAAGACCCCCGGTGCGCTGTGGGTCATGGACATCTCGGCGCGCCTCTTCGGCTTCAACTCGTGGAGTCTGCTGGTGCCGCAGGCCCTGGAGGGCGTGGCCGCCGTCGCCGTGCTGTACGCGGGGGTGCGGCGGGTCGCAGGGCACTGGCCCGGCATCCTGGCCGGCGCGGTGCTGGCGCTGACGCCGGCCGCGGCGCTGATGTTCCGCTTCGACAACCCGGACGCCCTGCTCGTGCTGTTGCTGACCGCCGCTGCCTACTGCGTGCTGCGGTCCATCGAAAAGAACAGTGCCGCATGGTGGTTGCCCTTGGCCGGGGTGGCCGTCGGATTCGGATTCCTGGCGAAGATGATGCAGGCGTTCATCGTGCTGCCGGTGTTCGCGGCGGTGTATCTGCTTGCGGCGCAGGTGCCGTGGAAATCCAGGGTCGTCCGCTCCGTACTGGCCGTGCTCGCGATGGTGGTGTCCGCGGGCTGGTATCTGGCCGTCGTCGCGCTGTGGCCGGCCTCCTCACGACCCTTCATCGGCGGTTCCCAGCACAACAGCGTGCTCGAATTGGCATTGGGCTACAACGGTTTCGGCCGGCTCACCGGCGACGAGGTCGGCGGGCTGGGCAATATGAACCACGACGTCGGCTGGGCACGGCTGTTCGGCTCCGAAATGGGCGGCCAGATCTCCTGGCTGATCCCCGCGGCGCTGATCCTCGGTGCGGCCGGACTGTGGCTCACCCGTCGCGCACCACGCACCGACCCGACGCGCGCCGCGCTGCTGCTGTGGCTGGGCTGGCTGGTGCTCACCGGCGGGATCTTCAGCTTCGCGAGCGGCATCCTGCACCCCTATTACACGGTGGCGCTGGCCCCGGCCGTCGCCGGCAGTGTGGCGATCGGGGCCTGGCAACTGTGGTTGCGGCGCAACGACCTTCGCGCGACCGCCGTACTGTCGGGCACGCTGGTGGTGACGACCGTCCTGGCCTGCATCCTGCTGGCGCGCACCGGTGAGTGGAATCCGTGGCTGCGTCCCGTCATCGCGGTGGTCGGTGTGGGCGCGGCGGCGCTGCTGCTGGTCGTCTCCCGGTTGCCGCGGGCACTCGGTGCGGCGGTGGTGGCCGTCGCGCTGGCCGCCGGACTGGCGGGACCGACCGCCTACGCGGTGGCGACCGCATCGACTCCGCACACCGGCGCGATTCCGTCCGCCGGACCGTCCAGCGGGCGCTTCGGTGGGATGCCGCCGGGTGGTGCGCCCGGTGGGCAATCCACGACGAGCGGTGCGACCGCGCATGCCGGCGGACCGATGGGCGGGCTCCTCGGCGGTATCACCGTCGGCTCGAATCTGTCTGCGGCACTGAGCGACAACGCCGACGCCTACACCTGGGTAGCGGCCGCGGTCGGCTCCAACAGCGCCGCCGCCTACCAACTGGCGACCGGCGATCCGGTCATGGCCGTCGGCGGTTTCAACGGCACCGACCCGTCCCCGACCCTCGCGCAGTTCCAGCAGTACGTGGCCCAGCACAAGATCCACTACTTCCTGGGCGGCGCCGGCCTGGGCGGCATGCGCGGCACCTCCAGCGGCGGCAGCCAGGCCGCCTCCGAGATCGCCGCCTGGGTAGCCGACACCTTCACCGCCCGCACGATCGACGGAGTCACGGTCTACGACCTGACCGCGTGATCGCCGCGTGGAGGGCCGCATTTCGTGTGGGATGCGGTCATCGACGGTCGGACGTCCACGTGAGCCGCAGGTTGCGACTACTTCGCCGCGGAGCGCGTCGGTCGGACCAGCATCCGGTCAGGCGAAGAATTCGTCGAGGGTGGTTGCGGTCACCACTCGTTCGGCCCACGTTTCCAGTTCGGCTGCGCTGCCGGCTTGTACTCGGTCTGCGACCTCAGCGGCCAGAGGGCCGAACTTGACGGTCAGCTGGCGCAGGATGAGCTTGGCTTGCCCCTTGGTCTGGCCTTCCGCGCGGAGCTGTTCGGCTGTGGTCATCGCGACCTCCTTTGCCAGCGGGCCGAGTTGGTCGACCAGGCGCCCCAGGTCCCGCGCGTTGGTCTCGGACACCTTACTAATGTACGTGAACAGGCTGAACAGGTCATTCGTTGCGTTCGGTGAATCCTCCACAGCGCGCAGTACCTCGATGTGTGGCTGAAGATCCCGGTCCAGGTGCTCGTTCTTGAATGCCAGCCGGTGCAGGATCAGCATCATCAATACCGCTGGTGCCAGCTCACGGGCGTAGAGATCGCTGAACTCGAGTCCGGCGAGGTCGTCGACGATGATCCGGAACCGTGGCACCAGATCGCCGAGTTGTGCGCGGATTGCGGGGTCCGCGCCGATGCGGTCCCACAGTTCGGTGGTGTAGTTCCAGCGCCAGGTGTTCGGGCCGGAGTTGACCACGACCGGTATCACCAGGGGGTAGTAAGCGGAACCGGGCTGGTCGTTCAGGTGCTGAGTCCAAGTGCCGATCATGTACTCGAGGACGCGCAACGGCATATGTTTGTCGGGAGTGCTCTGGTGTTCGAGTAAGAGGTGGATGTACCCGTCGCGACCGCCGACCGTCGCTTTGAACAGGATGTCGCTGTCGCGGTTTCGAAGGTTCGGCAGCACGTATCTGCTGGGCGCCAGTTCCATACCCTCCCAGTCGATCAGCGCGACGAGCCACTCCGGCATGACGGCCCGAAACTCTCCGGCAGCCGCAGCAGGGTTGGACATGATCTTGCGAAACAGCGAGTCGTGCGGATTACCCTGCTTCGCAGTCATATTCGGCAAAGTACCGGCGAACGATCAACACGCCCAACGCCAAGACCATGCAACACACCGCTGTGGCGCAATCATGCCACCCGTGGCGGAAACCGTTCCGTCACATCACCTCTCGTCCACCATCGAATGAACGGCCGCTGGTGCGCTCGGAAGGTGCCGGTCGGGCGGACATCGCCACGACCGTTCATCCACGACGGGACCCGAGTGGCCGGATGGACGTCACCGTTCGGTGGTGGACGACGAGGTCGAACCATTCGCCGAGGGATCCGCCCGAGAGGTGGAACGCGTCATCGTTGTCCGGGTCGTACACGGGCCCGATCAAGCGGGTCTTCGCGGGCTCGGTGAGCCAGGTTCGCACCGAGTCCGGGCCCGGGGTGCGTAGATCCAGCAGATAGGCGTCCAGATCGACGCGGCCGAGTACGGCTTCGGCGAAGTCGGCCGGTGGGGAGGGGAAGGTGTCGGTGGTCGTGCCGTGGTCGAATGTCAGGCCGACGGACAGATAGCCGGAGCCGAAATGCTGCCGGAGATGGCCGCCCGCGCTGCGATGGGTGACCCGCTGGTCGCCGAGGAGAACACGTCGTGCCGCCGCGGCGACCGTATGCGTCGTTCCGCCCCAGTACACGATCTTGTGTCCGGTGTCGGTGTGCCAGCGAATCACATTGTCCGCCAGCATTCTTTCGATCTCGCCGAGGTCGCCGGATTCCGCTGTGACCCGGCCCTCGGGTTCCGGATGGGCGATACGAACAGGATCGTCCGGGTGCTCCTCGTTGTATCGGCGTATCCAGGCGACGACCTCGAGTATCTCCTCGGTCCGCCAGAACGATCGTGCCTCGGTCAGCAGCGCGCGCGGGTCGCCGGCCCCGGTGCGCACATACTCGTCGAGCGCGGCGCTGGTCGCATCGTCGCCTTCCAGGACGAGGCTGCGAAATCCGGCGTGTGCCACGAGGAATCGCAGCAGCCGGTGGGCGGTCACGGACAGCTCGTGGGTGTCGCGGGTCGCGGCTCCCAGGGCGACGACGCGTGCGGCGCCGATCAGCTGACGCAGTGCGGCCGGATCGGTGATCGGCTGCTCGGGGTCCGATGCGGAGAGCGGACGAGCGTGCTGCTCGACCCATTGCGTCACCGTGTCGATCGAAGTGGTCATGCGACAACTCTCTTACCCCAACCCTGGTTGAGGTCAAGGATGTCGTCTCACAGTTCGCGCATAGCTTCGGCAAAGAGCCGGCCCACCTCCGGGCGCGATCCTCGATGCGACGGCCGCGGCAGACAGCCCGGTGAGCGAGGCGGAGGAGAACCGTATGACGATCACAGAGGCGCCGCGTCGGCAGGCCGAGCCGACCGGATCGCCACCGCAGACCGCGAAATGGGGAGCTCTCCTGTCGGGCCCCTCCGACCAGCCGCGATGGGCGCGGCCCGGATTGCTGGTGCTGCTCGTCGCGACCGCGTTCCTGTACCTGTGGGGTCTGAGTGCGTCGGGATGGGCGAACGACTTCTATGCCGCCGCTGTGCAGGCGGGCACGCAGAGCTGGAAGGCCCTGCTGTTCGGATCGCTCGACTCCGGTAACGCCATCACCGTCGACAAACCACCCGCCGCGCTGTGGGTGATGGGATTGTCCGGGCGGCTGCTCGGATTCAGTTCCTTCTCGCTGCTGCTGCCGCAGGCGCTGATGGGTGTGGCGTCGGTCGGGCTGGTGTACGGGGCGGTGCGGCGCTGGAGCGGTCCGGCGGCCGGTCTGATCGCGGGTGCGGCGCTCGCGCTGACTCCCGTCGCGGCGCTGATGTTCCGGTTCGACAACCCGGACGCCCTGCTGGTCCTGCTGCTGGTCGCGGCGGCCTATTGCACCGTCCGCGCCACCGAGAAGGGCAGTGGCCGCTGGCTCGCGGCGGCCGGGGTGGCGGTCGGTTTCGGCTTCCTCACCAAGATGATGCAGGCCTTCCTGGTGCTGCCCGCGCTGGGCCTGGTGTTCCTCGTCGCCGCGCCGATCGCGTTGCGTGCCCGGATCCTGAAACTCCTGGGAGCCGTTGTTGCACTGATCATTTCGGGCGGCTGGTTCGTCGCACTGGTGAGCCTGTGGCCGGCCGATTCGCGCCCCTACATCGGTGGCTCCACCGACAACAGCCTGCTCGAACTCGCCCTGGGCTACAACGGCCTCGGTCGGGTGATGGGCGGCGAAGGCAACGGCGGTGGCGGCGGTGGCCCCGGTGGGGGCGGCAATACCGGATTCGGTGGCAGCACCGGCATCACCCGCCTGTTCGGCGACTCGATGGGCACCGAGATCTCGTGGCTGCTCCCGGCGGCGCTGATCGGGCTGGCGGCCGGCCTGTGGTTCACCCGGCGCACACCGCGCACCGGACGCATCCGCGCGAGCCTGCTCCTCTGGGGCGGCTGGCTGCTGGTCACCGGCGTCGTCTTCAGCTTCATGCAGGGCACCATTCACCCCTACTACACCGTGGCCCTGGCGCCGGCGATCGCCGCGCTGGTCGGCATCGCGGTGGTGGAGCTGTGGCGCGGACGTGAATTCCGTTCGGCGCGTGCGGCATTGGGTCTGATGTTGGCGGCCACCGGCGTGTGGAACTTCGTCCTGCTGGATCGCACACCCGACTGGTATCCGGCGCTGCGCTGGATCGTGCTGGTCGGCTCGATCGTGGTCGCGGCGATCCTCATCGCCGGCGCGCACGCCCTCGGCACGATGACCGTGGCGGTCGCCGCGGCCGGACTGCTGTTCGGCTTCGCCGGCACTGCCGCCTATGCCCTGGAAACCGCGGCGACCCCGCACAGCGGGTCGATTCCGACCTCCGGGCCCAGCAGCGGCCACAGCATGGGCGGGTTCGGCGGCATGCCTCCCGGCGGAAACTCCGCGAACGCGCAACCACCCGGCAGTGCCGATTCCACGGGCTCATCGACCGGTGCGCGCAACGGCAATCCCGGCGGAGGCGACTCCGACAACACCGCCCTGCAGGAACTGCTGAAGAGTGCGACCAACCGCTGGGCGGCCGCCACGGTCGGCTCCCAATCCGCGGGCAGCCTCGAATTGTCCACCGGCACATCGATCATGGCGATCGGCGGCTTCACCGGCAGCGACAACTCGCCAACCCTGGCCCAATTCCAGCAGTACGTGAACAACGGTGACATCCACTACTTCTTCGCGGGCGGCGGCCCCGGTGGCGGCCGTGGTCCGGGTGGCGGCTCCGGCAGCGCGAGCGAGATCACCAGCTGGGTCGAATCCCATTACACCGCAATAACAGTGGGCGGCATGACGGTCTACGACCTGACCCAGCCCACCAGCTGAGGACGAACTCGGGCCCCGCGATCGATCGCGGGGCCCGACTCGCGTTCAGTTGCTCTCGCTGTCGTGGGTGTGCTGTTCGTAGGGCTGGTTCATGGTGTGCTGGAACTTGATTGCGGAGGCGATGCCGACGGGGACGCCGAGGAGCGCGGCGCCGAGGATGGCGCCCATACCGCCCAGGACGCCCGCTCCGGCCAAGCAGCCGGCGATGAGGGTGAGTCCGGCGGCGTCGAGGACGGGCGCGCCGAACACCGCGCCCGCGACGGCGCCGACTCCGCAGCCGACCGCCAGGCCGATGAGACCACCGGTCATCGTTCCGACGCTGGTAGCCAGGCCGAACTCGTTGATAGCGGCCTGGATCGCGGCATCGAAACGCTCGGTCTGCGGATCGCCGTCGATGTTCTCGAGGTGCAGTTCCGGCGTCGCCGCGCGTGCCGCTGCCCGCACCTCGGGTGCGGCGTGGACGGCGGTCAGTGCCTTCGGCTCGGCCGGGAAGGCGGTGACGCCGGCGACCGTGGCGCCGGAGGCGTCGCGCACCTGGAATTGCCCGCCCGCCGCGACGAGCGTGGCCGTCGCGGTCTCGATCACCACGGACTGATCCGCGGTGGAGCTGGTGTACTGCACGCCCGGCATGATCTCGGTGCTCAGGACGTGATCTGCCGCCGTGGGCGCGGCCGATGCGATGGCCGAACCGGCGCCCAGGGCGCCCACCACCGTCATCGCGGTGACGGTCATGCGGGTGATCTTGTTCATCTGATCTCTGTTCCGTTCTGTGTTCTGCGCAGCGCTCGATGGAGCGAGATCAGACACTAACGGAAATGATTTCCATTTTCCATTCGACGATACGAACCGAATGGCGTGAAGTGGGCGCGACAGCGCCGGCGGCCCTGGTCAGGTCGTACGGCGGCTCCGCTGAGACGTGCCGGCAGGGGCGTGGCGCAGAGCGGGCAGCAGGTAGGTGTCCAGGTGATGCGACACGGCGGCGGGATCGTCGGGGTCGATGGTGTCGCCGGGAACGGTGCCGAGACTGATCAGGATCCGGGCCACCCACTCGGCGACTTCGCCCAGGTCGTGGGCGGGGTGTACTTCGCCGCGCTCGGCGGCGCGGTCGATGTAGGGGCGCCAGAACGCGGCCAGCGCGGGGACGAGGGCGGTGACGCCGGCGCCGGCGCACGCCGCGAACTCCTCGGGTTCGGAGGAGCGCAGGCGCATGAGCAGCGCGCCCGGGTCGTCGTAGGCGCCGCGGCCGATGCGCACGCCGATGGTGAGTTGTTCGGCGAAGGTGTCGATGCGGTCGAGTTCGGCGCGCGCGTCGTTCCACCAGGTGTCGGTGAGCCGCACGATCGCGGCGCCGATCAGCGCGGGTTTGTCCGGGAAGTGCCGGTACAGCCAGGCGCGCGAGACGCCCGCCGCCTCGGCCACCTCCATCATGGTAGTGGCCCGAATTCCCTTGGCGGCCAGTAACTTCTGTGTCGCTTCCAAGAGCCGATCGACCACCGTCGTGGTTGTCGTCTCGCTCATCCGCCGCCCCTTTCGCCGCACACCCGCACCGGTCCGCTGTCGACCGGTTTCGGGAAAACCCTAGCAATGTGTGGACAGATCTGAGAATGTGTCTACTAGTAGACAGTATCAAGAATCTGTCTACACGCCCCACGGCGTGAAAGGAGTGGTGATGTATCAACCGCGTACCGCGGTCATCGGCGCCGGAATCAGCGGTCTGACCGCCGGCAAGATGCTCGGCGACTACGGGGTGCCGTATGTGTGCTTCGAATCCTCGGATCGAGTCGGCGGCAACTGGGCCTTCGGCAATCCGAACGGGCACAGCAGCGCATATCGCTCCCTGCACATCGACACCTCGAAACATCAGCTGTCGTTCCGCGACTTCCCGATGCCCGAGGAATTCCCGGACTTCCCGCACCACACCCAGATCAAGCAGTATCTCGACGATTACTGCGCCGCCTTCGATCTCTACCGTTCCATCGAATTCGGCAACGGTGTGGAACACGCGCGGCGCCTGCCGGGTGGCGGCTGGGAGCTGCGCACCCAGCGAAACGAGGTGCGCCACTTCGATTTCCTGGTCGTGGCGAACGGCCATCACTGGGATCCGCGCTATCCGCAATTCCCGGGCGAATTCACCGGCCGCACCATGCACGCCCACCACTACATCGACCCGCGCACCCCGATGGACTTCTCCGATCAGCGCATTCTGGTCGTCGGGCTGGGTAACAGTGCCGCCGATATCGCGGTGGAGCTGTCGTCGAAGGCGCTGGGCAACAAGCTGACGCTGTCCACCCGCTCCGGCGCCTGGATCGTGCCGAAATACATCGCCGGCAAGCCGGCCGACAAGTATTACCGCACCAGCCCGTACATCCCGTTCTCCTGGCAGCGCAAGGTCGCGCAGTGGGGTCAGCCGCTGACGGCGGGGCGGCCGGAGAATTACGGCCTGCCCAAGCCGAATCACAAATTCTTCGAGGCGCATCCGACCCAGTCGGTGGAACTGCCGCTGCGGCTGGGTTCGGGCGATGTGATCCCGAAACCGAATATCGACCGATTCGACGGCGCCACCGTGCATTTCGCGGACGGCACCGCCGACGATTTCGACATCATCATCTACGCCACCGGCTACAACATCACCTTCCCGTTCTTCGACCCGGAGTTCATCAGTGCTCCGGACAACAAGATCGATCTGTACAAGCGGATGTTCCTGCCCGGGATCGAGGATCTGGCCTTCGCCGGATTCGCCCAGTCCACTCCGACTCTGTTCCCGTTCGTCGAATGTCAGGCGCGGTTGATCGGAGCGTATGCGGTGGGCCGCTACCGGTTGCCGTCCGCGGAGGAGATGCGGCGGGTGATCGTCGCCGAACAACAGCACTACACCGGCCATATGGTGCCCAGTGCCCGCCACACCCAGCAGGTGGACTACTTCCTCTACGAACACGATATGCGGGCGCGCGAGATTCCGGCCGGCGCGGAACGAGCGCGGCTGGCGGGGCCACCGCCGTGGGCGCGAGTGACGGAGGCGGATCGACCGGTGGGAGTGGCGCAGTGACGACGTATCGGCAGGTCGACTTCAGCTCCGGCGGAACCACCTGTGACGCATGGTTTTTCGAAGGGGCGGCGGACGGGCCGTTCGACGGTCCCGAGGGCCGCCCGGTCGTGGTGATGGCACACGGATTCGGCGGGACGAAGGATTCCGGACTGGAGCCGTTCGCGCAGCGCCTCGCCGCGGCCGGACTCGCCGTATTCGCCTTCGACTACCGGGGTTTCGGCGCCTCCGCCGGTGCGCCCCGGCAGCGGGTCTCGATGGCCGCGCAGGCCGAGGACTACCGCGCCGCACTGGCCGCGGCCGCACGACAGCCCGGGGTGGATCCGAATCGTCTGGTGGCATGGGGCATCTCACTGTCCGGTGGCCATGCCCTCACCGTCTCCGCGGATCGCTCCGACATCTGCGCCGTGGTGGCGCTGGTGCCGCTGGTGAACGGATTGGCCGCGGGCCGAGTCGCTTTCGCGCAGGTCGGCGCGGCGGCGATCGCGAAATCCACGGTGTCGAGTGTGCGCAGCGCCCTGGCCGGCCGCTTCGGTGGCAATCGGGTGATGATGCCGCTGGTCGGCAGGCCCGGCGAGCATGCCGCCCTGACCGCCGACGGCTATTACGAGAGCTATACCGCACTGGCCGGTCCGACCTGGCGCAACGAGGTCGACGCGGCGATCGGGCTGGAACTGGGCAACTACCGCGCCGATCGGCGAGCCACGCGCATCACCGCGCCGGTGCTGATGCAGATCGCCGACTTCGACCGGGCCGCGCCGGCTCATGCGGCGGCCAAGGCCGCCTTCGCCGCACAAGCCGAGGTGCGCCACTATCCGTGCGACCACTTCGACATCTTCGCCGGCAACGACTGGTTCGAACCCGCCGTCGACCATCAGGTGCACTTCCTGACCCGCCATCTCGCCGCGCAGCGCGCGACCACCCAGGAGGCGCGGTGATGAGCACACCCGGCGACGCGGCGAACCTGCCCGAAACCCCTGCGGGCACACGGGGCGCGATGGTGATCGGCGGCGGTTCGGGCATCGGCCGCGCCACCGGACATGCGCTGGCGCGCGACGGTTTTCGCGTCGTGGTCGCCGATGTGAATCTCGAGGCGGCACGGACGGTGGCGGCCGAGATCGGCGGTGCGGCGAGCGCGGTGGCGCTCGACGTCACCGACGAGGCCTCGGTGGCCGCCGGCTTCGACGCGAGTGGCGACCTCCACGCGGTGGTGAACTGCGCGGGTCTGTCACTGCCCGGCCCGATCACCGAACTCGAACTGGCACAGTGGAAGACGACCGTCGACGTCTGCCTCACCGGATCCTTCCTGGCGATCAAATACGCGGGCCGCCACCTCGCCGACGGCGGATCCATCACCTGCATCGCCTCCCTCAACGGCCGTCAGCCCGGCACCGGAATGGCCGGTTACTGTTCGGCCAAGGCGGGTGTGCTGATGCTGGTGAAGGTCGCGGCGCTGGAGTTGGCCGAGCGTGGCATCCGGGTGAACGCGATCAGTCCGGGCCTGGTCGACACCCCGCTGGTCGCCGGTATCGCGTATGTGCCGGGGTTGACCGAGGAATATTTGGAGAACACCCCGCTCGGGCGCAGCGGCCGGCCCGAGGAGATCGCCGAGATGGCGGCCTTCCTGGCCTCCGACCGGGCCAGCTGGATGACCGGTGCGGCCGTCGATCTCAACGGCGGCGCGCATCTGAAGCGCTATCCCGACGTCCTCGCCCGGGTGCGCGCGCTGGCCGAGGGTTAACGTCCCGCGTGCGGGTAGGTGTGCTGATGCAGGCGGTGCAGGAGCGCCTGCATCAGCCCCGACTCGAAGGCCGAGGCCAGCGTGCCCTCGGTGAAGCGGTCCGCGCGGACCAGCAGGGTGAGGTATTGCAGGCACTGCTGGGCCGTGCAGGTCGCCAGCACCGCGCGGTCGCGGCGCTGGATCACCTGCTGCCCTTCTTCCCAAGCGCCCCAATTGAAGTGGGTCAGCAGCAGATGCCGATCGACCAGGAAGCGCACCACCTCGTCCAGGACCGGCGCCTTCCGCGACCGGGCCGCGGCGGCGGTGCCGGAGGCGGCTTTGTCGACCCGGCACACCAGATCGGTGAGCACGCCGCGATCGTGTGCGGTCAGCCGCGCCAGAGCGGCCTCGGCCGATTCGACCGTCATGGGATTGGCCTGCGTCACGATCCGACACCTCCGTCATGTGAAAACTAGGGATTTCATACCACGAGGTGTGTACTTCTTCTCGGCGCAGGCTCCGGTGCGGGCTAGCGGCGGGGACCCGAATCGCGGTCGGCAACCCGGAATACCGGCAGTGTCGACGGATCGCCGATGAAATCGAAAGACGCACCGCGCGTGTCGACTTCGCCGTCGGTGGCCAGCGAAATCGGCGGTCCGTCCACGCGTACCCGCAACTTGTCCGCACGCCGATGGACGTAGGTGGGCGAATCACCGAGGGTTCCGGTGAGCGAGGCCCAGATCAGCCGCGCCCGCGAGAACCGCCGATCCGCCCGCAGATACCGGATATCGAGTCCCGCACCGTGCAGATCGGTTCGGGCCGTGGGCACTTGGTCGCCGGGGCGGTAGGTTCCGTTGCCCACGAACAACATCCACACCGAGGCCGGCTCGCCGTCGATGGTGGCGCGCAGCGGCTGGGCGCGCACGAGCACGCAGACCATCGCCACCGCGGCGGCCGGCCATTTGCCGATGCGATGTTCCCAGCGTTCGCGCAGCCGGACGAAATCCGGATAACCGCCAAGGCTGGCGGTGTTCACCAGCGTGCGTTCGCTGCCGTCGTCCAGGCGCACCCGCGCGGTGTCGGCCAGCGCCAGTTGACCGGAGGAGAGGGCGATGACGGTGGCGGCGATATCCTCGACACCCACGTCGCGGGCGAAATGGTTCAGGGTGCCGCCCGGGAAGACGGCCAGCGGGAGCCCGTGTCGCACAGCCGCTTCCGCGACCGCCGAGACCGTGCCGTCCCCGCCCAGAACGCCGAGCGCGCGAATCGAACCGGATCGCACCCGGGTGTCGATCTCGGCGTCCAAGTCGATATCCTCGCCGAGTTCGAGCAGAACCGCCTCCGGCAGCTTCCGGATCAGATCGGCCAGCAGTCCGCCGCCGTCGCCGCTACCGGCATTCGGATTCGCGACCAGCAGCAGGCCCTCGCCGCCGATCAGCGGTTCGATCCGCTGGGCCGGGCCGACCGTCGCGGGTTCGTCGCGACGCACCGCCCACCATCGCCTGGTGCCCACCGCGACGGCGGCGCCGAGCGCCGCGCCGGCGAGCACGTCGGTGGGCCAGTGCACGCCCACGTGCACCCGCGAATACGCGACCGCCGCCGCCACCGGCGCCACCGCGACCGCCAGCGCCGGTGATTCCTGCGCCACTCCGGTGACGAAGGCCGCCGCCGAGGCGGCGTGGCCGGAGGGAAACGACGAGGAGATCGGCGGCGAGATCAGGCGCCGCATCTGCGGCACCGCCTCGGCAGGGGGCCGGCGCCGCGGGAACAGTGGTTTGCCGACGCCGTTGGCCAGCCCGCTCGCGATGCCGACGGCGACGAGTCCGCGCGCTCCGGCGCGGCGCTGAGCAGTGGTCCCGAAGGCGATGGCGCCCACGCCCGCCGCGATCCACAGCCGATTGGCGTTGGCGGCGTGGCTCAGCGAGCGCAGAACGGTATCGGCGGCACTCGGCCGCAACCGCGCGCTCCGGTCGACCAGACGCCGATCCAGCGTATTGATTCCGCGAACCCGCCGCGGGACGAGAGGCCTGCGCATTCCCAGAGCCTACCGGCCCGGTGCGACGGACACGGCGAACAACCGGACTTATCGGGCGGCCTCGTTGGGTGCGGGCAGTTCCGCGTGCCGGGCGAAGGCCTGGTCGATGAGCTCGGAGGCGGCGCGGGTGACGATCAGGCGGGCGATGGCCACCTCGGTTTCCAGCCGCGCGCGGTCCTTGCTGTCGCGCTGTGAGCGCTCGTAGGCCTGCCCGGCCAGGCAGTAGAACAATTCGGTGGCGTAGCGGTCGGCGATCTGGTTGCATTCCCCGCGCAGCCGCTCGACGAGCTGGAAGGCGGTGGTGTCGGGCACCCCGCTGTCGATGAGGCGCGCGGCGAGGTCGCCACAGCGCGGATTGGCGACCCGATAGGCCTCCAGGGGGTCGGAACTGCCGGCCAGTGCCTGTTTGACGTAGTCGGGCAGATCCGCGAGCGGATCGTCGTTGTTCGGCTTCTCCTGTGTGGCAGCGGGTTCGCGCTCGCCCGGAGCGTCGCTTACCCCGAGGACGTCGGCGAGCCCGTCGCCGCGATCCCATGCCTCGAGCAGTTCACGGATCCCGTTGAGCTTCATACCCCGGCTGAGCAGCCGGCTGATCGTGTGCAGCCGCTCCAGGTGATCGGATCCGTAGTAGCCGATGCGGCCCCGGACTTCCGGTGACGGCAACAACCCCCGTTCGTGGTACACGCGGACACTGCGCACGGTGGTGTCTGCTGCCCGCGCCAGCTCGTCGATCGTGTACTCCGAGTGCACAGCCATACCTCTTAGGAAATCACAACTTACCCCGTAGAAAAACGGACCGTACAAAAACGTCCCGTTAAGTGACGATACATCCGTGCAACGACTTGGTCAATGTGCCGTTAAATAGCGGCGAAAGCGGTTGCTGACAGCCAAATCGTGGGTTAACGTGCCGAGTACAGCAGTTCGCTGCTGGTTGCCGGGGACTGTTGAGCAGCCCCGATGCCCGCCCGACCATGGGCCACGTCTGCGAACCACACGGTGATTGCACGCGTGTGTCCTCGGCATCCCCGGAGACGGAAATGAGCACAATCCACTCGCGTCGGCTTCCCCTCGGATCCCCTGTGCCGACCGCACTTTCACCTCTACCCGCGCCGTCGGCGACAGTGCGCTCCGCGCACCGGCCCCCCTGCGCGGACGGCCCCGACGACTGGGATCTCGACGTGGGCAACCCCGAATCCTGGCGCGCCGCAGTGCGGATCTGTTCCGGCTGCCCCCTGCTGGCCGAATGTTCCCAGCTCGCACAGACTCTCATCACGCGCGGTGACGGCCCCCGCGCGATGATCTGGGCCGGCGTCGCCTACGACAGCGCGGGCAAGATCGTGGAGAACCTGGACCGCCACCGCACCGCGCCGATCGACCACAAACGCCCGCTGCGCATCATCCGCACCGGCGCGCGGCCGGTCTGTGCCGAACCCGCGCCGCCCACCCCACGGCGGCGTATCGTGCTCGGGCATCGGCTGCGGCCGACCGGGATCGGCGCGTGACGAACGCGCCGATGGATGGAAACGATTGTGGCGGTGGGTGACTGAATGACGGTTCTGGCTCTGCAGATCGGTGCGGACGGCTTCGCGGCGTGCCGGGTGGCCGACGATGTCGAGGAAGACGACGTCCGCCGCGTTCCGATACCGGCCGCCGGCACCTGGGAAGTGTGCCGCGACCTGCTCGTCGAGGCGGCCGAGGGCCAGGACGTCACCGCCGTAGGAATCGCCTCGCCGGGCCCGATCGACATGTCCGCCGGTGTGGTGGCGCCCGTCGAGATACCCGAGTGGCGAACCGGTTTCGCGCTGACGCAAGCGGTGGGCAAACTGTTCCCGGCGGCGAATGTGCAGATCGGCCTCGACGGCGTGTGTATGTCGCTGGCCGAGCGCAACTTCGGGGCCACCAGTGACGTCATGGACGCGCTGTCGGTGCTGGTCTCCGACCGGATCACCGCGGGCGTATCGGTCGGCGGGTTCTCCGTGGTCGGGCGCACCGGCAACGCGGGACATTTCGGCCACGTGCTCGTTCCGGGCTTCGACGACCCCTGTGAATGCGGTGGTCGTGGCTGTGTCGAGGCCGTGGCCGGTGGGCGTTCGCTGCTTCGCTGGGCGCGGGCCCAGGGCTTCGGTGGCACGACCGTGGCCGAGCTGAACACCGCGGCGGCGGACGGGGATTCCGTGGCGACCGAGGGCTTGCAGCGGGCGGGCACGGCGCTGGGCCGGGCCATCGCCTCGGTGGCGCCCCTGCTCGACTTCGACCTGGTGGTGCTGGGTGGCACGGTGTCCAAAGCCGGTCCGGCGCTGTGGAAACCGTTGAACGCGGCAGTGGCGACGCACGCCCGTATCGGCTTTCTCACCGGGCTGCGGGTGATCCCGTCGGAGATCGACGACATCGGTGTACTGGCCGGCGCCGGAGTGCTCGGCATCATGGCCGGCGGCTGATCGAACCGCACTCGTACCGAAGAGCCGATACCGGAGCGTCTTCCGTCCTATGGTGGGATGAAGTGCTCCGGTCGGTTTGTTATGCCGTCGGTCGGCTCACCTGCTACCTGCGGAAATGCCGAAACCTGTTGATTGAACCGCTATCTAACGGTACATTAAACAGGTAACGAGCTGACTCGTCGGAGTCAGATCCCCCGGAGGAACGGCTGGTACGGGCGAGCGCGATGCGAAGCGACGCAGTAATCCCATGGATAACCATTGAGACGTTGATGCCGGACGTGATGACGGTGGCATCGGTGGGGGAGACGCCGCGTGAGTTCGCGAGCTGGCAGCGAGTCGTGCAGCGGGTGCTGACGAAGATGCCGGCGGTATACGACAGCCTCACCACCGCGCGGCTTGCCGATGCGCTGTATTCGGCACGGGACCGGGCCGAGGAGGTGGATCTGCGGATCCCGACCCGGGCCGGACAACACGAACTGAAGCTGCGGCCGGTCTTCGGTCCGGCCGGCGACGTGCACGGCCTGCGGCTGTGGATAGGACCGGCCGCGGCCACGGTCGCCGAGCCGCGTCCCGCGGTCGGCGCGATCTGGGATCTGGACTCCCAGACCGTGCAGCAGCCCAGCGGGATCACCCGATTGCCCGGCGTGGACGTGCAGGAATATGTGCCCCGGATGTCGATCGCCGAGGTGTTCCACCGCATGACGGCCTTCGATCGCCATTCGGAAGTGCTCGATCTGCTCTACGAGCCCAAGGCCGGCGCCAAGATGCAATTCGACGTCGCGGTGCCGCACAACTCCGGCAGGCCCGGCCGCTGGCGGGTCACCATCCGCGCACGCGACGACGACCGCACCCGTGGTGCGTGGTGGTTGATCGAGGATGTGTCCTCCGATGATCAGCCCGCGACGTGGTCGACGCTCGAACGCGTCGGACTGCGCGAGGCGCATCGACGAGCCGGAACCCATCTGGCGGTCATCGAACTCGAGCACACCAGCATCTCGCACTGGCTCACCGATCCGGCGCCATGGATGCGCTGGGACTACCTGTTCCGTCCGGTGGACGTCTTCCATCCCGACGACCGTGGCCGGCTGATCGAACTCAGCGGACGGCTGGCGGCCGGAGACACGGCCGGAGTGACGGTGCGAGCGCTCAATTACGGCGGCGGCTACACACCGACCTCGATGCTGCTGTATCCGTATCCGGGATATTCGACGCGGCAGCTGGCCATCGCGCAATTGGTTCGGGTCGCCGACGACGTCCCGATGATGGAACCGCATCGCGAGGCGTTCGCGGCGCGGAACCATCGGGTGCCGATCGGTTACGACGATCAACTTCAGCACCGGCTCGCCTTTCGCATGAATCGCAGCCCGGTGAATTGACGCCCACGCCGGTATCGCCGGCGAAGTTCCCATCCGGGGGAATAGCCGAAACCGGTAACGTGGTGCAGCTCTCTACCATTTCGAGAGTGCGGACATCGGCTGGCAGACGGGCGGATTCGGGCGAGGAGTTACTTCGCCGGATGGCCGCTCGCCGCCGCCGCGACAACGCCGTATTCGCCGTCCTCGCCGTGCTGGCGGTCCTCGGTGGCGGGCACGCGGTACTGAGCTGGTTCGCCACACCGCCGCCGGGGCCTTCCGACGCCACGACCACCACGATCGTCGGAAATGCGCAATTGGCGGAATCGTTCGCGCAGGAATTCGTGGTGACCTACCTGTCGGCGACGAACGGGCAGCAGGAGAAGCTCGCCGAATTCGTCGACGCACAGCAGATGACGCTCCCGTCCACGCCGCGGCAGGTCTCCGATCCGATCGTCGTCTTCGCCTCGCGCAGTATCGGCAACAGCAGTATGGACGTCTGGGCGGTGACCGTATCGGTCCGCGTCGCGAAAACCGGTGCGGCGGGCGGACTTCGCGAGTACTACCGCGTGCCGGTCTCGGTCGCCGCCGACGGCCGCCGCCGCGCGCTGGCACTCCCGTCGGCGGTCGGCGCGCCCGGCCGCGGCAACGATCTGGTACTGAACTACGAGATCTCCTGCGGCACCGACACTCCGCTGGCACAGGTGGCATCCGGATTCCTGGCCGCCTACCTCACCGGCTCCGGCGACGTGGCCCGCTACGTCACGCCCAACTCCGGGATCGCGGCCCTGCAACCGGCTCCGTACACGGCCGTCGAGACGACCACGGTGTCGTCGGAGGACGCGAGCTGTGGTGCGAGCGCGGGCTCGGCGAAAGTGCTCGCCACGATCAATCCGAAGGCCGGCGCCGGCGCCGCTCCGACTCTGGCCTATCCGCTCACGATGATCCGCAACTCGGGACAGTGGCAGGTGCAATCCATGGATGCCCTTCCGGCCCTGCGCAACCCGCTGGCGGTCGTCTCCGGCGCACAGACGCAGGACTCCGCCAAGGCGTCCGCTTCCGGCACTCCGACCACCGCACCGTCGACCGCGGTCTCGGTCCCACCGGCGACACAGAACTGATCCGGAAAGGACGGCGTCATGGGAAGTCAACTCGGCTACATCCTCTTCAACATCCTGCAATTCGTGCGCTGGGCAGGCATCATCATCATCGCGATCGCGGGTATGACGCTGCTCATCTCCGAGGGGGTGAAATCGAAACTGTCCCCCGGAAAGGTGCTCGGCGTCGCGGCGTCGGCCATCGTGGCGGCGATCCTGTTCTGGATCCTGCCGACCGTGGTGAACTACGCCCGGGTGGACTCCAACCGCATCGTGCCGGACCAGCCCGTCGGCGGAGTGTATGGCCACTGAGCTGATCAAGGTCTACACGCCGATCAAACGTGTCCCGATCATGATCGGCAAGGCCCAGAACGGGCAGAAGCTTCCGTTCGGGCCGTACACCCTGCCGCAGATCATCTCCGGCGTGGTGGTGATCCTGATCGCCTCGGTTCTGGCGATGGCGTTGCCGATCAACCCGGCGGTGACCTTCTTGATCGGGGTGGCCCTGACCGTCGCCGTGGTGTTCGGCATCGGCCTGATTCCGTATACCGGTGTGCGGCTGACGTCCCGCGTGATGTGGGTGGGACGGTTGATCCTGATTCGAAAGCCGGTGTCCGCCTCCGGAATTCCGGTGACCCCCGACTCCGCGCGGCACACGATGTACGTCGAGGAGAGCATCGTGGTGATCCTGCCCGATCGACGGGCCGACGCCGTGGAGCCGCCACCACCGCGGACCCGCGTGCTGCCCGGGAATGTGCTCGACAGATGGAGTAGGACGTTGGCGAAGGTGAGCGACAACGACAGTGTGCCCGCCGGGGAGCGTGGCTGATGGCATTCGTTCGCGATCTGCAACCGACCGCGGCGGTGCGCGGAAATCTCCAGTTCACGCACGCCGGACTGGTGACCGCCACCTATTTCATCAATCCCCTCGGTTACGGACTGCGCCGGTCGGGCGACAAACACAACGTGAAATCGGCGCACCACGCGCTGGTGAACAGCCTGCCCGCCGGTTCGCTGCTGCTGGGCATTCAGGCCCGGCTCAATACGCTGGATGTCCTGAGCAAAATGGTCGAGGGCGTGGACCTCGACGAATGCGAGGACTACGCCCTCGAGGTGGTCGCCTCCTACGAGCGGGTGCAGGCGATCCTGCCGCAGACGCGGATATTCCTGCTGAGCATTCCGGTGGGTAATGCCGGCGCCGGGATCTCCGGGCTCTCGCGGATGTGGCGCAGTGGTTCCACCGCGGTCGACGTCTCGTCGATCTCGCGCGAAGCGCTCGACCAATACGACGAGAAGGCCAACGAGATCCTGTCCCGCATCGGCGGTGACTTCGATCCGGTTCCGGTGCCGGCCGCGATATTCCAGTGGTTGTGGGAGCACTATCTCTCCCGTGGCGCGGCGGGCGATCCGGTCGCGCCCACGCGCGCGGGAGTGATCGACGACGCCACCGCGGCGGTATTCCGCTCCGCCGCCCTCGACGAGGGGGCCCAGGCCGACAGCAGCCGCCGCGTCCGACCGTCGTTCGTACCGGTGATCAAGGTGGTGCAGCCCGACTACGAATTCCGCCCGTCGTATCAGGCCATGCTCACCCCGCACGCATTTCCCTACGGCGGCATGCCTTTTCCCGGTGGCAGCGAATTCCTCGGTGTGCTCGAAGGGATGGACGACGTCACGGTCGACTGGGCGATGCGGGTGTCGACCAAACCGGCCGAATCCGTGCTCAAGAGCAACGAACTGAATCTGCGCCGCCTCGGCGAACAGATGGATCAGCGCGACCAGGAGATCTCGTTCGCGCAGAACACCCTGATGTCCAAGGCGGCGATGCTCGCCGAGTACAACCACCACTTCGAGGTCAACAGCGGTGAATCGGAGGTGTCGTTCACGACGGTGATCGCGGTCGGCAGCTCCTCACACGAGACCACGATGGACGCCGTCAACATGCTCAAGCGGCGCTACAAGCGTTTCCAGGTCGAGATGACCGCGCCGCTGGGTGCCCAGGTCGATCTGTGGTCGATGATGATTCCCGGCAGCCCGCACCGCCGGGCCTACGACGACTTCGCGCACATCCTGCCCTCGGATATGTGGGCGGGTTTCGTACCGTTCACCACCAGTCAGATCGGTGACGACAGTGGGCCCGTCATCGGGGTGAACCTGCTCTCGGGCAATTACGAGCCGATCCATTTCGGGATCATGGAGGCGGCGCTGCACGATCTGTCCGCCTCGTTCGCCGTCACTGGCGAATTGGGTTCGGGCAAGTCGTATTTCCTGAAACTGATGGCCGTGCTCGTCCACGATATGGGCGGGCAGTTCCTGGCTATCGACCGCAGTCAGGTGGGGGAGTGGGAATACTTCGCCTCCTCCATCGACAATGCCGTCGTCATCGATCTGAGTAATCCGACCGTCTCCCTGGACCCGCTGCGATTGTTCGCGCCCCGGGTCGCCGGCGAGCGGACACTGGATTCCATTCTGCCGCTGCTGGATCTGTCGCCGACCAGTGGAGCCGGCGCGGCCATGAGCAGTCTGCTCACGCCTCGCGGCATCGCCGAACACGGCATTCGCAGCATGCTGGACCTGCACGATGTGGTCTGCCGGTTGCGCGACAGCGGCGCCGGTGACGAATTCGCGGATCTGGCCGCGCGCCTGGGCACCATTCTCGATCGGGTTCCGGTGCTGTTCGATCCGACGCTGCCGGTGCTGCGGCTCGATGCCGCCGCCACCGTGGTGCGCAGCCACAATCTGGCGCTGCCCACCGCCGAGGAATTGACCACCCCGCACCTCTACAACCGGCTGCCGCTGACCAAGCGGCTCGGCACCGCACTCTACGAACTCGTGGGAGTCGCCGCGCGCGAGGCGTTTCTGTCCGACAACGGCCGGTTCGGACTCCTCGTCGGCGATGAGGCCCACCACTTCACCCAAACCCACGTCGGATCGGCCGTCACGTCCGATTTCAGCCGTGACGGCCGAAAGCACCTGGCCGCCATCGGTTTGGCCTCCCACGATCCGGCCACCGACTTCCGGGGCGCGGCGCACAATCTGATCCCGAACCGTTTCGTCTTCCGGCAGCGCGACGAAACGCTGGCGCGCAACAGTTTGCAGTGGCTGGGCGTCGACCTGGACGAGACTCCGTTCCTGCTGCAGGTGCTGCGGGAGGAGACGTCACCGCCCAGCGGGCCGGGACGCACCGTGCCGGACGAACGCCGCGGTGAGATGTTCATGCGCGATGCGCTCAACCGCATCGGCCGCGGAAAGGTCTTCGGTCCCGCCCGGCCGGATCGCGCGGAGGCGATCGGCAGTACGCCGCAGACCGCGGGAGCCGGTGCGCGCCGGTCGGCCGTGGCCCGGCAGGTCTCGGTGTGAGCGGAAGTCCGGATGAGTACCTCTAGCACCGCCTCCGACCGCCGTCGCGGTCCGCGACTATTCGAGAACGGTCCCCGCCTGTTCGACGCCTCCCGGGCACTCGAGTTCTGGGACGCCGAACAGTGGCAACCGCGCGTGGTCGCCCGTCGCTGCTGGCGCCGGCTGACCTCGACCCGGCGGCGCCGGTGGATCACCTGGTCGGCGATCGTCGCGGTGGTCTTCCTGGTCGTCCCGATGGTCGTCGGGGCGGTCGCCACCGCGGCCGTCGAGACCGAGACCGAGGGGCCGGGCGGCAACAGCGCGCTGGGCTGGACGAAAGTCCGTGACTCCCATGGTGTTTCGCTCGCCGATTACGTCTACGCGACCAACCACGGCGGCATCCTGCACCCCGGCAACACCGGGCTGGCGATCGTGCTCGGCCTGCTGTTCGCCTTCTTCATGGTGCTGGTCACGCTGCCGACCTGGATGGTCGGCTGGGTGCTCGACTTCGGCTGGTTGAATGTGTTCAGCGCGCCGTTGAACGGGGTGGCGCACGCCCTGTCCGGGCAGCTGGCGACGCCGATCATGCTGGCGACCTTCGCCTCCATCGGTGCCCTCATCGCCGCCTACTTCCTCCAGCGCGGTTTTCACGCCAAGGCCGTGGTCCAGGTACTGACGATGCTCGTGGTCGCGGTGATCGGGCCGGTCTATCTATCCGATCCGCTCGGTGAGGTGCTGTCCTCCCACGGGCTGCTGGCCGAGGGTCGCAATGTCGGACTGTCGGTGTCGGCGGGTTTGAACGGCAACAGCAATCCCGATCCGTCCGCCATGGTGCCGACCCTGCAGGAGGATATGGCCGACAATTTCGCGCGCCGCCCGTTGCAGGTGTGGAATTTCGGGCATGTCGTCGACGATCGGCCCGGATGCGCGGCGGCCTGGTCGGCCGGAGTGCGGTCGGGAAGCGAAGGCAAGATCAAGGACGGGATGAAGTCGTGCGGGGACCAGGCGGCCGCCCGCGCCGCCGACAACCCGAGCTTCGGGCAGATCGGCGCCGGTCTGCTGCTGCTGATCACCGCGACGATCCTGCTCATCTTCGCCGCCTATCTGTCGCTCAAGATCATCTGGTCGGCCCTGGACTCGGTGTACTGGGGAATCATGACGATCTTCGGATTCGCCGGTGGCGGACTGGTTTACGGTCCGACCCAGACGTTCACCGTGCGCGCGGTCGTGCACGGCATGATGTCCGCGGTGCGCATGTGCGTGCAGATCATCGCGCTCGGGGTCTATCTGCTGTTCTTCGGAGATCTGTTCCGGCAGGCCAAGGGGCAGGAGATGTCGGTGTTCGTCATCGGCGCCATCGTGATGATCGTGGGCTTCCTCCAGTTCAAGCGGCTGACCGCCAGCCTGGACAGCGGAAACGAATGGGTGGCCAACAGATTCGCGCTGGCCATCCAGAACCCGGGCCGAGGCGGCGGTGGCGGCGGTGGTGGCGGGGGCCATGCGCTGGGGATGGGCGAGATGGGCGCGCACCACAAGTTGGGCAGCGGAACGATGATGGCCGTCATGGCCGGCGCGAGCACCATCTCGAACTCGCCTCTGACCGAATGGTTGCTCGGCGCCCTTCCGGGCGGCTTTCACCCGCAGTCGCGAATGAAGAAATTGATGGCCGAAGCGCAGGCCGGCGCGTGGGTGGACGAGAAGCGATTCGGCGGTTCGCGGGGCTGGTACGTCCAGTCCATGGCGAAGTGGGAGGCCTTGAGCCGGGAGGCGCGCAAAGGCGCGCGCGCGTACGGGGGTTCCCGGGGAATCGAATCCGTTCGCGGGATGGCCGGCGCGATTCAGGGTGTACTGGATGCGGACGGTGGTATCGCCGACTCGCACGGCGCGATGCTCGGTGCGGGGCTGAAGAACGACAGACTGGGCCACATCGTCGGGCGGTCCCGGAAGATAATCGCCGACAACGCCAGCAGTGAGAGTGTGGCGGACAAGGACCTCAGCCTGCTGGTCGCCGCGCTGCGCCGGACCCAGAACTCGGCGCGTCTGCTCGTCAACGGGAAGGGCGATGCGGTGGAAACCGCGGCCGATTTCGCGAATTTGGAACAGGCATCGCGCACGTTCCGGCGGATCAAGCGCGGCGGTGTCGCCTTGGACGGCGGGGCGGCATCAGGCGTCGAGCGGGATTTCGTCAACGACTACATGCTGAACCCCACGAAAGAAAAGATGGTGGCACTGCAGGCTGTTATCGATGGTGACGACCTCGGTGCGGGGGCTCTCGCCACCAACAGAGCTGCTCAGCACCTGCAGAGCGTGGGAATCGACGGAACTACCAGGCTGTCTCGCGAACGTGCGGCTCGAATGAGCCAGTGGATCGGCAACGAGCACGCCAAACTCATCCAGAAATCGACCGAACATCTGATGGAGGATGTGACCGATGCCGATCGGATCAGGGACCTCAGGACGCTGGTCTTCGACGCGGTGAATACCGACCACTGGGCCAGCGGTGCGCAGGGAACTCCTTGGAACTCGGTGGCCCCGAAGGGCCAGAACAACGCCAACCCCAACTGGCAGAGCCGAATGGCCGAGGTCGCGAGATATCTGCAGCCGTAGGACGAGGTCGGAAGGTACGCAATGCTGGGTCGGTTCATACTCCTTTCGTTGATTCCGGCGTGGGTGTGGATTGGGCTGCTCGCGGTAGCGGCACTGTTCGGATTGGCCACCGTGCTGGTGGTCGCCACCGACAGTTCCGGCTCGGCGGCCTCGGCGGATTTCCGGTACCAGTGCGACAGTGCGCTGGGACCGGACGAGGAGAGCACCCCCGACACCGGCACGGGCATCGGAACCACCGAAACGATTCAGCCGTCGGATATTCCGACCACCAACCCCTTCGCCGAACTCACCATCGCCCCCGACGATTCCGAGGTGTCGGGGTGGGAGCGCGATTGCCTGACGGCGATGCAGTCCGCGCCGTACCAATTGCCGGCGCTGCGAACGACCAATGCCGGTGCCGCGGTCGATTGTGCTCGTCAGGTCGCGCTGGCGCAGGTGGGGCAGTCGATGACGGCGGCCGTGCTGGCGAAGAACGTGATCTACCAGGCGTCGGCGGTGTGGACCACCGGCCGATGCGGGTTGCTGGGCGCGGCGCCCGGTGATCCCGCCGCGAGCGCGGGGCGGGCGGGTGCGGAATCCGCGCCGTCGGCCGGCGGTTGCGGGCGGTCCGCGCAGAGCCCCGGCGCCGATGTCTCCTCGGTCGTCGTTTTGCCGGATACCGTTGCCGCACAGGGGCTGTGCGGGCAGCGGGTCGAAACGGACCGCGTGTCGGCCGGGGATCTGGTGTTCTGGGACTACCGGTCGCATATGCCGACCAGGGTGGGTATCGCGGTCGGCCCGGCCGCGGTGGTGACCGCCGACCCGATATCCGGCGGCGTGCTGGAGACCGGCATGCCCAGCGGTGCCGGGGTACGAGTGAAACGGGTCCTGGGGAGCGGATCATGACCAGTGCGGAAGTGTGGCATACCGGCCTCGACCCGGTCCCGGAACCGGAGTCGAATGCCGAGCCCGAACACGACGGTGAGAATCCGCCGAGTCCGGGGACGCCGTGGACGAAGCCGGGGCAGCGGAAGCCGGGCGGATCGGGTACGTCGGCACCGCCGGCGCCCGGTTCCGGTGCGGCGCAAGCAGATCCGAGCAAGCAGGCGGCGCCGGGAGAGGGAACGCCCGCCGCTCCGCCGGCTGCCGCTCCGCCGGCCGCCGCCGCACCTGCCGCACCGGCCCCGCCCGCCCCGCCGCCGGCGTCGTCCGGATCGATCCCCTCGGGTGTGGGCGCATCGACGGTGGGAACCGGTGGCCCGGTACAAGCGGCCACGCCCGGTACCGGTGCGGGCGCCGTTCCACCGCAACCGGCGGCCGGACGCGGCGCGGACGGGCACGACGGCGGCGGACTCGATCCGGACGCCATGATGTCGATCCTGCCGGCCGCGATGATGGGCATGAGCATGCTGCCCATGCTCGCCTCGGCGCTGTCCGGCCTCGGTAAGGGCGGCGGCGGAAACGGTTCCGGTACACAGCAATCCGGCTCGGGCGGCACGTTGACCCCCGAGGCGCAGCAGGCGCTCGACGCACTGCAGAAACTCAAGAAGACCTACGGCGACGAGGGGAAGGACCCCACCGGTCCCAACTCCGGCGGCAGCGGAAAACAGCTCGACACCGGCACCGGTTCGGGCAGCAGCGCCGGCAGCGGGAAGACCGCCGCGCAGATCAAGGCACACCAGTTGTTCCAGCGCAATGCGGCCACGGCCTTCAACACCCTCGACAACGACCTGGTCAACTACATGCGCCGGCTGGCCGGCAAGCACAAACTCGACAAGAAGGCCGTCACTCAACTGCTGCGCGATGTCGACACCGAACTCGCCGAACTGGGCTCGGCGGCCTATACCAAGGCCGGGCAGCTGAAGGTGCACGACATCCTCACCAAGGCCCTCGAGAAGGCCACTCGCATCGTCAGTGGCGGCAGCGCGAACTCGAAGGAGGCCGCGGCCGAAATCAACCGGCTCACCACGCAGTACATGTACAACCTGGCCGGCCGGAAATACACCCAGCCGGCCGGTACGACCGCATCGTCGGCCGCGCAGAAGGCCGTCCAGGTGGCCCTGCAGCAGCAGGGCGATCCCTATGTCTGGGGCGCGGAAGGGCCCAATTCGTTCGACTGCTCCGGTTTGACCCAGTACGCGGCCCGGGCAGCGGGTGTGCAGATTCCGCGAGTCGCCTCGGCGCAGTACCGCCAGCTTCCGGAGGTCGCCCCGAACGCCATCCAGCCCGGCGACCTGATCTTCCCGCAGTCGGAGTTCAACAACGGCAATCCCGGTCACGTCATGATGTACATCGGCAACGGCAAGTGCGTCGAGGCCCCGCACACCGGAGCCGTGGTGCGCGTGGTCAATCTGCCCAGCAGTTATCACGCCACTCGCTGGGCGAAGTGAGCGGCCCGGCATTCAGTAGCCGACGTAACCGGTCCCTCGGTGCATGCCCACGATGCCCGGTACTCGATCGACCGATCCGTAGCGATGGATCGCGTACCGGACACCGGCGATGATGTTGTCGACCGGATTCCAGATATCCCGGTGTCCCGGAAGGGCATACGCGTCGAAGGTCGGGTCGATGGTCTGCATCAGGCCCTTGGACGGCGTTCCGGCCGCCGCATTGCTGTCCCAGTTGTTGATCGCGTGCGGATTTCCGGCGGATTCGTGCGCGATGATGGTGGCGATATCGGCCGGATCGATGCGGCTGGTGTCGTAGCCGTTCTGGCGCAGGATTTGCATCGCCTGGTCGATCCATTGACCGACCGCCCCGGCCGGCCGCGTCCCGGGAGGCCCGCCGCTCGCGCCGGCCGCCCGATATACCCGGGTCGGGCGGCCGCCACCGGAGTCCCGGATATAGCGTGCGGCCAGCGCGTTGATCTGCTCGGCGCTGACCGTCGACTGCGCCTGCCCGCCGCGCAGGACCGAACCGGCGCGCTGCAGGGCGGCATCCAGCGCGGCGACCACCTGGCTCTGCGCGGCGGCGCCGGTGCCGACCTTGCCGAGCGCGGTCAGCGCGGCATCGGTCTCGGCGATGATCGCGGCCATCGCCGCCCGCCCCGCCATGGTGTCCTCGACCGTACTTCCGAGAATGCGGCGCAGTTCGGTATTCACCTCGCCCAAGACGCCGGACTCGGCCGAATTCGACTGGCGCACAGCGGAATACTGTGCTCCGGCGCCGCTGTCCCAGGCGATGGGGCCGGTCGGCGCACCGGTGTCGGCGAGGGTCGGCGGCGCTGCGGATCGGCCCGTCTCCGCGCTCGGGACACCCTCACCGAAATGGCCGGCCATCGAATTCAACGTGCTCATCGCGGCCATCGCCAGGGGGCCCGCCGCCCCGGCCAGCATCGCGATATCCGAACCGCCGGCGAGTGACGCGGCCGCCGCGGTGCTCGCGGACGGAACGGCGGCGGGGAGCGCCGGTGAGCTCGGTGGAGCGACAGTGGCGGCCCCGGTGCCCGGCAGCGTCGAGGGAAGACCGCCGCGAGGTCTTGCGGGTGCCGATGCCGGAGATCGGCTCGCGCGCGAGCGTGGTTCGGACGTGGCGATTCCGGTCTGGGGTCCGGCGCCGTCGGCCGGTTCGGCCGAATCTCGTGTCCCGGCCATCAGTAGCCCCGATAGGCTTGCCCGTTGCGAACGGCCACCACACCCGGCACATTGCTGACTGAGCCGTAACGAGAGATCGCGTACCGGACTCCGGCGACGATATTGTCGACGGGGTTGTAGATGTTGCGATGGCCGGGCAGCGCATACGAATTGAACGTCGGGCCGATGGTCTGCATCAGGCCGATCGACGGAGTTCCGTTGGCGGCGTTGCTGTCCCAGTTGTTGGTGGCCGACGGATTACCACCCGATTCGTACTGGATGATGATCGCGATCGCCTGCGGATCTATGCGGCTCGTATCGACTCCGGCGGCGGCCAGCACGCTCAGCGCCTGCTGGATCCACTGTCCGACGGTGCCGCCGACCTTCGTCCCCGATCCGCCCGAGCGTGAAAACCGTTGGCCCGACAGGTTGTACATGTACTGCTTGGTGAGGCGGTTGATCTCGGATGCCGCCTCCTTGGAGTTCGCGCTGCCGCCGCCGACGATGCGAGTGGCCTGTTCGAGCGCCTTGGTCAGAATCCGGTGGACCTGGAGTTGCCCGGTCTTGGTGTAGGCCGCCGATCCGAGCTGGGCGAGCGCGGTATCCACATCGCGCAGCAGCTGGGCGACGGCCTTCTTGTCGATGGTGTGCTTTCCCGCGTGGCGGCGCATGTAGTCGACGAGGTCGTTGTCGAGGGTGTTGAAGGCCGTGGCCGCATTGCGCTGGAACAGTTGATGCGCCTTGATCTGCGCGGCCGTTCTCCCGCTGCCGGCACTGCTGCCCGAACCGGTCCGGGTGTCGAGCTGTTTTCCGCTGCCGCCGGAATCGGGACTCGTCGGCACCTTGCCCTCGTCGCCGTAGGTGTCCTTGAGTTTCCGGAGTGCGTCGAGGGCCTGCTGGGCCTCCGGCGTCAGCCCACCGCTTCCGTTGCCGCCGGTTCCGCCGCTGTTGCCGGATTGCTGTGCGCCCGAACCGTTCTTACCGAGACCGGCGAGGGCGGAGGCGAGCATGGGCAGCATGCTCATGGCGGGCAGCATCGCCGAGGTGAGCGCACTGGGATCGGCCATCCCGCCGTCGTCGGCCGCGCTGTCCTCGGCCCCGCGAGCCGGGGAGCGGGGGGTCACGAGGCCCGAACCGGCAGTGGGCGCCGACGCCGGAACGGCGGAGTTCGTCACGGTCGCCGGCGTAGCCGCCGATTCCGCGGGCGCCGCCCGGCCGGCCGCCCACGGTGACGTCGATGCGGAGGACGCCGGAACCGACGATGCGGCCGGTACCGTGCGCTGGCCGGAAGACTGCTCGGGCCGAATCGAATCCGAGACCGGCGTCGCGGTGTCGGATGCCGCCGGACTGCCGGAGATCGGTGGACCGGAACGCCCCGAGCTCTGCCGCGCGGGCTTGGACCACGGCGTCGGTCTGGCGGATTGGCCGTCGCCGGTTCCGGATTCCGATTCGGCCGGCTCCGGCATGTCGTCGGCTACGGTGGCCTGCCATGTCTCCGCGCTCGTCATCTCGGCTCACCTCGACGCACGGGGCATCGGAACCCGTTGCGCGACAGTCCCGGCCGAGGGCGGTTCACCGCGAAGATTCGTCACTGCGCGCCCTCCTCCCGGACCGTCAGGATCCTCCTGAATCATCCTGACTGGTGCGGCCGCGATGGTCACTTCCCAGTCCTGGGAATCATCGACAATGAAGTCGTCGTGAGTGTCGCAACAACCCAACGTCGCGGCTGTTCGGTTCGAGTCCGGGTGCTCGTCGCAGATAGGTGATCTCATGAGTTTTCTGGGGCTCAGCTTGAAGGACGTGGTCGTCGGTGCGGTCTCCGCGATACCCGTGGTCGGTGCGGTCGCCGGCGCCGCGACGGATGGGATCTGGACGGGCATCGAAACGGGCAGTGTGACCGATGGACTCAAGGCCGCGGCGATCACCGGTGCGCTCGCCGCGGTTCCCGGGGGCAAGATCGGCAGCATGTTCGGCGAGAAGTTGCTCGCCAAGGGTCTGCTGGGCAAGGGCGTCGGGCTGATCGGCAAGATCCCGTTGAAAACCGTCAAGAATGTGGCCGCTCGCGGTGGCGGTAAGGGTCTGCAGAGATCGCTGGGCCGTGCGGTGCTGCGTGGCGCCGGTGGAACTCTCGGCAGCGCGATCTACAACCCGGAAGCCGATGCGGGGGCGCCGAAGATCAAGGCCATTCCGGTCCGTCCGGCGGGTGCGGATCTATCCGGAAATAATTTCCGCGACAGCGCCGCTGCCGCATTGAATTACCAAGGCGGCACCGTGGCGCAACAGCCGGCGGCCGCATCGGGTATTACGCAGCAGCCGGCCCCGGATGCTACGCCGCGCGCGGTCCCAGTGTAGGTGTGACAATAGATGGCAGAAACCTCTACGAAACAGATGCCGCCGCTGTTGGTTCCGGACGACTACGGTGTGAGCCCGCAACCGTATCCTCAGGATGCCCGGTTCAAGCTCCAGCCGGCGACTATCAGTCTCATGGATGTGCAGCTCGTCACGGTCGTGGTCGGGATATGGAAGGCGTACGGTTCGGGCGATATCAAGCAGCTTCCGAAAGCCGACGCCATCCCGCAGGTCAGCCTCAATATGTCCGATCTCCGATCCGACGCGATGAGTAATTACCAACTTCTGGCCTACTCTCTCCGGACTGCGTTCGAAACCATGCTCGATGCACACAACAAGGTCTTCGAGAAGGTCACGAAGACCATCGAGGATCGAGAATCGAGTCAGAACAAGGTCGCGCAATGGATCGAGAAATTCAATACAGCCGCGGCCAGCCCGCCCGATGACAATCAGAATGAAAACGAATACATCATGACCTACGTCTCCACCGGCTTGAAAGAAGGTGAGACGATCATGAACGATGCGAAGAGTAAACAAGACGCCAACGGCGATGGCGTCGAGACCGAGGCGGAGAAGCTGAAAAAGCTGACCGAGCAGGTCAAAACGTTGACGGAGCAGAACAAGTCGCTCCAACAGCAGCTCGCGGCCGCCAAGGGCGGCGGTGGCGGTGGTGGCGGTGGGGGCACCACCTACGATCCCAACCTGCTCGGTGAGCAGGGCAGCACCGGCGGCGACGGTTCCTACACCCCTACGGATTTCGGCCTCGACGGCACCGGCACCGATCAAACCGGTACCGGCACCGGCGGTTCGCTCACCGACGGATTGTCCACCGGCTCGAATTCGGCGTCGGATCCCAGCGGGCTGGGCACCGGTTCGTCGAGCGGTACGAGCCCGATCTCGGCCACTCCGGCCAGTATGACCTCACCGGATTCCGGAATGAGCTCTCTCGGTTCGGGAATGGGCTCGGGCATGGGTGGTATGGGCGACATGATGAGTCAGATGCTGCCGATGCTCGCTCAGATGCAGATGATGCGCCAGATGCAGGATCAGGGGCTCAACGGTCGCAACGGCGGAATGCAGCCGATGTATCCGCAGCAGCCCGTGGTCTCGGCGCAACCGGCGGCCGCGACTCCGCAGCAGACTCAGCCGGCCGCGTCGCCCGCATCCGCGACCGCGCAGTCCGATGCGGCGCCGAAGGGAGCGTCGTCCTCGCAGAGCCAGCAGGCCGGTGCGGTGCCACCGGGACGTACCCCCGGGGCCGACGGCACCGTCGAATACCCGTTCCCCGACGGGCGCACGCAGAAGGTGTCGCTCATCGTGGCGCAGGCGCTCGACGCGGCGTTCGGCAATCACGGCGGTACCGACGCGCAGAAGGCGTACGAGAAGACGACCGCGAAGTGGAGCGACAACAAGCAGATCGGCGATCACATCGATCCCAACCAGCTGATGACCGGCGACGTCGGTGTCTGGGAGAAGACCACCGCCGTGCTCGTGGTGTTCGGGTCCGGCACCGACGGCACCATCGAAGCGATCATCGACGGCGAACTGCAGAAGCTGGACTCCGACAAGATGGACACGATGTCCGGAAAGGCCGGGGAATTCGGCACATTCACCGAATTCCAGCATCCGCGCGGTATCGAGGCCACGGCCCCCGACCACCAAGCGGATGCGGCGCCGGGGATGCCGATGCCCGGAGATCAGCAGGGTGGGGTGTTGTCGGCCGCGGTCGGGACGCCGACCTGAGGCTGTGGTGAGAGGAGGCAGGTGTGGCGTTACAGGTCGATCCGACCGAACTCGCCGCCGCGGCGGCGGCACTGGCCGAGCTGGCGCGAGGCACCGGTGCGTCGATGCCCACGGGCTGGGTGCTGCCCGCGGGTAGCGATCCCATTTCCGCACAGGCGGTTCCGCAGCTCAACACCCATGCTGCCAGCCTCATGAACGGGATGGCGGGCATTCTGCACGAGGTGCACCGGACGGCGCACAAGATCGGCGAGGCCGCGCAGCGCTACACCGACGCCGACGACGAGGGCGCACGCGTCATCGGCGGCCCCGGTGGGGAGGTGCTGGCGAATCCGGTGTCCGACATCGATCCGCCGGCGCTGCGCCGCCCGCCGAGTTTCGGCCTGCCCACCTCGGGGGGTGCGGTGGATCCGCTGACCTTCGCCCAGCAGCTCCGGGCGGGACCCGGTACCGGACCGGCCACCCAATTCGTCTCCGACCTCCGGAACTATCTGGGCACCACGCATGCGGCGGCCCTGACCGGTGTCGACGGCGCCGCTTCCGTCATGCAGCACTGGACACCGGTCGGCTCCGACGCCGCCGCGCGGCTGGGCCGCCATCGCACGTGGCTGGATACGCTCGGCTCCACGCTCGGCAAACTCGCCGACGGAATCGACACGTACACCAAGGCTTTCGACACCGCGAAAGCCAAACACCCCACCCCGGAGGAGATCATTGCCGCTCGCAAGGAACTGGTGCGGTCCATGCGTTCGAAGAATCAACTCGGAATCCAGGCCGCGCTGGCGAAATTCCAGGAGCAGAACGCCCGGTCGGCGGAGACGATCGGCTCCTACTACTCGACGGTGGGTGTCGAGCAGGCCCAGAATGCCGGAGATTCCGAAACCGGAACGGCGGCATCGACATCCGGGCAGTCCAACGGTTCGGGCGACAGCAGCCAGATGATGAGCACGCTCGCCTCGATGCTGCCGACGGTGATGAGTGGCATGATGGCCGCCGGCATGCCGATGATGGGCATGAACCAATCGAACGATCTCGGCACCGGCTCCCTCGACGACTACGGCTACGGCGATTACGGATACGACACCGGCGGGGGCGATTACGGGTATTCCGGCGGTGGCGGCGGCGTCGGCGCGGACGTGACTCCGATCGGCGACCTCACGAGCGCGATCGGTTCGGCGACGTCCTCGCCCGTCGCGGTCGGGCCGATGCCCACGGTGGGATCGGTCACGGGAGCGGTCAGCAGTGCGTCGTCGAATCTGCCGCGGACGCCGGTCATCGAATCGCTGCAGAATTCGGCCGGGACGGCGGCGCGCGCGGCCGGCACCGGTTCGCCGATGATGCCGTACATGCCGATGTCTCCCGGCATGGGCGGCGGCGGTGCGAACAACGAGCGCAATCGGGTGGTGGCCTGGCATCCCGATCGCCTGATGTACGTCGACGACACGCCGCATACCGACGCCGTGATCGGTGAGAAGCCCACCATCGCGCCGACCGTGACACCGGCGACACCAGGACCGGCCAACCAGGCTCCGACGCAAACCGGAGGTTCCGCATGAGTGATATCCATCCCGAGGTGCAGGCGGCCCTGGACGCCGCGCGCGACCTCCGGCACAAGATCGCCGACCTGCGCGAGAAGATCGATGCCATCCGCGCCCGCCGGCCCTCGCCGAGCGGCGCGGTCATTCCCGAGGTCGACGCGATGGGTCGGCTCACCGATCTGTATCTGGCACCGGGCACCGTGGACCGGTTCGAGTCGCACGAGCTGGTCGCGGAGATCATCGCCGCGATCCGGGAGAGCAGTGCCGACGCCGGTCGCCAGTACGAGCTGCTGATGTCGCAGGATCCCTGGGGAGACGCCTCGGACGCATCGGAACCCGCTGTGCCGGAGCAGGTTTCGTGACCGATCCGGGAGGTGTGACCGTCGCCGACACCGTGCGCTGGCTGCACGGTGAGGGTCTGGTGCGATTGGCCGGACTGGCCGAGCGGACACCCGATCTGCTGGCCGCCTACACGATCGACGTGGCCACGGGGACGGTCAACGCCTATCCGGTCACCGGGGCCGGCGCGGGGTCGGCCGCCATGACCTTCGCCGCCGACGATCTGCCCGATCCGGTGGGCACCGCGCGCCGGCTGGTCGTCGTCGGCGTCACCAGCTCGCAGGCGGTACTGGTGGTGGATCTGGCGGCGTCGCTGGCGATTTCGATCACCGCCGCGCGTCCCGAGCCGGCCGCGCGCTCCTGGGTGCTGCAGTTGCTGCTGAATCCGGAGGTGACCATCACCACCAACAGCGCCGAGCTGACACCGGCCTCGGACCCGCGCTGCCGCACCAGTTTCATACCGGGCAGCAGCGCCACGATCGTCAACGTCGACGATATGCAGCCGCCGCTGACGACGATCACGCTGAACCCGGCCACCGACGGCCCGGACCACTTGGATGTCGGACCGGACGGCACCGGGGAAATGTATCTGGGTACGAGATTCTGGCAGCTGCACCAGGTCATGACCGTCGGCGACGAGGCGTGGTCGGCCATCGCCGCCCGGCTGTCGGGCACGGCCGACGATGCGGTCGCCTCCGGGCAACCGCCCGGCCCCGCCGTTTCCGCGCCGCCCGGGCGGGTGTCCGCTCCGGGCATCGTCACAGGTCCATAGCTTCGCATCAACGACAGGAGTCCGACCATGTCCGATTACGACGACTACGACGAGGACGAACTCGCTCCGCCCGCACCGGATTGGCAGAACCGCGTCTACGAGGTGTTCAACCCCGATCACACCGTCGGCGTCGCGTGCGATCGCGACGGTGAGGTCGTCGGACTGCATCTCACCGACGACGCGCGCGAGAACGGCGATACCTGGCTGGCCGCCGAGATCCTGCGACTGGCCCGGCTCGCGCATACGAAATCGCGGGTGGGCCTGCGTTCGGAGATGGAGTACAACGGCACCCGGCCGTACACGATCGACTCGTTCGATCTGCCCACCGAATCCTCCTACCGTGCCATGGAGATCGCCGAATTCGGCACCAATTCCTGACCAGCGCAGTCACTTTCGAGACAGGTCCCCGCCATGTTGGATATCGACGATCCCGATGACGTCATCGCCGTCTCGGGTCAGGTCGCAGCGGCCAAAATATCGTTCGCCGACCAGGTCGGCGCCACCACCGGCGGCTGGACCGTCGACGAGCGCCCGGCAGCACCGCTCGACTTCCGCTTGAAGGGCGTCTTCGATCAGGTCACCGGCTGGTTCGAGACCGCCGCCACGGACTTGCGCGGCCGGACCCACGCCACCCATACCCGCGCCCACGGCACCGCGACGGGCCTGAAGAACGCCGATATCGACGGCGGCGGACACGTACGGTCCGAATCGGTCTGATCCGCATGAACCCGGAGCGCGAAAGCCCGTACTGGAAGGCCATCGTCAGGGACAACTGGCCGGAGATCTCTCCGCGCGCCTGGGGCCGACTGGAGGCGCTGGCGCGCGAGGGAGCCGAGGCGCTGGATCCGGCGGAGGCCGATCGCATGCGGCGCGCCTTCGACGATCGGGTCCGCTCCAGCGCGAGCCTGCAGCCGATCAAGGACGAGCTGCTGGCGCAGCAGGGCACACTGCGCGGGTTCGTCGACGCGCTGGTCGCCGCGGCCGATACCTTCGGGCAGATGTCGAGTCTGGTCGACCGCACCCGCGACCGGATCCTCAACGCCGTCGACGGCGCATTGCGCAAGATTCGCGCGGCGCGGGCAGCCGCGGCGGCGGCGCGGGAGAAGGAAGAGGAAGCCGGCGGGGACGGTAGCGAGGCGGACGCACGCCTCCAACGCGATATCCGGAGGATCCTCGCCGAGGCTCGCGCCGAGGTGGACGATATCGCGGCGGCGGCGCTGCGCGAGGTCGGTCCGCAGGGTCTGCCGGAATTGGCGGCGATCGCGGCGGCGCTGGGGCAGCCGGGGCCGTGGCGTGGCGGGCAGGAGGGCTCCGACGGCCCGGGTGGCGGGCCGAGATACCGCTCGCCTCGTGCGGGAAGCGACGGTCCGGGTGGGCCCGGGACGCACGGCGTTCGGTCGCTGCCCCGGGGATTGCCGCCGTCGGGCGGACCGTTCGTCCCGCATCTGCCGAGTCTGCAGGATCTGCGGGATCTCCTGCGGCCCAACGGACAACTGCCGATGTCGCGGCTTCCGGGCTGGGACGTCGTCTCACCCGATCACGCGGAACCGAGCGCCGGCCACGCGCCCGCACCGGATGACGGGACGCCTGCCGGGCCCGCCGTACAGGTGCAGCCGGGCTCCGGTCCGGCGCCGCAGGCCGCGCCGGTGGGCGGCGGCCGCGCGATCGGGCCGATGTCGGCGCCGCAGGCCGACGGCGGGCCCCCGGCGGCCCAGGTAGTGGCGCCGGAGCATCCGGCGATGGACGCGCCACCCTCGGCGCATTCGGATACCAGTGCGGCACAAACTGTTTCCCACCACGACAGCGACGGCGGCGACAGTCCGGCCGGTGACAGTCGCGCCGGCACCGGCGATTCCGGTGATGAGCGGCGGACCGGCGAATCGGGCGCGCCGGATGTCGCGATCGGGTCCGGTCGCCGCACCGATGACACGGCCGGAGCGGACGGGCCGCCATCGTGGGGTGTGGCGGCGGGTGTGGCGGCGCAGATGTCGATGTTCACACCACAACAACCCGGCTTCGCGCCGGACCGGTCGCCGGGCGCGAACGCGCCCGCCGCCGCGGGGCCGACGGCGGACCCGCGGGCGACATCCGCGCCGGATTACCGGAATTCGGTTGCGGCGCCACGGGTTACGCCAGCACCCGGCGGGCCGACCGGGTCGGTTCCCGGTGTATCCGCGCCCGGCGTCACGGCGCCGCCGGCCACCGGGCCCGCGAAGGGCCATCCGCCGGGCCGCCACACCGGGGAGGCGGGCGCCGGTGCCCACAAGGCCACCGGCGATCACAAGTCGCCCGGTGCTCACGAGCCGGGCTCCGGCAAGGAGGAGACGACCGCCGGCAGCGGCGACCTGGTTCGCGATGCGGTCGGCGCCGCGATGGCGGCCGCGGCGGCACCCACCTTCATGCTGGGGAAACGGGTCGACGGCGATCTGGTCCTGGCACGCAGCCTGCTCGCGAGTCTGCTCGCCGCCGGTGGCCCACCCGCTGTCGGTATCGAGTGGGCGGTGTCGATCATGCGCCACGACGGTGGCGTGAGCGCGTTCGTCACGTCCAACGACGGCCGGGGCTGGTTGCCGCCCGGTGTCTTCCTGCCCCGCGAACTGTCGACACCGTGGGTGTGGTCGGTGGCCGAGGGGCCGGCCTGGGAGGGTCTGGCCGATCCGGCCCGGGTACTCGCCGAATTCGCGCTGAGCTGGGGGCGGCGCACCGGGGCCCGGCTGTCGGCGCTGGTGTCGTCGGCGCCCTTCGACGAGTTGCTGGCCCGGCAGTTGGGCGAGGTCGCGCTCGAGGGGTCGGTCGAGCCCGGGGTGACCATGGATTTCTCCACTCCCGCACCGGGTTTGGCCGACCGCCTGGAGTTGGTGACCGCGCCGCCGGTCCTCGAACGGGTCGCCGCGATCCCCGCGGACCGGATCGGCAGCCGGGGGCTGGACTTCGCCTACGACGCGCATCAGCGGCTCGCGGTGTCGGGTCCCGATCCGTTCGCCTCCCTGGGCGCCGCCGAACTCCGCCAGCGCATCATGCAGACGATCCTGCAGGGCGGTCCGGTGCAGGCGCAGTGGTGGGAGCAACTGTTCGACGCCGATCAACTCCTGGCGGCCTCCATGCTGCCGCTGCTGGCGGACGTCTCGCGAGTTCCTTTGGGGGAGTTGCGTTCCGAGCATTCCACGGGTCGATCCGCCACCGATTCGGCCACCCTGCGGCTGTCGGTCGCGCAACGCCGCTGCAACGAAATGGTCCTGCTGATGTCGGGGGAGCCGTCCCGGCAGCGGCTGCGCGACATCGTCTACGCACACGGGCAGGTGGCGGAATATCTGGCGGCCGTCCCGGTCGGCACGATCACGCCCGAACCGGTGCGCCGCCCGACGATCACCGCGCCGCCGCCTCGGTAGTGCACACGATGGCGTGCCGGGCCTCGCCGCCGCGTCCTTCCCGCGAATGGGAAGGCTCGACAATGAGGACGTCACCGGTGGGAAGGATCTGATTCGGCATGTCGGGCAGCATGGAAGTCGACCCTGCGGTCTTACTCGATTTGGCCCTTCAGCACGACCGGGTCGCCGAAGACACCTTGGAATGGGCCAAACCTCCCACCGACTGGCTGCGGGAATTCCCCAACACCTACGGCCATATCGCGGACCCGGTACTCGGCGCCCTGCAGGACTACTACCAGGCGCGACAGAACGCGGGTATCGCACTGGCCAAGGAACACCGGGATACCGCGGCCAAATTGCGTGCGGCCGCCGCTGCCTTCGAACGCAGCGACGAGGACGGCGCGGCGAACATCCGCCGGTACGACGACACGAACGGATCCGGCAGCACGCCCTACCAGCAATCGCCCTCCCTGCCCGGTCCGGGCACCCAGGCACCCACCGGACCGCAGGTCGGCGCGCCGGGCTCCGGGCCCGCCGATGCCGGCGCCCACACGCCCGGTGACACCGGTGCCGACACCCCGGTGGGCGTCGCGCCGGGCGCAGCACCCGGAACATCGTCGGCCGCACCGGATTCGACCGGCGCCACACCCGGAACGGCGCCGGTGGGTGCGGGCACAGGCACGGGCACGGGTACCGGCCCGTCCGCCGCCGGGGGTCCGGCCGGACCGGGCGGTGGTCCCGCCGGCCCGCCGTCCGGCCCGCTGGGCACGACGCCGCCGTCCGGTGTGGTACCTCCCGGTGGTCCGGCCGGCCCGCCGTCCGGTTTCGGCCCCGACGAGCGCGGGCAGGGGCCGAACGGCACCACCGCCGCCGGGGATCTGCCGCCGGTTCCGGTGCCGACCCCGTTCGCGGCCGCCGTCGCCAAGGCCAAGGACGCCGAGGCCGAACCGGCCTATGTCGTCGGCGACGCCGTGGACAACGATCTGCTGATCGCCCGCACCCTGCTGGGTGCGGTGCTGGCGGCGGTGGATTCGTCCGTGCTGGGCCTGCACTGGGCCGTCGCGGTGCTGCGAGGCCCCGCCGGCGCCGGCGTGTTCATCACCTCCAACGAGGGCCGCGGCTGGTTCCCGGCCGGGCTGTATCTGCCGCGCGAGGTGTCCTCGCCGTGGATCTGGGACGACGTGCTCGCAGACGGTTCCGGCGATCCGGCATCGCCGTGGGAAGGCGTCTCGGATCCGGCGCGGGTGCTGGCGGAATTCGGTCTGGCGTGGGGCCGCAAGGCCGGTGCGGAGCTGACCGCGCTGGTCTCGTCCGGATCGATCGACCACGGACTGCGGCAGCGGTTCCCGAGTGTGGCCATGCAGGATCTGGTCGGCCCCTCCTACGATGTCGATCTGCGCGTGTTCACTCCCGACACCGCCGACCGGCTGGCCCTCGCCGGCTCCGGCGAAGCCCTGGAACACGTTGCGGCCGTGCCGGATGCGCAGATCCGCGCGCACTGTGAGGAACTGGCCGCCGAGGCCCACCGGTTGGTCGCCGGCAGTGCTCCCGGCGGCCCCGACGCGGCGCAGTCGCGCGGCATCCGGGACCGGATCCTGTCCGCGCTCGGGTCCGGCCGCCCGATCCCAGCCTCCTGGTGGGAAGAACTGCGCGATGCCGACGATCTGCTCACCGCGGCCATGCTGCCGCACCGGGTCGACGTCGGACGGGTCGACGTCGGCGAATTGCGGGTCGACGACGAGGCCGCGGCGTTGCGCGCCCTCGTGTTCGAACGTCGCTGCAACGAACTGGTTCTGCTGCTGGCCGGCGAGGCCTCGCGCCAGCAATTGCGCGACGCGGTCTATGCCCACGAGCAGATCGTGAAGCATCCGCGCTTCGTCCCCGCCCCGGCCGCGGTGTCCACCGGCGTGGACGAACGGGTTTCGCGCCCGGCGGCGTCGAGCGGCTCGGTTGCCGCCCCCGTCGCGCAGGTCGCGCCTCCCACGGTATCGGCACCGCCGACGGCCGGCGGGCCGCCGCCCGGTGCGGTCTCGGCTCCGGACGCCTCCGCACCCGATGTGACCGGACGCCCCTGAAAAAGCGGTGCCGGTGGGCGATTCGCTCGCCGACCGGCACCGCTCGGGTAACTCGCCGGGTTTGTCGCGCGTTATGGCGCGACTTCGCTCGCGTTCTCCGGCTCCTCCGGCGTCGCGGCATTCGGGGCGGCCGCGGCGGTCGGTG
>NZ_BAFQ01000291.1 GCF_000308375.1 Nocardia aobensis NBRC 100429 | reverse complement strand
ACTCGCTCCGGGCGCGGCATAACCCGCAGTGTCGACTGAGCGGGGCCGCCACGATGCCGGTTCAGGTAGTCGGCGAGACCCTCGACCGTGGACGCGTCGAACAGATGCCGCACCGGCACTTCCCTGCCCAGCGCGAGCTGCAGCCGCGCGCTCACCCGGGTAGCAGTCAACGAGTTTCCACCGAGGGCGAAGAAATCGTCATCGAGCCCCGCCCGGTCTCGGCCCAGTACCTCCGCGAACGCCTCGGCGATGATCTTTTCGGCCCGAGTCTGTGGCTCCCGGAAGGGCGCGGCGGCAAACGTCGGTGCCGGCAAAGCCTGACGGTCGATTTTCCCCGAGGAGGTCAGCGGGAACTCGTCGAGCACCACAATCTGCGCCGGCACCATGTAATCGGGCAACCACGAGCTCAACCGCTGACGGATGGCGGCGATTTCGGTGTCGGTGTGGGGGTCGTTGGCGTGGGCGGTGATTCGATGGTCTGCGGTGGCAGGCAGGTAGAGGTCGGTCAGCGGTGGAGCGTGCCGGCGGTGAGGGTCGGTGGGGGTGAGGAAAACGGCATCGAGAGTGCCGGGGTGGGCGCCCAACGTGACGGCGACCTGATATCCGGTGGTTTCGCCTACGCGGTGCAGTTGTTCGGGGGTCACGGCGTCCGAGGTAGCGTCGGCTCGGGCGAGTGCGTCGGCTAGCGATAGTCCGTCGGCGAGGGCGCGTTCGATGCGGACATCGGTGATCAGTCCCGTACGGGGGATGTCGGTAATGCGCAGGGTGGCAGGATGTTCGGAGATCAGCTGCGTGCGCAGCCCGCGCAGCCCCGCGACTCGGGTCCACGCCCGAGTGGGTGCCGTGGCCAATGAGCGGACCGGCGTCGGCGTCGTGTGGACGATGACGTCGTACCGGTACCGGTTGAGTTCGTTGTCGGCTGATCCGCGTTTGACCTGGATGTCGAGTCCGGCCACCGCCGGATGGCCGGCGGCCCACCTGGTGAAGAACTCTGGGGCCAGCAGCAATTCGGGTTCGGCGAGCACGGCGAGTTGGACTCGCCTGCGGATCTCGGCGGCGTCGGTGGTGGCGGTGCGGGCCAGCGTGACCGCGGTGTGGAACGCGCCCTGCAGGGTGTGGTTACGGACGTCTCCGATGAACATCGCCCCACCGGGGGCCAGCAGATCCAGGGCGGCGTCGGTTACCTCGGTCAGGTAATCGCTGTTGGGGAAGTACTGGATGACGGAGTTGAGAATGATCGTGTCGAAGGAGCCCCGCGGCAGTGCCTCGGTGACATGAGCCGGCTGGGTCAGCAACTGGACTCGGTCACGCCACGGGATCTGCATCTGCTCGAGCCAGTGCGCGATATTGTCGATCGCCACCGCCGACACGTCGGTGGCAACATAGTTCTCACACTGCGGCGCGATCTGTGACAGCACCAGCCCGGAGCCGACACCGATCTCCAACACTCGCCGCGGCTGCAGGGTGAGGATCCGATCCACGGTGGCCGAACGCCACTCCATCATCTCCTCGAGCGGAATCGGATCATCGGTGTAGCTGCTGTTCCAGCCCCGGAAATCCATGCCGAACCCCGGCGCCGCCACCTCGGCGTCGTACAGCTCGTCGTTCATGTGTCGCCACTGTTCGACGATATCGGCGTCGTGATCGGTGGTGGCGGTGTGGTCGAGGACGACGTAGGCGATGAGGTGGGCGCCGGTGGTGCTCCGGTGCATGGCGGCGGCGGCCCTGGTGACCTGTGGGCAGGCCAGCAGCGTGTTTTCGATTTCACCGAGTTCGATGCGCTGCCCGCGCAACTTGATCTGGGTGTCGGCGCGGCCCACGTAATCCAGGGTGCCGGTGGAGGTCCAGCGCACCAGGTCACCGGTGCGATACACCCGCGCCCCGGCCTCCCCATAGGGGTTGGCCACGAACCGTTCCGCGGTCAACTCCATCCGGCCCACATAGCCGCGCGCCAGCGCAGGCCCGCCCAGATACAGCTCGCCCACCACCCCGACCGGGGCCGGGTTCAGCCGCGCGTCGAGCACCAGTGCGCATATCCCCGGGATCGGGGTGCCGATGCTGACCGGCTGCCCCGCCGACACTGGCGCAAGGGTGGCGCCGATGGTGGTCTCGCTGGGCCCGTAGCCGTTGAACATCCGCCGTCCCGGCGCCCAGACGGCCACCAACTCCTGCGGACAGGCCTCACCGGTGGTGATCACCGTGCCTACCCGGTCGAGCCGGGTCCGATCCAGCGACGACAGCACGGTGGGGGTCAACACCGCCGCGCTGACCCGCTGGTCCTCCAGGAACGCGGTCAACGCCTCCCCGGCATACACCCGCGGCGGCGCCACCACCAACGCCGCGGCCGATCCGACCGCCCACAGCATGTCGAAGATCGACGCATCGAAGGTCGGCGCGGCCACCATCGAAACCCGCGCATCCGTGCCCAACCCGAACACCGCTCGCTGCGCCGCGGCCAATCCCGACAGGCCGGCGTGGCTGACCGCCACCCCCTTGGGGGCACCGGTGGATCCCGAAGTGAACATCACATACGCGGTGTTGTCCACCCGCAACTCGGCCTGCCGATCAGCGTCGGTGATCGCCGCCGCGGACCGCTCGGGCACATCCGGAGCGTCGACGCGCACGACCGGACGCCTCGCGGCCCCGGCTACCGTGCCGGACCCGCGAGCCACTACGCATACCGCCCCCACTGCGTCCAGCACCGCGGTGATCCGCTCGACCGGATGGGCCTGGTCCAGTGGCACATACACCCCGCCGGCCTTGGCCACCGCCCACCATGTCACGACCAACTCCACGCAGCGATCCATCGCCACACCCACCGCGCGCTCCGGACCCACGCCCGCTTCGATCAGCACCCGCGCCAACCTCGTCGACCACTGGTCGAGCTCGCGATACGACACTTCCCGGGCAGCGTCGACAACCGCCGGCGCGGCCGGGCAGGCCGCCACCGCCGCAGCCAGCAACTGCGGCGCCAACCCGACCGGCGCCGCCACTCGCGCACCGGACCACTTCGACAACACCAGATCGCGTTCACCGGTAGCCAGCAGCGACACCTCTCCCACCGTCACCGACGCATCCGCCACCAGAAGGCGGTCGACAAGCATTTCCAGTCGGGTTATGTGCCTGGCGATGTCGTCGTCGGCGTACCGGTCCGGATTCCACATGAACTGAATTCGCGGCGCGCCGTCACCCAGTTGCGGATAGATGTTGATTGCGCAGTCCTGGATGGGATAGGTGGTCAATACGTTGTACGTCACTTCGGAAGGCCCGAAACGAAGCGGGGCGGCGAAGTCGATGATGTTGATCGCCGGGCCGAATTCGATGTTCATATCGGGTCGGGTCGCCTGGGCGATCAGGTCCGGCCAGCGCCGGAACTGTTGATGCCGCAACGCACCGATCATGGCCTCGGCTACCCGATCGCTCAGTGCACCGATGGTGTCGTCGTCATGGACGTCGACGAGCAGCGGCACCATGTTCGACACCATGCCCGTACACCGTTTCAGTGCCGCGGTCGTCCGTGCCGAAACCGGCAGCGACAACGAGACATGTTGCTGTCCTGTGGTTTTCGCGATGAACACCGCTACGGTCGCGACAATCCTTGCGACATCGAAGCGGACATGCCGGTTGTCCGCGAGCCGAGGCGGGCACTTCAGTTCCCGGATCAGCGGGTGGCGTGGTGCCACCGGCCTCCGCGTCCCGCCCAGGTCGGTGATGTCGAGAGGTTCACGCACAACGGCTTTCCAGTACTCGGCATCGGCCCGGCTGCGCGAGGACTGCTGATACTTCTGATCCGCGCCGCGGATCAGGTCGAACTCGGAGAAGTCGATTTCGCCCGTATCGGGCGCCGCGCCCGAGTAGACGGCCGCGATGTGCCGCATCAGATTATCGGCGCCGTACCCGTCCAAGAGAAGGTGGTGTGTACGCAGGTAGAAGTACGACAGTTCGTCGGCGATCCGCAGCAGTGCGAAGTCGGTGAGCCGGTCACGGGCCACATCGATCGGCCGGCGGTAGTCGTTGTCCATCCAGTCGCGAGCAGCCGATTCCGGGTCGTGCTCGGCGCGCAGATCGATACAACGCAGGGTGTGCGGAAACGAGCGGTCTACTAGGAAAACCGGTTCGCCGTCGTCGAGGGACAGCCGCGCGCAGGGTGTGCCGAACCGCGTTGCCGCCGATTCGCACGCGACCATGAGCCTTTCGGCGTCGACATCGTGATCGATCGTCAGGAAAACGGCCACGTTGTAAGGGACTTCGGGCCGGAGTTGTTGGGCAGCCCAAATCGACCTTTGAGCGGCGGTTAACGACCCCAGAACCTCCAGTTGAGCACCGTAGTTGAGCATGATGACGAATTCCTCGTATGTCCTCGAGGCTTCAAATCCCGGCAACCCGACGACCGATCATGTGATCTCGGGCCGGCTGTAGCGGTGATGGCGATAGCGCACACTGCACCCATGTTCGTGGACACGGGCCTCGATGCCGATCGGTTCAATCGAATGTCCACGCGTCCGGCCCCTATCGTCTGAGGGAGCTACCGTGGACGCTCGCGGGGAGCCACTGACGATGTGGCCTCACGAGCACCCTACGCCGAACGGGATTGGAAGACATCAGGAGTCAGGAGAGGATCTGGGCTACCGGGCAGAACTGGCCACCGCGATCTGCGGGCTGCCGGGGAGAACGGGCGGCTGCCTGCGCAGCTCGACGGTGATCGCCGGGTCGGCGTAGCCGGCCAACGCACGCAGCGCCGAGGGGCTGTAGGCGCGCAACGAGCTGATCAACGCGTCGTGCCAGTACGGAACGATCGTCAACGGCAGTGCCAACGCCACCGTGACGAGGTGCAGCAACGAAGGCATCCGCGACAAGTCGATGATCAGCAGTTCATCGGCGGCGCGGGTGCCTTCCGCGAACACCCGGGCGGCCGACGGTGGTGGCAGATGGTGCAGGGACAGCGCGAACACGGCGAGGTCGTAGTACCCGTCGGGCGCGTCGATGGCGGTGGCATCCATCTCGCGCACGGTGGCCCGCGGATGGCTGCCCAGGTCACCGGCGGCGATGGCGGCTACGGCCGCGGGCTCGATGTCGGTGACCGTGACCTGGGCGGTGGGATGCATCGACAGCAGCGCCCGCGACAGCCCACCGTGGCCGGCGCCGAGTTCGAGGATTTTGGGATCGCGCACGCCGGTGACCTCGTCGAGCACGATGCGCGCGAGCCTCCGGTGAATCCCGAAAACCCTTTCGCCGCGGTCCAGAGAACGCATGATGCTGCGCTTGCGAGCATCGACGTCGTCGCGGTCGAGGTACTCCAGACGATCGGTCTGCAACCGCCGGTCCAGCCACGACGCATCCGGTCCACCGCGCGGCATGCGGTCGATGTCGAAGATTTCGGTGGCTATATCGTTCACCCTGCTCTCCGCGCCGCCACCTTTCTGCCGTTTCGACGCCGCTGCGGCTCGGCGGTTGGCCGTGACCAGCCGCATCAGGAACGAGGGCCGCGCGAGGCGGGCAGGTGGGTCGACGAAATGCATCACCCGAAGGACGGCTTCGGCGACCGCCGGATCGTTCGCGGCGGCTTCCTGTGCCTTGTCTATGGGCCAGTTCACCACGCGTCGCGGCGCCCGGCGCCAACCATCTCCCTGGGACACGGTGAAATCGGTGAACCGATTCCCCCGCCACACCGGGCCGATCTGCTTGGCAGTCGCCTTGAAGAATCGCCGGCTCAAGTCTCCGTCGCGATCGGTCAGACAGTTGTGCAGCGCGACCGCCTGCAGCGCGGCCATGGTCATGCCCTGCATATAGACCGGGTTGAAGCTGCAGATCGCATCGCCCATCACCAGCAGACCCGGTGGGAATCGACGCATCTTGTCGTAGCGTCTCCATGTGCTGGCCGGGTAATGCTGGGCCGACATCGCGCCGAGTGGCTCGGCAGACCGCAGCGCGGCGATCAGGGACGGCGGCGCGAATTGCGCGGCGCATTCGATGACGCCGGACAGGTCGTGGGGAAGTTTGTGCCCGTCCACGCCGAACAGGGTCAGGATCCAGGTGTCGTGCTCGTAGGCCACGGCCACCACCCCGACCGGTCGTTCGGGCAGCGGGCTCACCGAGAAGCCCAATTTGTCGCCGACGATGTCAGCGGGAACCCGCAGGAATTGGCTGGCGTAGCTCAGATGCACCGGGTAGCGCTGCTCGGTCGGTCGCTCGCAGCCGAGGTTGTCGAGAAACGCCGGGGTGTGCGCGGAGCGACCCATCGCATCGACCACCAGTTCGGCATTCAGCCCGGTTTCCTCACCCGTGTAGCGGTTGACCACCCGCGCGCCCGTGACCCGGCGCGCCCGGTCGGTCATCGGCTCGACGACACCATGGCTGTCCAGGATTCTCACGTTCTCGATGGCGCGGACCCGCCGCCTGACATGGGAGTCCAGAAATGGCCGGCTGGGTTGATAGACGACCAGCGATGCCGGGTCGGCATACTTGTCCGAACCGCCGAGCTCGTGCCGGCCCAACCGGACATAGACACGCGACGGCTCGTTGGCCAGAACATTCGCGCCTGCGCTGACGAGTTCATCGAGCAGGCCGGGAAACAGCTGGCCCAGGACATTCGATCCCGTACTCAGGAGAGCGTGAAAATGCCGCGCCTGGGGCACACCGCGACGCTGCTCGGGACCGTCGGGCAGCGGGTCCCGCTCTACGAGTGTGACCTGCTCGTAAAAGTCCGACAGCACCCGGGCGGCCAGCAGCCCGCTCATACTCGCACCGCAGACGATGGCTTGCTGTCCGAGCTTGCTCATGGCACTCCCTGCCGCAACTCGCCGTTGTGCTCGTTGGTGAGAAGCTTGCCCGTCTATCCTTCGTCCTACCCAGCAAGCACGAACAGCAGGTGTGCCAGGTTCACATTTTCGATGCAATTTCCGGTGGCCGACGGACCCCGCGAAAAGACCCTGTTCGAACCGGGCCCCTTTTTCTATGCTGTTCGCTCCTGCCGCCCGCCCTCTCTACGCTACCGCCGTTGCTGGTGTCGAAACAGCGATCAGCGGTCCCGGCTTCCCGGGGGCGGCGGTCGGCGAATCCTCCGATCGCCGCTGGTTGGTCGAACACCGACGATGCGGGTTTCCCGGATAAGCGCGAGGACGGTGGTGATCACGATGTGGGCGTGGCCGAATCTTCGACCGCGGGCCCGGTACGGCGATGCCCGGCGCGGCATAGACGCGGACAGACTGTTGTACGCGAAGTGGCTGTCACACAGAGTGTTTGGTGCTTTCGATGTCGGTTGGTTGGTTGTCGGGATGCGGGGTATATCGGCGTCGAGCACGCTCGGATGAGGAGCGTTTCGACGTTCGAAAGAGGAGACACGATGCTGGGTCTGGGAATCATCGGTTGGATCATCATCGGTGGATTGGCGGGCTGGCTGGCCAGCAAGATCATGAAAACCGATGCTCAGCAGGGCATTCTGCTCAATATTGTGGTCGGCGTGGTCGGCGGCCTCATCGGCGGGTTCCTGCTGAAACTGTTCGGCGTCGATGTCGAGGGCGGAGGCTTGTGGTTCAGCTTCTTCACCTGCCTCGGCGGCGCGGTGGTCTTGTTGTTCCTGGTCGGTATGGTCACCGGCCGCGGACGCGCACTCCGATAAGGGCGCCTCGCCTCGGGATCGCCCGTTCGCCCGCCCGGTCGGGCGTGAGTTGGGTGTGATGAACGGAGGCGTAATACTGGGCTCGGAGGCCGTCGTGGCCTCCGAGCCCAGCATTGTGTCCACGAAATTCGGTCGCGCGCAGGCGAGGTGAACCGATTCAACCGTTTACCACTATGGAAAACCAGGGCCACAGTAGGCTGCTGCCCATCGCCGTCTCGATGATGGGAAAGTATGCGCGCTATCGCAATTCACCTCGCCGCGGCCGCTATCGCCGCAGTCGTCGCGTCATTGCAGATTGCGCAGGTGACACATGTTGATCGGAGCCCGGTTCGCCCCGCCGCGGCGCAATGCAGTCTGGCACCGACAGCCGGTACCGTCGTACGGACGATCGGTAACAGGATCTATCGGCTCAACGTTCCCGCCGGCCTGGCCGGACACTCGGTGCCGCTGCTGCTCGCCGAGCATGGAAATGCCAGCAATGCGGCAGATTTCGAGCAGGTCTCGGGCTGGACTCCCTACGCGGGCGCGCACCACTTCATCGTCGCCTACCCGCAGGGCAACGCCAACAATCTGCCGCTGGATCCCGGTAACGGTCTGGTGGGCAACGATTGGGAATTCCAGCAGGGCTCGATCGACGTCCGGTTCCTGCGCTCGGTCGTCGCCGACATCGAGGCGAATTGGTGCATCGACCCCGGACGCGTATACAGCAGCGGCTGGTCCGACGGCGGCATCATGTCGCAGCGGCTGGCGTGCGACGCCTCCGACGTCTTCGCGGACGTAACCTCCTGGGAGGGAGGCGATCCCACCCTCCCCAACCCCACCCTGCTGATTCCCAGTCCCGGGTCGCCCTGCAAACCGGCTCGCCCGATCTCCGTCGTCATCGCCCAGGGACAGGTCGACCCGATCTCCGATCCGGCGGCCGGTGTGGCCAACGTCGGCGCATGGGTAGATCGCGATGGCTGCCCCGTCCTTCCAGCCCGGTCCAGCGACACCTTCGGCACGACGGCCGGCTACGGACCGTGCCGGAGCGGGACCTCCGTGCAGTACCGGGTGGAAAACGGCCAGTTTCACCAGTGGCCGTCCGGCGCGGCGGGCGAGGATCTGCGAGATCGCTTGTGGAACTTCATGTTCGCCACCACTCTCCCGTAGGAGCCGAGCGGGCACTCTGCACTGGCAGAGCCGGCGTCCGATGCCGCAGTGGATTCCGGTGCCCGTCATCCGTGGGCGAGGGCGCGGTCGGTGAGGGCACCGATCGCTCGTCCGAGGGTCTGGGCGTAGCTGACGGTGAGGTGATTGTCGTCGCGGAACACCAGAGTATTGCCGACGATGACGGGGCAGCGGCCCGCAGCGCAGAACATCGAGGTGAGATCGGCGTACTCGCCGCCACCGGCCGTGGTCGCCGCCTGCTCGGCCGTGACGCCGGCGTCGTTCACTCCGACGGGGCGTGCGGGTGCGCATGCGGTGGCATCGTCGAGGTGTTCGGACAGGCACGTCGGCACCGTGCTGTGGGGATCGGGGATCGGGCCGAGAACGAGCACCGCCGAACCGATCGCGCGCAGCTCGGACACCAGGCGGGCCAGGCTGTCGACCCAGGCTCGATCGTAGGAGACGAAGCCGAAATCGCCGCCGTAGCGTCGGGACATGCCCACCACGACCAACCGCGGGCGCTCGTTGCGCAGCCGGTTCAGCACCTGGCCGCGCCACTGCTCGCATTCGGTGTACTCCCGGTCCAAGTACGGGCTGGTGATGGGCAGGTCCAGCAGGGGGCAGGTGACCTTGGCCATCGTTTCCAGCCGCCAGTGCCGCGCCTCGGCGATCGGCTCGAGCGCCGGATTCCACATCGCCGCATGGGAATCGCCCACCAGGGCCACCGTGGTGGACGAGTCCGGATCACCCGAGGCGCACTCGGCCTGGCCGACCTCGCGCCACGACCGGACACAGCCGTTGGTGAACGCGTCGGCCTTGTCGCCGGGCGCGATGTCGAGCGAAGGGGTGAGATTCGATGGGACAGCACGGATTTCGGCCGAGGCGGCGACCGCGGATTGCGCCTGTGCCATCAGCTGCCGGACCGCCTCGTCACGGGGGTCGGCGGCGGTCGCGGCCGAGTCGCGGGGCGTGGTGAGTACGAGGGACGGTGCCGCCTCGCCGTGCCCGACCGGGGCGGGGACGAGCGCGAGCAGGACGAGTGCCGCACTCGTGGCGAGTGCGGTGCAGGCGAAGCCGCAGGCGAGGCTGCGCGCGGCCGAGTTCCGCAGCGGTGCAGCGAAGCGGACCGGATTCTCGACCGTCCACTGGGTGAGCAGGGCAAGCCCGCCGGCCATCACGAGCGCACCGATTGCGCCGACTCGCCCGAGCGGATGGCCCAGCATATGCGGTGCCAGCAGCAACACCGGCCAATGCCACAGATACCAGGCGTAGGACACGGCTCCGATCGCCCGCACCGGACCGCGGGTCAGCAGCCGACCGACCCCGAAACGTGGTCCGGCACAGCCGGATACGATCATCAGAGCAGTACCCGCGACGGGCATCAGGGCCGCGCTGCCGGGATAGGGTGTCCTGCCGTCGAATTGGGTGCAAGCAAAGAGGACCAGAACCAGACCGATCCATCCGGCCGGCGCGGCCACCGAGTGCGGCAACCGGGACCACACGACAACCGAGAGCGCCACCAGGCCGCCGGCGGCCAACTCCCACGCCGGCGGGCAGCGAAAAGAATGCCCACGGAGGCAGCGTGCCGGTCCAGATCAGTGAGATCGTGAACGAGAGCGCGGCGACAGCCGCAAGAATGATCAGATAGGGAAGTGGCCCGGCCGATCCGGTGCGGCGGCGCCGCACGAGCCATGCCGACGCGACGATGAGCACCGGCCACACCAGATAGAACTGTTCCTCCACGCCGAGTGACCAGAAGTGCTCGAACGGCGAAGGCGGCTCGCTCGCCGCGAGGTAATCGGTGCCGCGCAGGGCCAGCCGATTGTTTCCGACATACAACGCGCCGGCGATCCCGTCGCCGAGGACCTGGCGCGCCTGCAGCGGCGGCAACAGCGCCGCCGCGCCGACCGCGGTGGCGACCACCACGATGCCCGCCGCGGGCAGCAGCCGGCGAGCGCGTGCTCCGTAGAACCGGGCCAACCCGATGGTGCCGCTGGCTCTTACCTCTCGCCACAGTATGCCGGTGATCAGAAATCCGGAAATCACGAAAAAGACGTCCACACCGACAAATCCACCGCTTATACCCGGAATTCCCGCATGGAACAGCACGACTGCCACGACAGCGACCGCTCGCAGGCCCTCGATATCGGGCCGAAATCCTTCCCGAGGCTGCGATGCATGGTGAACCCGGTCTGCCTGCCGATTTGCCAACCCGCTCACGGCCGTGTCCGTCATGTGCAGCATTGTGATTGATCGACCCGGTCGTGACGCGACGACGTGCCGATTCCGTGGCAGACGAATTTGCGGTGCCGGATGTGCTGCTTATGGTCGAATTCGGCGGTTCGACATCGCGGAATTCTCCCGGACCGGGATTCGAAGGAAGTCCTGGACCCGCGTTTCACGGACCGCCTGACGTGGGCGGAGTGACGGGCAACCAACTCGGCGGGTTCCTGCGGGCGCGGCGGGCGAGCGTGCGACCTGATCAGCTCGGGCTGGTCTCGTATGGTCGTCGCCGGGTGGCCGGGCTGCGGCGTGAAGAAGTGGCCGACGCGGCGGGAATGAGTGCCGATTACTACACCCATCTGGAGCGTGGGCGTGAGCGGCATCCTTCCGCGCAGATACTCGATGCGCTGAGTCGGAACCTGCTGCTCTCGGACGCGTTGAGGGAGCATCTGTTCCGTCCGGCCGGCGTCGTTCCGGCCGCCCGCGCGGTGGAAACGGTCGATCCCGTGCTCCGGCAGATGCTGGAAAACTATTCGGCCGCACCGGCATTCGTGATGGATTCTTCGATGGACATCCTTGCGGCGAACGTCATGGCAAGGGCGTTCTTCTCGGCATATCCGCGCGACAATGTGGCTCGAATGACGTTCCTCGAATCGGTCAGCCGGGACTTCTGCGTCGACTGGACCTGGACGTGCCAGGCGATCGTCGCGGGCTTCCGGCAAGCCGGCGCAGTGTATCCCGACGATTCCCGTCTGCGGTGCGTGATCGGCGAACTTCTCACGGCCAGTGCGGAATTCGCTGAGCTGTGGCATGCCTACGCGGTGTGTGTCGCGAGCACCGATTCGCGCGCATTCGCCACCGCGACCGGCGTGAGGTGTTCGTGAGCGGCCTCGCCATGGCCAACGGCGCCGCCTTCGACGCGGCAGGCAACCTCTACATCGCCGACACTGCGCGTCCACCTCCCCGCCTGACGTCGATCCGCCTGGTGCTAGGGCTCGCCTATTCGTGCGCGGACGGCATCGGCGATGTCTTCGGTGGCGGCGCGTGCGTCGGGGTCTGCGAGCATGGTGGCGAATCCGTGCGGCAGGTCGTCGTAGCGTTCGAGCGATACCGGTACGGCGAGGTCGTCGAGTCGGCGGGCCAGGGCTTCGCCTTGGTCTCGCAGGACATCCATTCCGGCGGTGGCGATGTGAGTGGCCGGCATGAGGCCCATATTCGGCGCGCGCAGCACGCACACTCGTGGGTCGAGGGCGGTGTGCGGGTCGGGGGCGTACCAAGTCAGGGCTCGTTCGACGCAGCCGCGATCCAAGGGGACGGTGAACAGGTCGCTGGATCGGTAGCCGTCCATGCTGGTGTCGACCACCGGATACAGCAGCACAGCCAGAGCCGGTCGGTATCGAGAGTCCGCACCGAGATGCAGGGCGGTCGCCGCTGCCAGATTGCCGCCGGCGCTGTCGCCGCCGATCGCGATCCGGCTGCTGTCGACACCCCAGTCCGGTGCGTGATCGACAGCGAATCGGTACGCGGCCAGTACATCGTCGAATGCCGCGGGGAACGGATGTTCGGGCGCGAGCCGGTAGTCGACCGACAGTACTTTCACGCGGGCGCGCGTGGCCAGGAGTCGGGCGGGTGCGTCGAAACCGGCGGCGCTGCCCAGATGCCAGCCGCCGCCGTGCACGTACACCAGCAAGCCGCAAGGTCGCCGCAGTTCTGTGGGTTCGTAGAGTCGCGCGCTGAGCGGGCCGGCCGGACCGCTCAGCTGGATGGTTTCGACAGCGGCCCCGGTATGGTCGATGCCGCCGGCGATGCGTGTCAGGACATCGAAGCGGGCTCGCGTTGCCGGGGACGGGGGCCGCCGGGCGAGCAGTTCACGTTTTCCGAGGGTGGCCAACACGTGCAGGCGCGGGGAGAGTTGCTGACCATCGACGACGGGGCGCTTGGGCGCCAGCAGCGACCACCACGCCGAGGGCATCGACAGTGCGCGAGCGCCCGCTGCCTGTATCGCGGTCGTCACGATCCTGAAGCTTGGGCTCACGGCGTTCCATCCTTGCTTGTCGACGCCACGTGTAGACAGCTTTTCGCACCGTCTCGCGCCGATGCGCGGACTACATCATCATGAACCGCCACCACGGACGCCGACGTATTCGGCTTCTCACGGCCCTTGTGGTTCGAATTCGTCCGACTCAGTCCGAACGCAGCGATTTCTGTTCGCGCTCGCCGCGCAACCAGTGGGACAACGCTTCATAGACTGCCTCGTGGTTGAGCAGCGTGAAATGATTCGCCCCGGGTAAATGCATGCCGTTGTCGTCGTCGAAACCGATGCGCCGGGCGCGCTTTCGGCCCGAACCGCTCGTGGTGAGCACCAAACCGTCCCCGATGACGCGGCCCAGAGGATGGTGCGGGCTGCGAGTGATGGTCGCGGTGACGAAGTAATGATCGGCGCCCTCGAGCAGCGGAACCTCGCGGATCGCTCGGCGGCGCAACGCGTCCGCGTCCACACCGTCCCAGTCCTGATCGACCAGCGAACCTTGACGCAGATCGCGGATGCCCGCACTGCGGCGGCGTAGCAGTCGTCCGAACGGGCGGGTCTCCGGGACGCGGACCAGCGCCGCGGAGAGGTAATGGACGAATTGCTCGAGCGGCGCTCCGAGATGAGGTGACCCGAGGCAGACCACCTGGCGCACCTGGCGTACCCAGGAACGTCCCTCCTCGGTGGCGTCGAAACACGCGCCACGGGCGATGAGCCCACCCATCGAATGGCCGACCAGCGACAACTGTTCGACCTCGACCGGCCAGTGCTCGACGAGGCGCTGTAACAGATCATCCAGTTGCCGGGCGTTCTCGGAAATGTGCAGACCGCTGTTGTACCGCACCTGAAGGGATGTGCAGCCCAGATCGGCCTCGAGTCGTTCGGCATAGGTCGGTCTGCCGCCGAGACGCCACGCGTGTTCGGTTTCCGCCAAACCGTGCAGGAAGATCACGAGCCGACCGCTCGGGTTCGTGATGTACTCCGCGAGCCGTTCCGGCGCCACCGGTTCGCCGCCGGACCGAAACGTCATGGGAGGGGCGAGAATCGGCCGCTGCTGGGCGAGAGTGTCACCGATCAACCCCTGCAGGGCAGCGAGGAAGCCCGAACCGAAAACCGTACGCGACGGGGCGGATACCCCGGAGAGCGTCGCGGCATGTTCGGCCAGCACGCCCGCCGAGACCGCGGAACCGCTGGCGATCCGGTACACGCTGTCGGCGATGGAATCGTGCACCACCTGCACCGGCAGAGCGGCGGGGCCGACCCCCAGCCGCACGGCCGCGAAGACGTGATCGGAGATGGCGCGATGCACCGTGGCGACCCCGGCGACGGCACCGCCGAGTTCATCGCCCGCCAACCGGGCGAGCGCTTCGATCTCCGACTGTTGCCGATCGCTCACCAATTCAGTGTACGACCGTGCACTGAAAATCGCGCAACCTCTAGGGATATCGACTCCCGCGGCCGACAGCTTCATGCCGGCGGCACTCCGATCAGTGCGATGAACAATTGCCAACGCCACAGAGGCCGGCGGCGATACCGAACAGCCGGGCGCGTTCTGATTGCTCAATCTGCCGATCGTCTCGATGGTCGGGTGCGTGACGGTAGATCTGCCGCATCACACGGTCGGCGGCGTCGACCGAGCCGAGCATGAGACAGCAGAACAGCCGCAGCTGCGTATCGAGTGTCGCACCACATGCGGCGGTGTTTTCCGGTTCGGACATGCTGTCGCCGTCTCAGAGTCCGAATAGCGGAAACAACGATGCGCCGTGGAACGCGACGATCCGGGCGACGCCGTCGGTCGTGAGAGTCAGGACGTGCAGCGCGTGGGGGTGATAAGTGCCGTCGCCACCGCGAGCGTAGACCGCGAAGGCGGGCTGTCCGTTGGCTGCAGCGGCGACCAGCGTCGCAGGCCCGATCACGCGCATCTGCTTGGTGAGAAAAGCGACGATGGTATCGCGCCCTTCGAACCAGGTCGTGATCGGCGGCATCTCCCACCTGGCGTCCTCGGTCAATACCGCGACGAGTTGATCGACGTCCGCTGTTTCGAACGCGGCCACGTATCGGTCGAGCAGGGCCCGCAACTGTGGCTCGGCGGGTTCGGTCAGCTCGTCTCGCCGGACCGGGACCTGGGTTCGGGCACGTTGCAGCGCGCTGTTGACGGCCGCAGTCGTCATCTCCAGCAGTTCCGCGACCTCGGCGGCGCGCCATTGCAGTACGTCGCGGAGAATCAGCACGGCCCGTTGTCGTGGTGGAAGCTGTTGTAGTGCTCCGATGAGCGCGAGCCGCATCGTCTGTCGTTCCACCACGACGGTCGCCGGATCGGCCGGTGCGGTGGTGAACAGGAAATCGGGTATCGGCTGAAGCCACGGCACCTCCCGAGTCGGTGCGTCGAGGGCGGCATCCGAGTTTGTCTGTGGGGCAACCAGATCCGCGGGCAGAGGACGGCGTCTGCTGTTGTCCAGCGCCTTGAAACATGCCCGGGTCGTGATGCGGTACAGCCAGGTACGCAGCGACGATCGTTCTTCGAAGCGGTCGTAGGCACGCCATGCCGCGAGGTAGACGTCTTGCACCACCTCTTCGGCATCCTCGACCGAGCCGAGCATGCGGTAGCAGTAGGCGAGCAGCTCACGCCGGAACGGCTCGCTCAGCCTTTCGAAATCCTTGTCGCCGGCTTCGGCTTCGGTCATGGTCTGCATGATCCGCTCCGGTCGGTGTTGTTCATCGTGACATCCTCGGTGGGAAGGAATTCGAATCAGCGGACGACGATGTCGGCCATGTCGATGGCGACGAAGACGATCCGGTCGTCGCCCATCGGGGCGTAGGCGCGCCGGGTGGCGGGGATGACGACGCCGTCGATGGTGCGGTAGTCGCCGGCATACAGCTGCGACTCGACGGTCCGGCCGACGATGTCGATGGTGAAGTCGTGGCGGCGCAGCAACCCGTCCGGGCCGAAGCAGAACACCTGCGTGCGGGTGTGGCTCTTGATGTGATCGGGGAATGTCACGCGAAGTCGCCGCCATATTTCGCCGTCGGCTTCGATGGGGGCGATCTCCTCGCACACGAACCCCGGCCAGGTGAACAGGAACGGCGTATTCAGATATGTCCAGACTGCTTCGCCGGTGAAATAGGCGAGATGTAGGTCGTCCCATGGTGTTTCGAACTGGTGGCCTTCGAACGACCGCTCCGGGTCGTCGCGCGTTGCGACAACCGTGCCGATCGGCTGCTGCACGACGACACGGTCGGGTTCGAAGACCGATCTGCGGTCCTGGCCGACGAAGTCCATCGTCAACCGCTCCCGCGTGGTGTCCACCTCGACGCGGACGTTCCGCAGGGTTTCTCCTTGTCCCTTGATCTGCCAGAATGCCCCCGTGATAGCGGCGTCGACGACGATCGTGTCGAGCCGGTTCCATCGATCCATGCCGCCGTGCGCGGCGACGGCGTGCGCCAGTAGCTCGTTCATTGCATGTGCTCCTCCGATGACCCGCCCCGGCATCGGCATGGTGGTCGGGGCGGTTGAGGTCAGTCGACGATGATTCCGCCGGTCAGGTTGGCGACGGTGCCCGTCATCGCCGAGGCCCGGTCGGAGGCGAGGAATACTGCCGCAGCCGTGAGTTCGGACAATGCGGTCAGACGCTTGCGATGGGTCATCGCGCCTGCGGCCGCGATCATCTGGTCCTTCGTGATACCGATGGCGTCGGCGTGCAGCCCGTACACGGTGTGGATGACCGGTGTTTCCGGCATGCCGGTGGTGCGCAGGCAGATCGTGCGCACGCCGTGCTGAGCCCATTCGGCCGACAGGGCCCGGTTGAGACCTTCCATCGCGGCCCAGCCGACGCTCATGCCCCCGACGAGAGGCAGCGGCAGGCGGGCCGGTTCGGGTGTGTTCATCATGATCACCCCCGACCGCTGGGCGATCATGTGCCGCGCGGCGGATTTAGCGGTCACGAAATGAGCCCGGGTGTACGTCGTGATCGGGCGCAGGAAATTCTCGACCGGCAATTCGGTGAGCGGGATTCCCTGCAGGTCGCGCGGTGAGATTCCGATCGCGTTGAACGACACGTCGACGCTGCCCGCGTCGGCGACGACGGCAGCCAGGTGGTCGGTGACCGCCTTCTCGTCTCCCGCGTCCACCACGTCGGTCTCGGCCGCGCCGCCCGCCACTGTGATCTCCTTCGCGACGGTATCGACGACGTCGAGAGTGCGCGCGGTCAGAAACACCCTGGCGCCCTCGTCGGCGAATGCGCGGGCCACCGCGCTGCCGACCGCGCCACCCGCGCCGTAGACAACGACGTTCTTGCCTTGCAGCAACATAACTTCCTCTTTCCGTTGTTCATGTCGATCACGTCCTACCTATGCAGAGGCGAGCGCACCCCGAAAATCATCGGTGTCCGTTCCGGCCATATCTCGAGACGACGACCGGTGTCGGGCCGTCGAGAAGACCCGTGGCGTAGGGCGGGACTGCCGGGCTGTCGGCCAACGATGTGGTTGCGGCGGCGATGGTCGAAGGCAGCTTCTATCGCCCGTTTGCGGACGCGCGGTACGAAAGCCCTTCTCGCTCAGTCGTGTACCGACACCGACCTGCTCGATGAGGTCCAGGCGCGGTGTGGTTCAGATGAAGGGCCATAGGTCGGCGTCGCGGTGGGGTTTGGCCAGCAGGCGTGGATCTTCGGCCGGGTACAGCCACCGGACCGGCACCCGGATGGTCTCGAGGGACGGCACGCGGGCCGGGCGGCCGGTGCGGTCGACCAGCATTCCCACCACTCGGTAGCCCTGGCCGGCGGGCAGGCCGAGGTCGGCCGCCTGGCCGGAGGTGAGCGCGATGTCGGTGTGGGCGCGTTCGATGAGCCGAAGCCCTTCGGCGGTCGCTGGGTCGGTGTCGCGGTCGACGCTGGTCACGGTGAGCCGGAAGCGGGCGCCGGCCAGAAGCCCGGCGACCCATATCGGTGTGCCCGGTAGCTCGCGTTCGGGGTAGCGGGCGATCGGTAGTCGGTGGGGGACCAGGACCACGTAGGTGTGCCCGATCTCCACGTCACGGGCTCGCACTCCTCCAGAATCGCCTTTCGGACGCGACGGTGCAACCAGGCATCAGCGCCGCTGCTCCGGTTCGACCGAGCACCTCGTATGTTGTTGTGCCGCAACGGTTCACCTGCCGCCGCTGAACCGCCCCTGGCGGCCGGTGGGAATCGCAACGGCGCGGTGATTCGCCGGCATCGGCACCTTCGCTGTCGGCGCCCCGGCCGGAAGCCCGGTTCGACGCCGCGCCGGACTGCGAGGTAGCCGAGAGCGGGCGAACGGGCCGCTGCCGTGCAGGTGAGGTGGTCAGAGTTCCCGGGTCAGGAGCCGGCGTCCGTCGTCGTGGAAGCCTCGTGATCGGTAGAAACCGTCCAGGTGGGCGTCGTCGCGGCCGGTGGGTGCGATGACGAGTTCGAGGTGGTGGCACCCGCGGGTTCGCGCCCACGTGGCACCGTCGTCGATCAGGGCCGTGGCGACACCGTGGCGCCGTGCCGCCGGAATCACATAGAGGTCCTCCAGCTCGGCGATGAGCCCGTGTTCCAAGCCGAAGCTGGTCGTGGTGACCGCGAAGCCGAGCAGACGATCGTCGTTGTCGGCGACGCAGACCCTGGCCGTGTCGGATTCGGTCAGCGACAAAAGGTTTCGGCGTAACACGCTGTCGGGCGTAGTGAACCCGCCCTCGGCGTAGAAGGCCACGACGAGCGCGAACAATCCGTCGAAATCTTCGGCGCGTGCCGCAGCGATCCTCACACCGAACCGGTCTCGCCGGTCGGTCCGGCCGCCCAGCGTGCCTGCGCCCGCCGGACACTGCCCGGTAGAAGCCGGAACAGCAGTTTGGGTACCGCGCCGCTGAAGACATAGGTCTTGCCGTCCTCGACCACGGTGTACTTCGACTTGCCGGTCGGCGCTCGTTCGACACCGGCGACACTGACGGCGAAGGCGCACTTCCCGTCGAACTCAGGAGGCTGATCGCTGGTCATAGGGCCCTCCACGGTCGTTCGGTCGTTTCCTGTTCATTCTCCGCCTGCGACGACGCACGGTCCGAGTCGGCGCTGCACCGTGAAGGGGGCTCGCCCGCGGAGCCGATTTCGTGGACGCTTGCGGAATCGTTGCGCCGCAACGCTGCCGTGGGTAATCATGGAGAGGCGGTGGCGGTTCCGATCGTCGAAGTGGACCATCGCGATTCTCCGATTCACGAACACCCGAGTGCAGCTCGTCCTGCAAGCTCCGCGTTTGCCATGGTCGTCCACAACTTCGGGAGGTTTGTCATGAGCGATGCGATCGACAGATTCGCCGGCCTGTCCAAGGTCACCATGTGTTACCGCGACGAGGGTGACCCGGCAGGGGAACCGCTGTTGCTGATCATGGGTCTGAACTCGCAGTTGATTCATTGGCCCCAGGAAATCGTCGAAAACCTCGGCGTCCGCGGCTACCGCGTGATCCGCCCCGACAACCGCGACAGCGGTCTCACCGAGTGGACGGCCACGCCGGGCCCGTACTTCTTGCAAGCGATCGCGAGCGACACCGTCGAACTGCTCGATCACCTCGGGATCGAGAAGGCTCACGTGGTGGGCGCTTCACTGGGCGGAATGGTTGCCCAGCTCCTCGCGATCCAGCATCCCGAGCGGGTATGGTCGCTGTGCTCGATCATGAGTACGCCACACTCCAGCATCGGTGCTCCCAGCGACGACGTACGCGAGGAGATGCTCGAGCCTCTGCCCCCCGATCGCGAGGAAGCGATCGAGCAGATCGTTGCCCTGTACGCCCTCATCGGCTCGAAGACCTACGCCGCCAGCGAACGCGAGCGTCGCTACGCCGTCGCGACCCTGGCATACGACCGTGCACGCGGTCGCCACCCCGACGGACCGTTCCGCCAGATGTCGGCGGCCCTGATGGCCCCGGACCGCACCGAGCGCCTGCGCGCGCTGCAGGTGCCGACCCTGGTCATCCACGGCGCCGAGGATTCGCTCATCACGATCGCCGGCGGCGAAGCGACCCACGCGGCGGTCCCCGGATCGACCTATCTGCCGTTGGCGGCGATGGGCCACGACCTGCCCGCCCCGCTGCTCGACGAGATCGTGACAGCCATCGACGCGAACGCCGCCCGCCGCCCCGCGGTCGTGTAGACCGCGCAGCTGTCACCGGTAACCGATAGAGGCATCGCCCTGGGCGGCGGAGGTCTGGCCGGCCCAACATGCGTGCGATATCGTGGCGCTCCACCACAGTGAGGGACCCGGCGGATCCGTGCCGCCGGGCCCCTCTTTTGCCGAAACGCGGCGGCTTCGCGGATGCTCAGGCGTCGGCGAGCTCATTTCGCCAGACGGGGCTGTCGACGTAGTGGTTGTCGTAGCGTTGCGAGCTCGCCTGGATTTCTTCGACGCTCGCCTCGCCGCGATGAACCCGTTCGAGCAGCCGGTAGTAGTCGAACCGGTGCAATCCAGGAGTGAAGACCACGAGCAGTTCGGCATCGGTCCCCGCGGCCGGGGCGAATGCGTGGGGGACTGTGGGCGGCACCGTCAGGAAGTCACCTTGTTCGAGACGAACGATGTTCTCGCCCAGAAGGATCCGCACGGATCCGTTCAGCACCAGGAACATTTCGGTCGCGGCGGTGTGGAAATGGGCCGGCGCGCCGGGGGAGCCCTTGCGCAGGGTCGCCTTGTTGGCGGTCAGCGCGCCGCCGGTCTGTCCGGCGTCGGCGAGCAGGGTGATCAGGCTCAGCGCGCCGTCCTGGAGGTTCTCGGCCTCATCGGCACGTACGAGGACGGGGGCGGTCTGCGCGGAAGCGGTCATCGGAGCTCCGTAGGTTTCGGCGGGTGCGGCACCCGGTGGTGCCTGCTACAGAGTCGACGGAGCAGACCCGCGGACTGTGACATCGCGGTGAGTCGGGGTGAAGCTGCCGCAGGCCGTGATCGTCACGCATGTGGTTGCGGCGGCCGGGTCGATGACTTCGATCGGCGCAGATGGTAGCGGCGCTCGGCGTAGGCGAGGTCATCGCGCCACAGGCGCCGCATCGCGTAGTTCATGAACGGTCGCAGCAATGGCGTCGCCCGGCGCGCATACCGGAAACCCGGACGTTCGGAGTCGGCCACGACGGCTTCGACGACGGCGGTGCGGGGCAGGCCGTCGGAGCCGGGACTCAGTGGCGTGGCGTGGGTTTCGACGACGCTGCCCACCCCTTCGCCGGACACGATCCGCATCACGATCGTGCGTGGATCCGGGCTGGTGAACTCGGCCTCGACGGGTACGCCGATGCCGCGGGCTACTCGGAAGGTGACCGCCAGAACGAACCGGTGGTTGTCCGCGGTGATTCCGGTGCGCGGCGGTGTCCGGGTCACGTGCAGGCGGGCGAACGAATAGGGATGGAACCAGGCGCCGTGCCAGGGGTCGAGCCGGTTGGCGATGATGTCGGCCGGTTCGCATACCCCGATCAGGCGGGTGACCGCGTGCACGGTGCAGTCGGCGGGTCGGGCGCCGAGTATCGGTGCGTCGGTCGGGGTTTCCTCACCGAGCGCGTCCAACCGCACCCAGGCCAGCACACCGTCGTCGTGACTGGGGAACGGACACCAGCGCGCGGATCCGTTGTCGCCGACCCGCATACCGTGCCACCGGCAGATCAGCGTGGCATCGTCGACTCGCGCGGTCGCCAGGTCGGCGCCCAGATGAGGGCATGCTCCGGGGCCCACGTGCAGTGTGTTGTCCCCGTCGCGCCACGCCACGATCTCGACCCCGCCGACGGTGGTGCCGTAGGGCCGGTCGCGGCGAATGCTGCGGCTGGCGGCGAAGGCGTACCAATTCCCCGAAGGCCGCTGCTGCGACCACCGCAGCACGGCACCGATCAACGCGGGGTTCGCGTCGCGGTAGGTGGGCTTCTGTTGTCCCCATTGTTCGGCGGAGAACCGTTGCAGGGGAGAGCGTCCGGATCGCCGGGACGGCTCGGGACCGGTGCTCATCAGGATGTCCTCCCGCGCGTAGCGAGTGTGCGCAACGCCCATGACCGTCCTCGGGAGGGCACCGTATGCAGATCGTGCCCGGCCGCACCCCACCGCGCCAGCAGGGTGTTGGCGGCGATCCATCCGGTCGTCGCGGCGCGTTCCATCAAGGCCACCGGAAGATCGACCCGGATACCGTCTCCCGCGAGTACGAGCTGCGGATGCGGTGTCGTCACCCCGGGTCTGCGCGCGAAGTCTCCGGGGGCGAAGCGAGGGCAGTCCTGCCGCCACAGCGTGGTTCGTCCCACGATCCGAGCGGGGGCTGTTTCGGGGTAGATCTCGTGCAACCGCTCCAGCAGGCGCTTTTCGGTGACGGCGCGAACGGCTGTGCCGTCGTGCACCGCATAGGCGTGCAATTCGACGACGCTACCGCCGGTCTTCGCCGCCCACGCCGCGGCCTGCTTCTCGTAGCGGTGCACGACGCTGATGTTGTCGAGCGGATCGAGATTGCCGGTGCCGAGGAAACTCGGTCGATCCGCACGCACCGGGCGATCGAGCCACAGTCGCTGCACTGCGAACGACGGTGCGGTAGCCAATTCGGTTACGCGTGAACGCCATTCGGTATTGCCCAGTTCCGGTGACGCGGAAACGAGCCGTTTCAGCCCGCCCACATCGGTCGCCAGTACCACGGCGTCGGTGTCCACTGTGGCGTCGTTGTCGTCGATCACCCGGAAACCCGCGCCGCGGGGTTCTATCCGCTCGATCGTCACGCCGGTATGGAACTCCGTGCGGCCGGGCCTGCCGGGAACGCCTGTCGCGCGGAGATATTCCGCCAGGGGGGTCCACAGGCCGACATCGAAATTGTCCCGCGCGACATCGAAGAACAGGCCCTCGCTGGAGCCGAGGAAGTAGATATGAAACATCATGGCCAGCTCCGCCGCCGACATCCGGCCGGGCTCGATGAAGAAGCTGCGGGAAAATACTTCGAAGGCGAGATGGCGGGCGGCGTCGGGAAAGTTGATCGCGCGCAGAAAGGTTTCCGCATCCAGGTGGTCGAGTCGGTCGAAGATTTCCGGCACCGAGACCGTGGCCAACGGGGCGGCGGCGCGAGGGTCCATGCGCAGGAGGTCACGCAGGCGAAATGTCGGACTGCGCAGGGCGAAGGCGAGCGCGTTCCACGGTGGTGTCCGGGGGAGCCCGCGGAAGGTGTCGCGGCGGCCCCGGTCGTCGACGAGCGGGTAGTCGTCGAGCCGAAGCAGGCGAGTATCACTGCGCGCCAACAGTTTACGCAGATTGTAGTACTGGGCGAAGAAGGCGTGGAACCCGCGGTTCATGCCGACCTGTGTGCCGTCGTCGAGCTGCTGGGTCCAGCCGCCCACCCGACCGCCGAGGTATCGCTCGCGTTCGACCACCTCGACTCGGAAGCCACGTTCGGCCAACCCGGTGGCGGCCGCCAAACCCGCGATGCCGGCGCCCACGACCACCGCGTGGGGCGCTCTCCCTTCCTGCCCGAGATCCCGTCGGCCCGCAGCGGCCGGGTAGTGCACTCGCCGATGGTCGCGGGCTTGGTCGATTGGGGGCGTCGCGTGGCGTGTCATCGTGCGGGTTCCCGTCGCCGAGCCCGTTCCCAGGCCAGCAGAACCGATGTCACCAACGCGAAACCGAACAGGAAATCCTCGACCGGGATATCCCAGGGGAATCGCAGACCGAGAATCTGGTCGGTGTCGTACCGTACGATCGGCGCGTTCAGCTTGGTCAGCCAGCCGTCCACCGGGATCTGGACGACGAGCACGATGATCATCGTCAACCAATACGCCGGCCGGCGGAACAGTCCGGTTCGCAGCCACACATATTCCGCCGCGCAGACCACCACCAGTGCGCACACGGCAGGCACGGTGTATCCGATTCCGTGCAAGGTCATTTCTGCACTTCCTTTCCGGCACGGCCGCGCGGTCGAATGGCCAGCAGCCTTTCGACCGCGGAGAAGGTCAGCAGGCCGCACAGGGGGATGACGATGAAAAACAGCAGTTCCTCGAGCGGGATCGCGCCGGGCAGCCGGACCCCGACGAGGTAGCGCGCGGAGAAATCCCAGACTCCGGCGGCGATCGCAATGAGATCCCAGACGACGAACACCAAAGCCGGTGTCAGAGCCGCGGCAAGCCGGCGGGGCCTGCGATACACACCGGAGCCGAGGAATTCCAGTGGCGCCGTGGTGATCAGGCAGGCGGCCAGCACCAGAAAATACTGCCATCGATCCATGCCGGTTCCTCACTCCCGGCCGGGTGATTCGGTGGTGGTGGACGCCCGACGCGCGGTTTCCGCCCATCGCGGTGCGGGAGGCGACGATCGGCGAGCCAGCCAAGCCCGCACCATGCCGGCAGCGCCGACGTGCGCCTTCCGGGCGGTCGTGACGGTGGCCCGACGACCGAAAACCTCGAATTCCGCCGCGGCGATCCGATCGAGAATTTCGGAATACAGCGTCAACGCCGCGGCAACACACGGGCGCGATCGCGGGGCCAGGAGTTCGATCCCGCCGCGCGCGAATTCGTATATCTCACGGGTGATCTCGTGCTGGGCGATCAGGGCCTGTCGTACTCGCGGCTCGATGCGGCCTCGACGGCGGCACCAGGCCAGCAACTCCCGGTCGACGCCGTGAGCGGCCAATTCGTCGGCCGGTAGATAGACGCGGTTACGTGCGAGATCTTCGTCGATATCGCGCAGGAAATTGGTGAGCTGGAAGGCTTTCCCGAGTGCGGCGGCGTACGGGGCTGCGGCCGTTTCCGATTCGACGGTGCCCAGGACCGGCAGTAGCTGTAAGCCGATGACCTCGGCCGACCCGTACACGTAGCGGTCGAGAGCGGCCCGGTCCGGGTAGTCGGTGACGACCAGATCCATACGCATGGAAGCCAGAAAGGACTCAAACAGGCCGGCGGGTATCCGGTAGCTTTCGGCGGTGTGCCGCACCGCCGCGAGCACCGGGTCGCCGGACATCGCGACGTCGGCGAATCGCGTTGCCAGCGTGTCCAATTCGCTTCTACACCGGTCGGCGGTGCGCTGTGGGTCGATCTCGTCGACGATGTCGTCGGCGCGGCGGGCGAACCCGTAGAGCGCATGGACGGCAGGTCGTTGATCGGGGGCCAGCAGCCGGGTGGCGAGGAAGAACGTCTTCCCGTGGCGCGCGTTGATTTTCCGGCACAGTCGATACGATTGCCGTAACGCGGGGTCGAAGATGCCGGCCGCGTCGAGCTCCGCGCGTGTCATGACGTGCGCCGATCGGCCGAGACATCCATCGACGGAAGGGGCGGCCCCGAGGGAGGTCGGTTGCCGGCTACTGCGGCGAGCTGCTCATCGATCGTCTCGAAGGGAGTCGTGCGCGCCATCGCGTGCGCCAATCGGCTTGCCGCACTACGAAATCGGGGCGTGGACAGGACCCCGTTCACGGCCTCGGCCAGAGCAGCGGGGCTCGGATGTCCGGTGCCGAGGTCGATGCCCGCACCGGTGTATGCCACCCGCGCCGCGACCTCCGGTTTGTCGGCCGCGTCGCCCGCGACGATCAGCGGCACGCCGTGGCTCAGCGCCTGCTGCACGCCGCCGTACCCGCCGTTGGTGATCATGACCGCGACATGCGGCAGCAGCCGCGCGTACGGCAGCAAGCCGGCCACGTACGTATTCGCCGCGACGGGCCGAATCTGCGTCGGCGCGCCTCCCGTGCAGGCGACAACCGCCACGTCGGTGCGGCCCGCCAGGGCGGACAAGGCCGGCCGGATCAGCTGCCCGAGATCGCTGTTGTTCCACGTCCCCTGGGTTACGAGCACGACCTTGCGCCCGCCGGACAATGCTTCGTCCCACCAGCCGGGCAACGCCGCCTCCGATGGGGACCCCGGAACGGGGCCGGTGAAGACCACTGAGGGTGGCAGGTCGCGGCGGGGATATTCGAACTCCGGCACGGTGAATTGGAGCATTCGCTCGGCCAGGATCGGCCAGTCCAGCGGATATATCGGGGATGGTGCCACGCCGAGCTCCCGCAGGATGGCGGTGAATGCCGACTGATCGCGACGAAACAGGACTTTGTGGACGACCCGGTTCATCATCGTGTAGTCGCGGCCGGCCGCCGGCTGCCAGCCGATACCGAACGGTGCGCTGTCGGCGCTGCTCAGCATCAGCGGGACCACTCCGCACACCACAACCGGTGGCCGCTGCCGCGCGGCGAGCAGCAGTGGGATGGCGCCGGTGAACATGACGTCGGCCAGCACCACGTCGGCGCGCGAGCGCGCCAGTTCAGCGGTGAGTGCGCGATATTGACCCGCGAGCGGCGCCAGAAACCCGGAACGCATCTCGGCCCGTCCGGTTCGCCAGCGCCGCGCCAGCCCCGGCATTCCAGCGGACGGCTCCGGGACGCGCACGACCTGGGCATCTGCGGGTAACGGCGCGAAGGGCACATCCGATGACTGTGCCGCGGTGGCGAAGGCCGCACCGCTGAGCACGCGCACCTGATGGCCGCGGCGCCGCAGATCGGCGGCGACGGCCAGCATCGGCGCCACATGCCCCGGAATCGGGGTGGCCGCAACAAGGTACCGGGCCACGCGGGATTTCCCTTCCACGATCTGCCGCCGCCATCGGTTCGAACATGTCCGGAAGTGCTGAACGGCATTCACCGACCGCCACGAAACCAGCGTGGCAACGCGCGGATCACGCGATGAGCGCCGCGTCGATCACATCGGCCAGGGACTTCCGAGACCGAGACATCCGAATCGGGCTTTCCGGCCCGACTCGACCCGATCATACGTCGAACGATGCAAACTCGATGCAACATCCGCCGGGATCGGCACCGCCGGATCACTGCCCCGCCACACCGCGTCGACGCCGGAACTGTCGGTGCGCCACGTTTGAGTCGCGAGATCGCGGGTAGCCCGGCGAGGACTTCGACGTCCGAGCCGAGGAGGCGCGGTGGGTGTACGTCAGTGGATCACGGAGTGGCCGGTCTACCGGCAATTGACCGGCGAAGATCCCCTCGGCAAAGCGGCCGCCGCGCAGTCCGGGCACAGTCGATCGTTGCGGGCCAGAACGACCGAGGCAGACCGTGTCGTCACGTCGGTGTGCCCGTACTGCGGGGTGGGGTGTTCGCAGAAGGTCTACGTCAAAGACGAGAAGGTCGTTCAGATCGAAGGCAATCCGGACTCACCGGTCAGCCGCGGGCGACTGTGCCCGAAAGGTGCTGCCAGCCTGCAGTTGACGACCGGGGAGGCGCGGCGGCATCAGGTCCTCTATCGGCCGCCGCATGCCACCGACTGGCAACCGATCAGCCTCGAGCGGGCCATGGATATGGTGGCGGATCGAGTGATCGCCACTCGGCGCGAATATTGGCAGGACGAGGTCGACGGCAATCGCACCGCCCGCACCATGGGTATCGCGAGTCTGGGCGGCGCCACGCTCGACAACGAAGAGAACTATCTGATCAAGAAGCTGTTCACCGCGCTGGGCGTCGTACAGATCGAGAATCAGGCCCGGGTCTGCCACAGCTCGACCGTCGTCGGCCTGGGCACCTCCTTCGGTCGCGGTGGGGCAACGACCTTCCTGCAGGACCTGCAGCACGCCGACTGCATCATCATCGAGGGATCCAATTTCGCCGAGTGTCATCCGGTCGGCTTCCAGTGGGTGATGGAGGGCAAGGCACGCGGCGCGGTGGTCATTCACGTCGATCCCCGGTTCACGCGCACCAGCGCGCTGGCGGATCTGCACGTCCCGATCCGCGCGGGCACCGATGTCGCGTTTCTGGGCGGGATCATCAATCATGTTCTCTCCCAGGACAAGTACTTCCGGGAATTCGTCGTCAACTACACCAATGCGGCGACGATCGTCGATGAGGAGTTCGAGGACACCGAAGACCTCGACGGCCTGTTCTCCGGTTTCGAACCCGAGGCCCGGCACTACAAGAGCGCCGAATGGCAATACGAAGGCGTCGACGTGGCCTCGGCGTCGGGTCAGCGTGGCCGTGGATCGGGTGAGCCGCACAAGGAAGACGACGTGCGTTCCGCCGGCCGCCCGGAGCAGCACGGTATGGGCGGCGCGGCTCTGGAGGGCGAGTTCGTCCGCGACGAGACGTTGCGGCATCCGCGCTGCGTCTTCCAGATCCTCAAGCGTCACTACGCCCGTTACACGCCCGACATGGTGCACCGCGTCTGCGGCATCCCGCCGGAGACCTTTGCCGAGGTCTGCCGGCACCTGACGGAGAATTCGGGCCCCGAACGCACCAGCGAATTCGTCTACGGGGTCGGCTGGACTCAGCACAGCACGGGCAGCCAGTTCATCCGCGCCGCCTGCGTGCTGCAGATGCTGCTCGGCAATATGGGCCGGCCCGGCGGCGGTATCCAGGCCTTGCGCGGGCACGCCAGCATCCAAGGCTCCAGCGATATCCCGACGCTGTTCAACCTGCTGCCCGGCTACATTCCGATGCCCTACGCGATGCCGCGGCAGAGCCGCGCCGATTTCGTCGACTCCCACGCCGCCCGTATCGGCTTCTGGGCGAATATGGACGACTATCTCGTCAGCTTGCTCAAGGCGTGGTGGGGTGATGCGGCGACCGCGGACAACGAATTCTGCTTCGACTATCTGCCCCGGCTCACCGGATCGCACAGCACCTACGACACGGTCTTCGAACAATTGGAAGGCCGGTGCAAGGGTTATTTCCTGTTGGGCGAGAACCCGGCCGTCGGCTCGGCGAACGCCAAACTGCAGCGGCTGGGCATGTCGAATCTGGATTGGCTTGTGGTGCGCGATTTTTCGTTGATCGAGAGCGCGACCTGGTGGAAGGACGGCCCCGAAGTCGAGACCGGTGAGATCCGTCCGGAGGACAATGCCACCGAGGTGTTCTTCTTTCCCGCCGCCGCGCACACCGAGAAGTCGGGCAGTTTCACCAACACCAACCGCCTGCTGCAGTGGCACGACCAAGCCGTCGAACCCGGCGGTGACGCCCGCAGCGACCTGTGGTTCACCTATCACCTCGGGCGCATCATCCGCGAGAAGATGGCCGGTTCCACCGACCCGAGAGACCGTCCGATCCTCGATCTCACCTGGGACTACCCGACATCGGGCGATACCGCCGAACCCGACGCCGACGCCGTGCTGGCCGAGATCAACGGCTTCGACGGACAGGGCAAGCCGCTGGACAGCTACACGCAGTTGCGCAACGACGGCTCGACCACGTGCGGATGCTGGATCTACTGCGGAGTTCGCAAGGACGGCGTGAACCAGGCAGCGCGCCGCAAACCGCAGACCGAGCAGGACTGGGTCGCGCTCGAATGGGCCTGGGCCTGGCCCGACAACCGGCGGATCATGTACAACCGGTGTTCGGCCGCACCCGACGGATCCCCATGGAGCGAGCGCAAGAAGCTCGTGTGGTGGGACGCCGACCAGCAGAAGTGGACGGGCCTGGACGTGCCGGATTTCCAGGCGGCCAAGCCGCCGGACTACCGGCCCGGCGACGATGCCGCAGGTGTGGACGCGTTGTCGGGCATCGACCCGTTCATCATGCAGGCCGACGGCAAGGGATGGCTGTACGTCCCGGCCGGCCTCGCCGACGGCCCGTTGCCGACCCACTACGAGCCGCAGGACTCACCGGTGCGCAACGAGCTCTACGGTCAGCAGCGGAGTCCGTCACGAATGGTGTTCTCCAACCGGCACAATCGCTACGCACCCGACGCCGGCGATGCCGGTGCTCGGGTCTACCCGTATGTGGCGACCACCTACCGGCTCACCGAGCAGTTCACCGCAGGTGGAATGTCGCGCTGGACGCCGTATCTGTCGGAGCTGCAGCCGGAGATGTTCTGCGAGGTCTCACCCGAACTCGCCGGCGAACGCGGCCTGATCAACGGCGAGTGGGCGACGGTCGTCAGCCCGCGCGCGGTGATCGAGGCCCGGGTACTGGTCACCGATCGGATGACGCCGCTGATCGTGGCCGACCGCACGGTGCACCACGTCGGCCTTCCGTACCACTGGGGACCCAACGGACTCAGTACGGGAGACGCCGCCAACGAGTTGTCTTCGGTTGTGCTGGACCCGAATTCGCATATCCAGGAGGTCAAGGCGTTCACCGTCGACATCCGCCCCGGACGTCGCCCGCGCGGCGCCGACGCCACCGCGATGGTCGCCGACTACCAGCGGCGAGCAGGAGTCACCGACAAGACCGGCACGGGAGTGTGAGCATGGATTTCGAACGAGACCTGACCGCCGACGACCCGCCGCACGACGGTGGCTACCCGGACCGGCAGCCGCGGATGGGATTTTTCACCGATACCACGGTGTGCATCGGCTGCAAAGCCTGTGAGGTGGCGTGCAAGGAGTGGAACCATGTTCCCGACGACGGCTTGAACTTCACCGGCATGTCCTACGACAACACCGGTGGGCTGGGCGCCGACACCTGGCGCCACGTCGCATTCGTCGAACAACGCAAACCGATTGCGGCGCAAGCGAATACCGCCGAGGTGGTCGATCTCGGGATGCCGAGTTCCAGCAAACCGGGAGACGGTGACGGGCAGCGGGGCGAGTTCCGCTGGCTGATGTCGTCGGATGTGTGCAAACACTGCACGCACGCCGCATGCCTGGATGTCTGCCCGACCGGCGCGCTGTTTCGTACCGAGTTCGGAACGGTCGTGGTGCAGCAAGACATCTGCAACGGGTGCGGCTACTGCGTGCCGGCCTGCCCGTACGGCGTCATCGACCAGCGCGAGGACGACGGCCGGGTATGGAAGTGCACGCTGTGCTACGACCGGCTCGGGGACGGAATGGAGCCTGCCTGCGCCAAAACCTGTCCCACCGAGTCCATCCAGTTCGGCGAACTGTCGCAGCTGCGCGAGCGCGCCGAAGAACGCGTGAGGCAACTCCACGACGCCGGCGTGACGGATGCCCGGCTGTACGGCGAGGATCCCGATGACGGGGTGGGTGGCACCGGGGCGTTCTTCCTGCTGCTCGACAAACCGGAGGTGTACGGCCTGCCGCCGGACCCGATCGTCACCACCCGTGATCTACCGGCCATGTGGCGCAATGTCGGTATCGCGGCGTTGGGCATGCTCGCCGGCCTGTCGGCGACGTTCGTGAAGGGGCGGCGATGAGCGAGCACGAGAGGCGGACCGGCATTCCGCAGGATCCTTTCGCGCCGCCGGATCGGATGGCCGTCACCGGAGATGTGGGTCGGTTGCCGCGCCGCCGGCGGGGGCGCGGCCGGGGCGAGAAGAAGATGGTGCCCGACGCGCACTTCGAGTCCTATTACGGCAAGCCCATACTCAACAAGCCGACGTGGGAGGCACGCGACATCGCCGGTTACCTGTTTCTCGGTGGCCTGGCAGGTGGATCGTCGGTCCTGGCGATGGGCGCGGAGCTGACCGGGCGTCGAAAGATGGCCCGCGCCACCAAAATCGGCGGCCTGGTCGCCATTCTCGCCTCGCTGGTGGCGCTGGTCCACGATCTGGGCCGACCGGAACGATTCGTTCGGATGTTGCGGGTCTTCAAGCCGAGTTCGCCGATGAGCGTCGGTTCCTGGATTCTGGCCACCTACGGTCCGCTGGCGGGAGTCGCCGCGGCCACGGAGGTCACCGGGTGGTTTCCCCGCGTCGGCAGGGCCGCGACCGTCGGTGCCGGCTTCGTCGGCCCTGCCGTCGCTTCCTACACCGCGGCGCTGATGTCGGACACCGCGGTGCCGACCTGGCACGACGGGTATCGCGAGATGCCGTTTCTCTTCGTCGGCTCGGCCGCCACGGCGGCGGGCGGACTGGCGGTCCTCACCTCGCCCACGAGCGAGACGGCACCTGCGCGCCGGGCCCTGATCCTCGGTGCGGCGACGGAATTGACGGCGGGCGAACTGATGAGCCGCCGGATGGGTTTATCGGCCGAGCCGCTGCACCAGGGGACGGCGGGACGAATGATGAACGCCGCCAAGGCATTATCGGTGGTCGGTGCGCTGGCCGGGGGAGTGTGGGGCCATCGCTCGAGGACCGCTGCGATCATCGGTGGTGCCGCCGCGTTGGCGGGCTCGGCGTGCACCCGCTTCGGCATCTTCCACGCCGGCGTCACATCCGCCGAAGACCCCAAGTACACCGTGTTCCCGCAACGAGAACGGCTCGCGCACCGTGAGAGTGTTCCCGACTGAGGACCGGCACCCCGGGCCGCGGGCCGGTGGCGGGGTTGTCAGGGCGTGCGAATGTGACGGTTTGCTTACCTGTGGCGCTGCGGACCCGCGACACGCCGAGCGGGTGGCCACAATCTCGGTATGCGGATTCTGCTGACCGGCGCGGCCGGGTTTATCGGATCTCATGTGTGGCGGGCGCTCAGCGACGCGGGGCACGAGGTGGTGGCGGTCGACGCGATGCTCACCGCGGCGCACGGCGACCGGGCCCAGCCGCCGGACGGCCTGCATCGCGTCGACGTACGCGATCAGGATGCGCTGGACCGCTTGCTACCGGGCATCGATGTGGTGTGCCATCAAGCCGCGGTGGTGGGGGCGGGGGTGACTGTGCAGGATGCGCCCGCCTACGCCAGTCACAACGATCTGGGGACCGCGGTACTGCTGGCCGCGATGGACCGGGCCGGTTGCCGCCGGCTGGTGCTGGCGTCGTCGATGGTGGTGTACGGCGAAGGGTGTTATCGCACAGCCGATTCCGTGGCGGTAACGCCGTTGCCGCGGCGGCGTGCGGACCTCGAGCGTGGCGTATTCGATCATCGCCACCCCGATACCGGCGCACCACTGCGGTGGGCGCCGGTGCCCGAGGACGCACCACTCGATCCGCGCAGCCTGTACGCCGCCAGCAAACTCGCCCAGGAGAACTATGCCGCGGCGTGGGCCACCGCCACCGGCTCGACGGTGACCGCGCTGCGCTATCACAACGTCTATGGCCCCGAAATGCCCAAGGACACACCGTATTCCGGCGTGGCCGCGATCTTCCGGTCGGCGCTGGAGGCCGGTTCGGCGCCACGCGTCTTCGAGGACGGTGCTCAGATGCGCGATTTCGTGCATGTCGGGGATATCGCCGTCGCCAACCTGCGGGCCGTCGAACAGCCGTTGGACGGGTTCACGGCGCTGAACATCGCCTCGGGACAGCCGATCAGTATCGGCGCGGTGGCAGCGATCCTCGCTCGCGCCCACGGTGGTCCCGAGCCGGTGGTGACCGGCGAATTCCGTGCGGGCGATGTGCGCCATATCGTCGCCGGACCGGATCGGGCACGTGAACTGCTGGGCTTCACCGCGGCGATCGACCCCGCGCGGGGTCTCACCGAGTTCGCCACCGCGCCCTTACGGGCAGCGGCCGGGGTCGGAGCGCCGCAGTGGCGGCACTGCTGACCGGTGTGACAGCGTCGGCAGCGTCGAGCAGTAGCGGTAGCCGAATCTCGAAGCGGGCGCCGTCGCCCCGGTTCGATGCGGTGATCTCACCGTGCTGGACCGACAGCAGACCGGCGGCGATCGCCAGCCCCATACCACTAGCGCTGCCCTCGGCCGCCGGGGAACGGGCGGCGGTGCCGCGATAGCCGGCCTCGAAGATGCGGGAAAGGTCCGCCTCGGCGATGCCGGGACCACTGTCGTCGACGCGCACCCACGCACTGCCGTCCGCGGTGCCGGCCGAGATGTCGATGCCTCCCTTCGGCGGGGTGTGGGCAACGGCATTGGCGACGAGATTGGTCAGCACCCGGGTCAGCGCCTGGTCGCTGCCGGCGACGGTGATTGCCGTATCGGGTTGCAGGGCGCGGAGTTTCACTCCCGCGCGGGCGGCCGCCGGTGCGTTGGCGGCGACCACTTCGTCGATGAGTTCGCGTAGATCCAGTGGTTCCACGTGCAGGCGCAGGGCCCCGGCGTTGATCTTCGACATCTCGAACAGGTCGTCGACCATGCCCGACAATCGGGTGGTCTCGCGCACGACTTGCGTGCCGTAGCGTTCGACGTCGCCGGGCCGGTCGACCACCCCGTCGGCCAGCGCCTCGCCCATCGCCCGGATCCCGGCCAGCGGGGTGCGCAGATCGTGGCTGACCCAGGCCACCAGTTCACGCCGCGACGCCTCGGCGGCGCGTTCCTGATCGAGCATCTGTTTCTCCCAGACCAGTTGCCGCGCCTGCGCCCGGCCCAGCACGACCGCAGCGGGCACCGTCACCGCGGTGACCACGACGAGGACCACCAACATCTTGGCCAGCGCGTCGGTGAACATCAGACCGCTGACCGCGAGGAAACCGCAGAGGGTGGCCAGCGTCGGAATCAACACCAGAATCACCATCGACAGCCCGAGGGCCCGGTTGCGCATGGCGCGCAGCAGCATCGCGCCGAGGGCCACGACCGGCACCGATCCGGCCAGGGCCCATCCGATCAGTCCGGCAACATCATTCGGCACGGTCGACTCCTGTCCCGGCGCCCCAGGCGTAGCCACGCCCCCACACCGTTTCGATCCGGTGGGTGTCGCCGAGTTTGGCACGCAGACGTTTGACGTGCACCGTCACCGTCGACTGGTCGCCGAAATCCCAGCCCCACACCTGCGCCAGCAGTTCCGTACGGCTGAACACGCGCTGCTGATGGGACAGCAGAAAACACAACAGGTCGAATTCGCGCGCTGTCAGTGAGACCGGCCGTCCGGCGACATCCACGGTCCGCGCGGCCGGTCGCACGCGGATCTCGCCACTGCGCAGCACGCCGGCCGTCGGTGGCGGCGCATGGGTGCGGCGCAGCACCGACGCCACTCGCAGCGCCAGCTCCCGCGGACTGAACGGTTTCGTCAGGTAGTCGTCGGCGCCCGCGGTCAGCCCGAGTACTCGGTCTTCCTCCTCGCCGAGGGCGGTGAGCATGATGATCGGTGTCTCGGGACGCTCGCCCTCGCGCACCGCCCGGCACAACGCGATGCCGTCGGGCGCGGGCATCATCACATCGAGAACGGCCAGGTCGATATCACCGCCGGTCAGGGCGCGTTCGGCTTGCACGCCGTCGGCGGCCTCGGTGACCTCCATGCCGTCGCGTTCGAGGTAGCGGCGGACCACCTCACGCACTACGGGGTCGTCGTCGGCGACGAGAATGCGCATCGCGCTCACCAATTCGTGAGGACGAGGTGGGCCAGCACCAGGGTGCCGATCGCTTGAACGGCCAGCCAAGCGCGAGCAGTGCGCGCCGGCAACAGGGCGGTTGCGCCGATCACCCAGATGTCGAACGGCAGCCAGATCCGCTCGGTTTCGGCCTTGCTCAGGCCACTGAGATCGGCGAGCAGCAAGCCGCTCAGTGCCGCCAGGGCCAATAGCGCGGCCGGATCGGCGCGGGTGCGCCAGCGCGCGAACGCCGTTGCCGGAGCGGCGCGAATCTCCGCCGGTGCGGGCACACGCAGGGCACCCGGCAGTCGATGCAACGCCGCCGCGGATGCCAATCCGACCGCGCACACAGTGGCCGCCAGATTGCCCCAGATCCAGTAGGACACCGGTCGCGTCGTCGCTATGCCCTGGTAGTAGCGCTGCACCACCAGGTGATATCCCTCCAACCACCAGAAGCCGGACAGGGTGAAGGCCGCGATCACCGCCAGCACGCCGAGCACCGCGGGCCACACCGCTCGCACACCGCGCAGCAGCGCCACCGCGGCGGCCGGGACGGCCATCAGGACCAGCCCGTAATTGAGGTAGATGCCGAACCCGAACAGCACCCCCGAGCCGAACAGGATCAGCGGGCGTGACCGCGGGCCACCCACTCCGATCGCGAGTGCGGCCACCGCCCAGGCGGTCACTCCGGCGAAGAACGCGTCCGCGGAGACCGCCAGCCAGATCGCCGCGGGAGCGAGTGCGAGATATGGTGTGGCCGTGCGCGCCCGGTCTTCGGCGCCCAATGCCCGCATCGCCACCAGCACGGCCACCGACGCGCTGCACCCGACCAGAACGCACAGCGTGGAAGCCCATGCGCCGCCGCCCAATCCGATCCGGTCCAGCCAGACGAACACCAGCAGTGCGCCCGGCGGATGACCGGACACGTGGGTGGTCCACGAGTCGGGCTGATAGTCCAGGATCCGGCCGGAGAACCCGCGCAGCATCGCCGGGATGTCGTGCACTCCGCCGACCTCGTGCAGATATTCGTGCATCGTGGTGAGCCGGCCGGCGAAACCGCGCTGCCACCCGTCGACCATGGCGAGGGAGAACGCCCACGCGAGCGCGGTCACCCAGGTGCCCAGCAGCAGACGATGCCAGGGGAGCGCGGCGGCGAGCTTCGGGCCGTAGAGGATGACGGCGACGGCGAGCACGATCGCGGGCCCGGTACCCCATCCGAGGTGCGGAAGCCAGGAGCCGAAGATGGGCGCCGCCGCGGCGTAGAGGGAATCGCGATAGTGCGGCGTGCTGATCCTCGGGACGACGAAGGCGGCGGCGACGAGGATCGCCGCTGCCGCCGCGCAGAGGATGTCGGCGCGCACGCCCGATACTCGCCGTGTCTGCGATGCGGTGCTGCTGCGGGTATCGCTCACCCGTTCACCGTAGGTCTCGACGCCACCAGCGGGCACCGCCGCAATCGCGTCGTCATACTTTCGTCACCTGTGTCACCAGCCCTTTTCGCGGCGATCGGCCTTACGGTCGACCCTGTGACCCCAGTCGAAACCAGTAGAGATCTGACCGTGGTGATCCCCTGCCGGAACGAAGCGGGCGCGCTACCGGGCGTCCTGTCGGCGGTTCCCCCGGAATATCGAGTGGTCGTGGTGGACAACGGTTCGACCGACGACACCGCCGCGGTGGCGCGTGCCGCGGGCGCGACGGTGGTCGTCGAGCCCGTACCCGGCTACGGCAGTGCCGTACAAGCGGGAATCGCGGCCGCGACCACCGAACTGGTGGCCGTCCTCGACGGTGACGGTTCGATGGCGCCCGACGAATTGCCATCGCTGGTGGCCGAACTGGGCCCCGGCGTCACCATGGTGGCCGGGCGCCGCCGCCCGGTCCGCGACGCCTGGCCGTGGCATGCACGCCTCGGTAATTGGCTACTGGCGCAGTGGCTGCGGCGTCGCTACGCGTTGCCGGTCCACGATCTGGCCGCGATGCGAGTGGTTCGCCGCACGGAGTTGGTGGCGCTGGGCCCGTTACATCCGCGGTCGGGATATCCGCTGGCGTTGCTGGCGGGGGCGGCGCGGGCCGGATGGCGGATCGTCGAGCGTGATGTCACCTACCGCCCGCGCACGCACGGCGTGTCGAAGGTTTCCGGTTCGGTACTCGGGACGGTACGTGCCGCCCGCGACTTCTGGAGTGTGCGATGACAGTTCTGCCGTTGACACTGCTGGTGGTGGCGAAGGCGCCGGTCGCCGGATTCGCCAAGACCCGGTTGACTCCGCCGCTGTCCCCGGCCGAGGCCGCGGATCTGGCCGCCGCCGCGCTTCTGGACACGCTGGCCGCGGTCCGCGACAGCGGGGCGGCGCGGGGTGTGGTCGCGTGGACCGGCGACTTGCAGCGGGCTTGTCGTGCCCGCGAAATCGGTTCGGCACTACACGATTTCGATGTGGTCCCGCAGCGTGGTGACGGTTTCGGTGTGCGGTTGGCCAACGCGCACGCGGACGCGGCTCGTCTCGGGCTGCCCGTCCTGCAGATCGGAATGGACACGCCCCAGGCCGGGCCGGCGCTGCTGGCCGAGTGCGGGGCGCGGCTGCTGGCTGGCCCGGATGCGGTGCTGGGGCCGGCGGCCGACGGCGGCTGGTGGGCACTGGGCCTGTGTGATGTGCGCGCGGCGCGAGTACTCGCGGAGGTGCCGATGTCCACCGATCGAACCGGTGATCTCACCCGAGAGGCGTTGGCCCGCAACGGTTGCCGCGTCGCGATGCTGCGCGAACTCAACGATGTCGATCTGTTCACCGATATCGCCGAGGTGGCCGCGGGGTGCCGCGGATTGTTCGCGGCGGCGGCCGAATCGCTCACGGCGGCGCGGCGCCGATGAGTACCGACCACGACCGCCGGTTGCTTCTGCCGGCGGCGGTCGGTTCTCGCATCTCGCCGGCCCGCTCGCCGTTCGTGGCCGCGCGGATCGGCGTCGCCATCGCTGTGACGGTCACGATCTGTTTCGTCACAGGTCTGATCAGCCACTGGATTCAGCATCCGCCGGACTGGTTCCGGTGGCCCGCTCACCCGATATGGCTCTATCGTGTGACTCAGGGAACCCACGTGATCTCGGGCGTGATCACCATTCCACTGGTCCTGGTGAAGCTGTGGTCGGTATATCCGCGGTTGTTCGCCCGCCCCGCGATCGGTGGTCCGGTGCGGCTGGCCGAACGGGGTTCGATCGCGGTACTCGTCGCGGCGATGCTGTTCCAGCTCGCGACCGGGCTGTTCAATATCGCTCAGTTCTATGCGTGGCGGTTCTTCTTCACCACAACGCATTACGCGATGGCCTACGTCGCATTCGGTGCGCTCGCGATCCACCTGGCGGTGAAACTGCCGACCGTCCGGGCCGCCCTCGGCGGTGCCGCGGTGTCCGGCTCGGGGTCGGAGGGCCGGCCGGGGGAGCAGACCGTCTCGCGCCGAACAGTGCTCGGCGCGGCGGCCGTGTCGGCCGGGCTGGCGGGGTTGTCGGTAGCCGGGCAGTCGGTGCCGTGGCTGCGCCGGCTCTCGGTGCTGGCGCCGCGAAGCGGCATGGGCCCGCTCGGCGTACCGGTCAACCGCACCGCCACACAGGCTTCGGTCACCGAGCGAGCCCTGGATCCGGGGTATCGACTCGCGGTGAGCGTGGCACGCGGGTGCCGCACATTCTCGCGAACGGAGCTGGCGCGGTTACCGCAGACCACGGTGGATCTGCCGATCTCCTGTGTGGAGGGCTGGAGCGTGTCGGCGCGCTGGACCGGTGTCAGGCTCCGGGACCTGCTCGCGGCCGTGGGCGACTACCGCGGCGGCCCGGTCGGCTTTCGATCGCTGGAATCGGTTGGCCTCTATAATAGTTCGACCCTGCCGCACAACTTCGCGATCGACGACGCGACCCTGGTCGCCTTGCGACTCAACGGGTCCGATCTGGATGTGGATCATGGCTACCCCTGCCGCCTGATCGCGCCCAACCGGCCCGGTGTCCTGCAAACCAAGTGGCTGTCGGCGATCGAGGCACTCGGATGAACGCCGTGCGAGTGCTGCTGGCCGCGGCGGGTATGGCGTCTGCGGGCTACGGCATCAGCCTTGTGCTGCAGATGAATACGACCGATCTGAAGTCGATCGCGGTGTGGTCGGTAGGGCTGCTGGTGTTGCACGACGCCGTCTTCGCGCCGCTGTCGGCCGGCGTGGGCGTCTCGGGCCGGCATCTGATTCCCGGCTCCGTGCGCGGGCCGGTCACCATCGGGGTCGTCGCCACCGTGGTGCTGGCGATCGTCAGCGTTCCGGTCATCGGACGCGCGGGTGCGGTGGCGAATTCGACTGTGCTCGACCGCGATTACGGTGCCGGCCTGGCTGCCGCACTGGCAATTGTCTGGGCCGGTGTCGGTGTCACGGTGCTGTGGCGCATCCGGCGCTCGCACTCGTGACGGTCGGCGCGGGGCGCTGTCAGCGGCGGTATTCGGCGTGGACCTGTGCGCATGCGGCGATGATGCGTTCGATCTGTTCGGCGGTGAGCGCGGAATGCAGCGACAGCCGAATCAGCGACTTGCCCCGAGGGGTCGCGGGCGGACAGAAGGGAGCGCCGAGGACGCCGTGTGCTTCCAGGATGGCGCGCACGGCACGGCCGCCGGCTTCGGTGCCGGTAGGTAGTGAAACGATGTGACTGTCGGTCCCGGCCATGTCGAACCCTATGTGGGCGAGGGCCTTTCGGACGGTGCGGGCGATGTCGCGGAGCCGGGTACGGCGACCGTCCTCGGCCCGGATCACCTCCAGAGTGGCGATCAGCCCGGCGATGTCGTGGGACCGCAACGCCGAGGAGAAGATCGCGGGATGGGCCACCGACTCGAAATAGGGGGCGAAGTCGCGGTCGAGTGCAGTGACCAGTCCGGCCCGGCCGACGAAGGCCTTGGCGAGACTCGCGGTGCGGAACGGCACCCGGGACGCGAGGCCGAGTCCGACGACCGCACCGGCGCCGTGCGGGCCGTCGACGCCGAGAGAGTGCGATTCGTCGACGACGAGTACGGAGCCGGTCTCCTCGGCGACGTCGCACAGCGCGGCCAGGGGGCTGCGCGTGCCGGTGGTGTTGTCGATCGCGTCGACGGCGATGATGCCGGGACCATGGGCGCGGATCTGTGCGGCCAGCCGGGCAGGGTCGTTGTCCCCGAAAATATGTAGCGGCGCGGCCGCGGCGAGGGCAGCCTGCCGCCAGGACATGTGCGTGTTCTCGCCGACGTGTATCGGAATGCCCGGCGCGGCAATGGCTTGCAACAATCCGATGTTCGCCGCCCAGCCGGATTGGCACACCACCGCCGCCGCACTCTGCGTGTAGTGCGCCAGGCGCCGCGCCAGCCTGCCGGAATCCGCCTCGTCGGGGGCGAGGAAGGACTCGGTCATGGCGGTTGTGATGCGACTGTCGTCGGACAGCGCCAGGTAGTCGCTGGTCGACAGTGCGATGTCGGTGGTGGCGGCCGCGGGCCCGCGCAAGAACAGCCTGGCCTCCCGCAGATCCGCCGCATGGCCGCGCTCGATGTGTTGCTGCACGCGTTCGGCGACAGTTGTCACCTCAAATCTCCTCGGTAGGTCGCCCTCGTCGTTGTGATTCGCCCGGTATTGAGGTGCCCTGCCGCTACAGCGTCATGGGCGGAAGTCCCTGATGATCATCGCGCACTCGGAGCGTGACATGCCCCACGACGCGATGACGAAACCATGACATCAGGCCTTCGGCGGCCAGGCTCGATTGCTCAGCTCCGGTGACTGGCCCTGCTCGCCGACCCAGGGAAAAATCTTCAGTGACGACAGTAGACATTCGCCGATTGATGCGGTAACTTGTGTCTCGTAGTAAGGAAAGAAAGTGTCGAGATGGCACGGGAGATGATGAACTGCCCGTGAGAGGGAAGACGGCGGGCGCGGCTGCGGGACCAGCAAGTACGACGGTCTCGCCGCCCGCCGGGCAAGAAATGAAGTGGAACGGAAAGTTGAAGTAACCCGTGAGGAGAAGGGAGGAGTTGCCCGTCGGGTCACTCGGAAGCACGTCTGGTCCGTGTGATCGCCGACGCTTCGGTTACATGTCGGAAGACGCAAGTACATTCCCCCTTTCAGCGCCCCGGTGCCGTCTGGCATCGGGGCGCTCCGGCGTATGGAGGCCGCGGGATTTCTGAATCACCCACCGCGAACGAGAAGTTCGACGACGACGACTACCCCGCCTACACGATGGGCCGGGCCGCGGACATGCTCGGCACCACCCAGGCGTTTCTGCGCACCCTGGACGAGGCGAAACTGATCACCCCGCAACGCTCGGCCGGCGGGCACCGCCGCTACTCGCGCTACCAGCTGCGTATCGCCGCCCGTGCCCGTGAGCTCGTCGACCAGGGCACCCCCCTCGAGGCGGCGTGCCGGATCATCATCCTCGAAGACCAGCTCGCCGAAGCGCGTGAGCTCAATGCCAAACTCAGCCGAGAAGACCGATCCGGCTGATCCTCCGCGACCCGGTCGACCGGGGCACCGACGTCAGTCATGTTGTCGGGCAGGTCGATTCGATGGCCGGCACGCGCGGTGTGCTGGGCAGGCCGGGGGATCGACCCGGTCGCCCCGGGGCACCGGTCGAACACGCCGCGGTTAGACTCGGCGCGGTGAGACGGTCTGCTCGGTTGCAGCATGTGCGTGGCTTGGGGCTGCGCGACCATGTGTGCTGGGCTTATACGGGGCTGGCGGAGTTCAGGGACCGTGCCGCAGAGTTCCTCGCCGACGGTCTGGACGCCGGTTGTCGCGTCCGCTATATCCGGTCCGGCGCGGTCGGCGACATCGCCGACGACTTGCGTGAGCTAGCGGGCTGGAGCGAGGCGTTGCGGGACGGCAGCGCCGAGGCCGTATCGCTCGAGGACCTCTACGGCGCCGACGAGGTCCTGGACCCGGCCGGCCAGGTCCGGGCCCACGCCGAGGCGACCGAGCGTGCCGTGGCGGACGGGTTTCGAGGACTGCGAGTAGCGGCCGATTGCACGTCGCTGGTCGGCACTGCGACTCGGCTGGCGGTTCTCGCACGCTACGAACATCTGATCGACCGCTATATGGCCGGCCATCCGTTCTCGGCACTGTGTGGTTACGATCGGTCGGCGGTCGAGGCCGGGGTGCTGGCCCAGCTGGCCTGTCTGCACCCGTGCACCGATGCCGGCGCAGCAGGGTTCCGGTTGTACGCTCCGCTGTCGGCGAGCCACACCGTCGCTCTCGCCGGTGAACTCGATCTGTCCACCCGTGAGGTCCTCGCGCCGACATTGGAGCGATTCGAGGTGAAGCCCGAGGGCGGCGACGTGGTCCTCGACGCCACCGGCCTGGAATTCATCGACCATGTCGGCCTGACTCGGCTGGCGGATTGGGCGGCGGTGCGCGATGCGGATCTGGTGATCCGCACCCGGTGGTCCGGTATCGATCGCGTGATTCGGCTACTCGATATTTCCAACGTGCGAGCGGAGCAGCTCCTATGACGTCGACAACCCGCACGGGCCCGCGAGCAGGTGAGTTCGTCCACCCCGCCGTGTTCTACCGCTCCGACGAGGATTACCTGGCTACCCTCGCGCCGTTCATCACCGAGGGCCTGGAACAGCAGCATCCGATAGCGGTCGCAGTTCCCGGCCTCCGGCTTCGAGTATTACGTGATGCCGTCGGATCCGCTGGGGAAGGCGTGACGTGGATCGATATGGCGCAGGCCGGCCGGAATCCGGGCCGGATCATTCCCGGGGTGTTGCGGCGATTCGCCGATGTGCATCCGGACCGGCACGTGCGCATCATCGGTGAGCCGATCTGGCAGGGGCGCACCGCCACCGAATACCCCGCCTGCGCTCAGCACGAGGCGTTGATCAACGCGGCCTTCGCCGGTCGCGACGTGACGATCGCCTGCCCCTACGACGCCACGCGACTCGCTCCCGACGCACTCGCCGACGCGTATCTGACCCACCCGCTGGTCTGGGAGACGCACCGTCGGTACCGCAGCGATCGATACGACCCGGACAGCGTGGTCAGCCGATACAACGAGGAATTGGTCGTGCCGGTCGAGGTGACGGAACACCCCGTCGACACGTCCGCCGAGGTATCGGACGCCCGGCGATCCGCCACAGCCGAAGCCCGCCGGCTCGGCCTGGCCGAAGAACGGATTGCCGATTTCGAATTGATCGTGACGGAGCTGGTCACCAACAGTCTCGTCCATACCGGGGGACCGTGCCGGTGGCGGCTGTGGCGCGACGGCGACGACATCGTCTTCGACCTGCGTGATTTCGGGCACGTGACCGATCCCTTGATCGGGCGGCATCCGCCGGTCCGGGATCGCTTCGGCGGCCGCGGTCTGTTCCTCGTCAACGAGCTCGCCGACTTGGTCCGCATCCACTCCACACCCCACGGCACCACCTGGCGTGTTCTGCTCCACGTCCATTCGCGCTGAACCGCCGATCCGGTGGTACTGCCTGGCCTCGCAGGTCCCTGACCCAAGCCTTAGGCAGAACACGAAAACCCTTGCGGTGCTGCGCTTTCAGTGGTTCTACGGACTGACTCCATAGTCGATGCAGTCCGCATTGATCAGATTTGATGATTTCATCGAGATGATCCCGGCCGACCTGTCCTTGCCGCGGGCTGTGACCGGCCTTGCGTATCCGGCCGTGGTGTCGTGGCCGAGCGGGCGGACGTGGGTTTTCCCGAAAAGCTCTGGGCTTCAGCATTTCCGGTGCGAATCACCGAGTGCTGACCGCCCCTTCTGTCACGTCGACGGCCGCCATTGCACTCCGGCCGTTGTGTAGGCGCCAGTGGTCGGAACGCGCCATCCGATGATCGAAACCCGGTCGCTCGACTGTGTGGGCCGCGCCTACTGACTTTTACCGAAAATTTAGCCACGCCGACTCGGTTGGAGCATACGATCGCCTCTGATCAACCTATCAGTTATGGTGAGCGCTGCGGTGCGAATGCCGACCGGCTTCGAACGCAGTTCCGTCCGGGTGGATTCGTTCTGCTCGCGCAGTGTCGCCCCAATCAGAAGAGTGAGGATCTCGGTGTCCGCAAACATCCCCAATTCCCGGATCACGTTGAATCGCCGCCGCGCATTGGGGGGCGCGGTGGCCGGTGCACTGGGCGTCGCCGCGACGGTCGCCGCGGTCCCGATCGTGCAAGCGGCCCCTGCTCGGACCCAGCAGCCCGCGCCTTCGGGCACCTACCGAATCGATCTCCACGCGCATTTCCTGCCGCCGGACTACCGTGCCGCACTGATCGAGCACGGCCATCTCACCATCGGTGGTTACCCGACGCCGGGCTGGTCGCCGGAGCAGGCGCTCGCGTTCATGGACTATTACGGCATCCAGGCTCAGGCGTTGTCCGTTTCCGACCCGGGCGTGTCCTTCTTGTCCGGCAAGGAGGCCAACGATATGGCCCGCTACTGCAATACCTATGCCGCCGGCCTGTTCAAGTCCAACCCGACCCGGTTCGGTGCGTTCGCGGTGCTGCCGATGCCGGACATTCCGGCTTCGATCGACGAGGCGATCTTCGCCCTCGACCAGCTCCACCTCGACGGTGTGATTCTGCTGTCGGCCTATAACGGCGTATACCTCGGCGATCCACGGTTCGAGCCGCTGATGGCCGCCTTGAATCAGCGCAACGCATACGTCTTCGTCCATCCGGCGGCGATCCCGGACGACGCGAAACCGAAACTCCCACTGCCGGATTTCCTCGAGGAATTCACCTTCGACACCACTCGAGCGGCCACCATGATGATGATGACCGGGATGACACAGCGTTATCCGAACATCCGCTTCCAGCTCGCGCACGCGGGCGGAACGGTGCCGTTCCTGTCGCATCGGATCAGTGTCGCGTCGCAGACCGTCATCGGGCAGTTGTGGCCACAGGATCTGCCCAAACTCTCGATCCTGGATATCCAGCGGCAGATTTCGAACTTCTACGTCGATACCGCGCTCAGTGGGTCGGCCGCGGCCATGTCCAGCGCGCTCGCGGTCACCAGTCGTGACCACATCGTGTTCGGCTCCGACTGGCCCTTCAGCGCGCTCACCCTCCCGCAATCCGGCAGCCACGACCCGGCGCCAGGACTCAGCGACATCTTCGATGCCGACCAGCGCATGGAGGTCGAGCATCACAACCCCCTGCGGCAGCTTCCCCGCCTGGCGCAGGCGGTCAAATCCTGACGGATCCGGGGCGATGAACGGGTGGGGTGCTGCTCGGTTTCGTCGGCCATATGCGGCGAGCACCCCACCGCTGCCGGGTCGGTGGAACCGTGGAACCAATACCCACCGATCCTCGGCGCCGCTTTCGTGTAGCGCATGCGCGGGACGGCGTCGAGGAGTACACAGAAAGGCGCGTCATGAGCGGTCACGCACGGATCGACACCCATCAGCACTACCTGCCGCAGTTCTACCGCGATCTGCTCGACAGTCACGGGATGGATGCCGGTGGATGGCCCACCCCCGACTGGAGTCTCGAGGCCGCCCTGGCCCTCATGGACGACCTCCAGATCGCTACCGGAGTCGTCTCGCTGAGCTCGCCGGGTGTGCGATTCGACGACGACGAGACGAGCCGCGCGGTGGCCCGGCGGGTGAACGAGTTCGTCGCCGAACTCGTCAAGGACCGGCCCGAGCGGTTCGGCCTGTTCGCCAGTCTGCCGCTGCCCGATGTCGACGGTGCGCTGGCCGAAATCGCCGACGCCTACGACGAATTGCACGCCGACGGCGTGGTGCTGCTCTCCAACGTCGACGGCATCTACCTCGGTGACCGGGCTTATGAACCGGTCTGGGAGGAGCTGAACCGCCGCTCCGCTGTGGTTGTCTCATCGCGGCAAAAGTTTGTGATGGTTTCATCATTTTCTCTTGACAAGGGATACCATCGGAACTGATGATTCAGTCATTAAATGTGTGGAGGTAGCTGTGACGAGCATCGACAAGGGTGTCGGGACCGAACGGACGGTCCGAGTCGGCGATCGCGAGATCTTCTTCGTGGAAGCGGGTTCGGGTCCCGTGGTGGTTCTGCTGCATGGTGGTGGCCCCGGGGCCTCCGGGGTGTCGAACTATTCGCGCAATATCGAGGTGCTGGCGCAGCGGTTCCGGGTGATCGTGCCGGATATGCCCGGCTACGGCCGTTCCTCGAAGTGGGTGGACCGGTCGGATCCGTTCGGTGATCTGGCGGCGGCCGTCGGCGGGTTGCTGGATGAACTGGACATCCCGAAGGCGGACCTGATCGGCAACTCGTACGGCGGCGCGGCGGCCCTGCGCTTGGCCATGGACCGGCCGGAGAAGGTGGGCCGAATGGTCCTCATGGGTCCCGGCGGTGTCGGAACCACTCGCGCGTTGCCGACCGCGGGTTTGCAGCGGCTGCTCAACTACTACACCGGAGGCGGTCCGAGCCGGGAGAAGATCACCGAGTTCATTCGCGAGTATCTGGTGTACGACGGCAGCGTCGTGCCCGAGGAGCTCGTCGAGGCGCGCTATCAGGCCAGCCTCGATCCGGAGGTGGTGGCGAATCCGCCGTTGCGCCGCCCGTCGGGCCCGTTGGCGCTGCGGACGTTGTGGCGGATGGATTTCACTCGTGACTCGCGACTGCGAAAGGTCGCTCATCCGACGCTGGTCGTGTGGGGGACCGACGACAAGGTCAACAGGCCCGACGGTGGAAAGATGCTCCTCGACGCCATGCCCGACTGCGATCTGTATCTGGCGGCGAACACCGGTCACTGGGTGCAGTGGGAACGCGCGGAGCTGTTCAACGCCCTCGCCACCGCGTTTCTCGAGGCGCAGCGATGAGCGACTTTCTCCGCCCGAACACCGACCATTCGGTGTTCGGTGCGGTGCACCTGGGATACGTTGTCGTACAATCGAATCGGCTGACCGATTGGCGGCGCTTCGGCGCCGACGCGATCGGGCTGCATGTCGATGATCTCGACAGCAATACCCTGCGATTCCGCCTGGACGACCGCTCCTGCCGGTTCCTGATCCGGCGGGGCTCGGCCGAGGACGTCATCGCGCTGGGCTGGCAGGTCGACGATCACGAGACCTTCGACCGCATCGTCGCCCGTGTCACCGAGCGTGGGGTCCCGATCATCGAGGCCACGCCGGAGGAAGCGGCCCTGCGCGGCGTGGAGCGGTTGTGGCGCTTCGCCGGCCCGAAAGGCATCGCACAGGAGATCTTCACCACGCCGGTCACAACTGCGGAGCCGTTGCGGATGATCAGCTCCGGCTGGGTAACCGGGGAGGCCGGTCTCGGGCACGTAGCGATGATCTCCCGCGAACCGGAGGCGACGCGCGGCTACTACGAGACCGTCTTCGACTCCCGCTTGTCGGACTACATCGACGAGAACGTGTCCGGGCTGAAGATGAAGATCCGGTTCCTGCGGGTCAACGAGCGCCACCACTCGATCGCCATCGCCAATATTCGCGGTGTGAAGATCGATCCGATTCGAACATCGGTGCAGCACATCAACATTCAGTCCGCGACGCTGGACGACATGCTTGCCGCGTTCGAGCGCGTCACCGCGCTCGGGTTCCGGATGCAATGGTCGGTCGGCCAGCACACCAACGACAGAGAGTTGTCGTTCTACTGCGTGACTCCCTCCGGTTTCGAGCTGGAGGTCGGCTGGAATCCGATCGTCGTCGGCCCGGAGCTCGAATCCACCTGGGAGCCGACCACCTATCAGGGCATCAGTATCTGGGGTCACACCACGGTGGGAGAGGCCGTCCTGGACAAGTTCGCCCAATTCCGGCAGGCGCTGCAGTCGATCAGAAATCCGGAGATCACCGTTCCCGAGCTCGCAGAAGGGTTTTCACGATGAGTACCACCGACTACGACGTCGTGGTCGTCGGCCTGGGGCCGACCGGCCTGACCCTGGCCAATCTGCTGGGCCGGCGCGGCGTGAGTGTGCTGGTGCTCGAACGCGAACCGGAATACTACGGTCTGGCGCGGGCGGTCTACACCGACGACGAATGTATGCGGATCTTCCAGACCGCCGGTACCGCAGACGAACTCGCCGCGGACATGAACACCGACTCCGCCGTGCAGTGGGTGCGCCGCGACGGACGGGTGCTGGTGCAGTTCAAACAGGTCCAGCGGCCGTTGAGCTGGCCGGTGGTCAACTTCCTGTACCAGCCCTATCTGGAGAACAGTCTCGAACGCTCCCTCGGCAGATACCCGCACGTCACGGTGCGCCGGGGTCGTGAGGTTGTCGATTTCGACCAGGACGCCGACGGCGTCGGCGTCGAGCACGTCCAGTGTGGCGGCACCGGTTACGGTCAGCGAGAAGCGAAAAGCGATCCGAGCACCGCCGAGCGAGTGCGAGCCAAGTTCCTGGTCGGCTGCGACGGCGGACGCAGTGTCGTGCGCACGAAGCTGGGAATCGACATGACCGGCACGAGTTTCCCGGAGCGGTGGCTGGTGGTGGATCTGAAGGCGAAGGACGGAGTGGATGCCTTCCGGCATCTGCCGTACTTCGACTTCGTGTGTGACCCCGATCTGCCGATCGTGTCGTGTCCGCAGCCGGACGGGCATCACCGATTCGAGTTCATGCTCACCGAATCACAGACCAAAGAGCAGATGGAGGACCCGGAAACGGTCCGCCGGCATATCGCCCGGTTCGTGAACCCGGACGAGGTGCAGGTCCTGCGCAAGCTCGTCTACACGTTCAACGCCGTGGTCGCCGATCGCTGGCGCGTCGGGCGCATCCTGCTCGCCGGCGATGCCGCGCACATGACGCCGCAGTTCGTCGGTCAGGGGATGGGCTCGGGCGTGCGCGATGCGGACAACCTGGCCTGGAAGCTCACCGCGATCCTGAAACACGGGGCCGGCCAATCCATTCTGAACAGTTACGAAACCGAACGCCGGCCACACGCCAAAGCGATGATCGACTTCTCGGTCTTCAACAAATCCCTGGTGTCGGTCGACAACACGCTGATTGCGGCCGCCCGCGACATCGTGGTGACGGCCTCGTTGCACACGCCCGGCCTCGGTGGTTGGATCCGTGCCGCCAAGATGAAACCCCGTCCACGGTTCCGCCGCAACGCGTACCTCGGCCTGCCTCGTGATCTGTTCGGATTGCGCGGCGTGGAGGGCACGCTGTCCCCGCAACCGGAGGTCCGCACCTACGACGGTCGCCACCGGCGTCTCGACGATGTACTCGGCCTCGGGTTTTCGGTGCTCGGCTACGGCGTCGACCCTCGGGCCGCGCTCGGTGCCGACGATGTGGCCGCGTTGCAGGCGCTGGGAACACGCTTCGTGACCGTGTATCCCTTCGGCGGGCGGCCCCAGGTTTCACCCGGCGACGGGCGCGCAACGGGTGACGACTACGCCGACGCGGAAGACCACACCGGCGCGTTGATCCGATGGTTCGCCAAGGCCGGCGTCGGTTCCGGAGGGATGGTGTTGCTGCGCCCGGACCGGTTCGTCTTCGGCACTGCTGCCTCCGGCGGAGCCGGCCCGTTGATCGCCGAGTTGCGCCGGCAACTGGAGGTGAGAAGGCACGGATCCGGCACGGCGGCAGGTCGGCCCGATCCGGCATTCTCGCGAGATCAAGACCTCGAACAGGCTCGATGACATACGCCGGAAATCGGGCCGCGGCTGCAGCGCTCGCCGCAGCCGAGCGGTTGTCGGCCGCGGCGAACACCGGAATACCGGTTCGCGCCGTCCGCGATCTGATCGGTTCCGACGATGTGACGCAAGCATATGCCGTACAGCGCAGAGGAATTCGTCGCCGTGTGAAATCGGGTGCGCGCATCGTAGGGCGCAAAATTGGGCTCACATCACCCATCGTCCAGCAGCAACTCGGTGTGAATCAGCCCGATTTCGGTGTGTTGTTCCATGATATGGATGTCGCCGAAACTCCTGTGGCGCAACGACCCAAGCTGCTGCAGCCCAAGGTGGAGGCCGAGCTGGCGTTCCTGCTCCGCGCGGATCTCGACGGCAACCGGCTCGACGCGACCACGGTGCGTGGTGCGGTGGACTACGCCGTGGCCGCGCTCGAAATCGTCGACAGCCGGATTGCCGACTGGGACATCAGTGTCGCCGACACGGTGGCCGACAACGCGTCGAGCGGATGGTTCGCGCTCGGCACCGATCGTCTGTCGCTCGGCGACTTCGAACCGCGCGATATCGCCATGAGTATGGCGATCGACGATGAGATCGTGTCGACCGGAACGGGTTCGGCGTGCCTGGGCGACCCACTGAACGCGCTGGCCTGGCTGGCACGGACCGCACGCGACTTCGGCGATCCACTCCGTGCCGGCGACCTGGTACTTTCCGGTGCGCTCGGACCGATGGCGCCGCTGCGCCCCGGGGCCCGAGTGCGCTCCGAACTATTCAGCGGCACAATGCTTCTCGGCAGCGTCGACTTCACTTGGGAGAAGTCGTGAGCCGTGTGAAAGTTGCGGTGATCGGGTCGGGCGGTATCGGTTCCGATGTGCTGATCGAGGTTCTGCGTTCGTCGGAGACCCTGGAGATGGCCGCCATGGTCGGCATCGATCCGGCCTCGGAGGGGTTGGCTCGTGCGGATCGGTTCGGGGTGCCGACCTCCGCGCGCGGGGTGGCCGGACTCCTCTGCATGGAGCATTTCGACGAGATCGACATCGTCTTCGACGCTACGACCGCGGGCGCGCACAAAGCCAATGCGGCCGCGCTCGAGCCGCACGGCAAGCGCCTGATCGACTTGACGTCCGCCGCGCTCGGCCCACTCGTCGTACCGGCGGTGGACCTCGATCAGCACCTGGACGCGCCGAACGTCAACATGGTGACGTGTGGTGGTCAGGCCACCATTCCGATCGTTGCGGCCATTTCGCGCGTCACCGCAGTGCCCTACGCCGAGGTCGTCGCTCCGATCGCCTCGAAGCCTGTCGGGCCCGGAACCAGGACGATGATCGACGATTTCACCGAGACCACCTCACGAGCGATCGAAGCTGTCGGCGGTGCGACCGCCGGCCGGGCGATCATCGTGCTCGATCCGGCCGAGCCGCGGCTCATGCGCGATACCGTGCTCGCGCTGATCGGTGATCCGGATCCGAAAACCCATGCGGCCGTGCGGGTATCGATCGAGTCCATGATCGCCGACGTCGCGGCCTACATTCCGGGCTACCGACTGAAGCAGCCTGTGCAGATCACCGCGATATTGCCGGACGCTTCGCCGCATCCGCCCGCCGGCGGTGCTGCGGTGACCCATCAGGTTTCGGTGTCCCTGGAGGTGGAGTGCGCAACTCGTGCCGCGAATGTGGACCTCATGACTTCGGCGGCACTGCGTGTCGCCGAGCGTATCGCCGCCACCACCTCGGCGAGCGTGAAGTGACGGTCCGCCGATAGTGTCGCGCGGTCGCGGACGGCGTGCCCCGAGCAGAAAGTGGTCAGCGTTTGCTCGCCGCCCGCGCGATCACTCGAAAGACCTGCTCGCGCAGCTGCCGCCGGACGCGAACGGAACGCGGCGGCGGGGCGATCTCTGGAGCCGATGCCCCGAATCGGGGAAACAACGCGGCCGCGTTGCCGCGTTCGATCCTATGTCTGGCTGCGTCATCCAGACCACGGTAGGTATCGAGACCGGCGTTGAAATAGTGCACCGCCGGTTCGGGTGCGAACGGCCAATCGCTGCCGTAGAGCACATGTCCGGGCTCGGCGAACGCGAGCAGGGACGGCAGTGCGGCGGCACTGGCCGACAGAGCGGTGTCGAAGTAGAAGCTCGCGAAGTCGTCGAGCACATCGAGCGGACTGGCGCCGGTCTGATCGAAGATGCTGAGCGCCATCCGGTGCGCGGCGTAGGGAATGAATCCACCGGCATGGCTGAGCACGAACCGAATCCGTGGATAGCGGCGACGGATTCCGTTGCGCACCAACAGATATGCTGCCCGGGTCGTGTCGAGTAGGAAGTCCGCTGCGAAGGGCGGGATACCGGGAACCGGATCGGCTGTCAGGTCCGCGGGATGCACGAAGGCGATCGCCGAGCGCTGATCGAGCACTCGGAACAGGTCGTCCTGACCGTCGGCGCCGAGATAGGTGCCCCGGGCATTCGCCAACAACACCACTCCGCCGGCGCCGAGTGTGTCCAGGGCGCGTTCCGCCTCGGCGGCCGCGGCCGGCACGTCGGGCATCGGCAGTGTCGCGAAGAATCCGAAACGGCCCGGATGGGCGGCGGCAATCGCGGCGGAGTAGTCATTGAGGTCGCGGGCCAACTCTGCCGCCGCGCGAGCGTCGGTCAGGAAGGCGGTCCCGGGTGTGGAGATCGACAGCACGGCCCCGGCAATCCCCGCCCCGTCATCATCCGAAGGGCCTCTTCCGCGCTCCACCGCGGCAGCTCCCGACCGCCGGCCGCGCTGATGCCGTGCGATGCCAGCACCTCCCGGTACAGCGGTGGGATCAGATGTTGATGGACATCTATGCGGTCATTCGACAACGTGGTTTCCTTCGTCGGCCGTAATTCGCCGGACGGCTACCGGAGCGCCTGATCCAAGTTCGACGCGACGACGAGACTGTCGGCAAAATGACTCTAGTCACAATTCTGACAACTTGATCATTTCGCGTCCGGGGACACTTGTACCATAACTGAGGATTTCATCATAACTGGGCGGAAGGCGTCATGACAAGCGCGGACGGGAAGGGTAACTCCGGTGGTACTTCCTACGGCGCCGAATCGGCGATCGTGCGCGACGACGGCACACGCCTGGCTCGCGCGCTGACGCTCGACCGGGTGCTGCGCTCGAAGTGTCTGCCGGTCACTGTCTCCGCGCCGTGGGGGCTGACGATCGCGACCGGCGGATCGAACCGTCATGCAGGACGAGCTCAGCAGGCAGACCCGCCATCGCGGGCCGATCGTGGGCTGACGAGGCGCGGACCGGTCGATACGAGCGGGCTCACGCCAGGCCGGCGAGCTGATCGCTGACCGAGCGTAGCTGCTGGGCGACCGACGGATCCCGGGCGAGTTCGGAGGGCTGGCGGATTCGGTTGTCCTCGAAGTACTCACCGGTGATGGTGGCGACGGCTGGATCCGCGGCCAGGTAGGCCACCCGCCGCCCGCCCTCCTCTGGCGAAACCATCACGGCACGTTTGAGCACCGACAGCAGTGGACGCGCGATAGCAGGGGCGCGATTCCAGATGTCGGTGGCGACCACGCCCGGATGCAACGCGTTGACGGTAACGCCGGTGCCCGCCAATTCCGCAGCCAGACTGCGGGTGTACAACACATTGGCCAGCTTGGAGCGCGAGTAGGCCTTCATGATCGAATAACCGCTCCGGTACTGCAGGTCGTCGAAATCCATTGTGCCGCGGTAATGCCCGGTGGACGCAGTGAAAACGATGCGAGCCGGTGCTCCGGCGACCAGCAATGGCTTCACTGTCTCGGTGAGCAAGTAGGGGGCCAAATGGTTGACGGCGAAGGTCGCTTCGTAGCCGTCCACGGTTTCGATGCGCTTGGCATTGACGCTGCCGGCGTTGTTGATCAGGACGTCTATCCGCTGATACTCGGCGCGCACCTGCTCACTCAACGTGCGCACGGAGTCCAAGGACGAGAAGTCGGCCGTCAAGGTATCGACTCGGGCCGCGCCCGCCGCACCGATCCGTCGAGCGGCGGTGCGCAGTTTCTCCTCGTTACGTCCGACGAGAACGAGATGTCTGCCGGGTGCGAGCTGGGCCGCGCACTCGAGGCCTATGCCTGCGGTCGCGCCGGTGATGACGACGGTGTCCACGTGTCGTGCCTTCCTTCCAGGGCCTGTCCGGCTGTTCCGGGTGGGAGGTAGCTGCCCGGAACAGCGAAACTGTTCCGGCGGCGACAATCTCGTCGCCGGCCTGATTACGGCGCAGTCGCCGGCTCCTGTCCTGCCTCGACAAATATGATGGAATCATCAAACTAGATGGGAGTGGCTGTCAAGAGCGGGTTTCGAATGTGTCGCTGCGGCGTTCACACCGGCGCGTGCCGGGTCCAGCCGGCTCGCCGCGGCAATCCGTCTGGTGATACCCGCGCCGACCTCACGGCAGGCGGCTCGAGTGCGGGCTACAGCTGCGGTTGTTCGGGCAGGGGAGCGGACACCAATTTCTCCGCCGAACGTTTGTTCATCCCGAACATGCGCAGCACATGGAAGGTCATCTCGTCGGTGAGGGTTTCCACGTCGGCGTCGGGCCGGGCGTCCAGCAACTGGAGCAGGCCCAGCAATGCGCCCCCGGCTGCCATGATCGCCATATCCGGATCCATCGGGGAGAATCGGCCCGCCTCCTGCGCGGCGATGATGTCGTGACGGGCGCGCGGTGCCAGCCCCTCGTCGCGCAACAACACCGACATGCCGGAATGCAGCAGGACTCGCACCATCTCCGGGACCTGAGGTTGCAGTCGTCCGGTCATCCGGAAACTGACCGCGAAGACCTCGGCGGGATCGTCGTACATCGCGACGATGCCGTCGCGCATCTCGCTGTACACCTGCAGCACCGATCGGACGGCTTCGTCGAAAAGCTGTTCTTTGGATTCGAAGTGGTTGTAGAAGGAACCGAAGCCTACATCCGCCGCGTCGGTGATCTCTTGGATGCTGACCGCCGAACGCCCCTCCGACAAGAACTTCCGCGCCGCACCCAGCAAGGCGTTGCGAGTCCGCTCGCGCCGTCGGTCGATGCGGTTGCGGACCACTGGCTCGGCCATCTCGTGCCATCCCTTCAGCGACGTCATGAAGATCGTAACTGAGTATATTATCAGCTACGATTTCGTGTCCGGGATCTGGCGCGTATCCGGCAGCGCAGCGCTGCGGCGGCAGAGCGGCGTCGATCGATCAGGCGCGTCGGGGAGGTGAGGGTCGGTGTATCGGCCGTCGGCGCCTGGAGGGGGTCATCCTGGACGACGGCGTCCCGTTGATGACCGATGGCCGGCGCGCCGGGCGTCGCTACGCCCGGAGTTCGGGTCGTAGCCGTGCCTCAACCGCCGGTCTCGGTCTGGGCCGGCCAATTCCGGCCGCGGGTCGGCGGCGCAGTGGGCGCCGCGTGGCAGTCGGGGGGTCGACAGGCGCAGCCACGGGACCGTCACCCGGGATGGTTTCCAGCGACGGGCCGCGGAATGTGCGCGCCGGGTCATGAAGTTCGCCGATTCAGCGAGGCCGACCAGGTCGTGTCTCCCCATGATTTGAGCCACAAGAACGTTGTGCCGCGCCCATCCTGCGAAATCAGTTGCAGGACATCAACCCCTCGGATCTCCGCCCCGCACACCGCCAGGTCCGCAGTCACCGGTCTGCTCACCGCCACCGACCCCGCCGAAGGCCGGTCACAAGAAGGCGGCAGTGCCTACGCCCGCCGCAACGCCGACGAGGGTGGCCGCCGTCAGGCTGTCCAGAGCGTCCGCGGCCGTCGACCACACTGCGCAGCCACACTCTTCGTCGCCGCCTTATGTGCGGTTCGGCACTGGGCCCGGGGCTTTTTCGCGGCGAGTCCGCATCTCCAGGATAGCCATGAGCGCGGTCGGCACGACCGCCAGCACCGACGCGGCCAGCACCCAGGCGAAGGTCACCGCGAATGCCGATGCCGGATCGGGATGCTCGACGCCCTTGTCGTGCAGGTGTTGCTGCAGGACGACCACGAAGGCGGCGGTGCCGATGGAACCCCCGACGCGCTGCATGACGGTGAGTTGCGGTGTGGCATCGATGATCTGGGACGGAGTGAGATTCCGCAAGGCGGCGGTCATGGCGGGCATGGCCGCCAGGCCGATGCCGAGGCCGCGCACGATCATGGCGCAGCCGAGCAGCCAGTACGGGGTGTCGTCGGCGATCAACATGAACGGAATGGTCGCGACACAGCCGACCAGCGCACCGAGCAGGCAGGTCAGTGCACCGACCCGTTCGTAGAGCCGGGCAGACACCCCCATGGCGACGGCCGCACCGATGCCTTGAGGCGCCATGAGCAGGCCGGTGTGCGCAGCGTCCTGATGGCGAACCAGCTGAAAGTACAAGGGCAGCAACACCATCGCGCCGAATGTCACGGCTCCGATCACGAAGGTCGAGACGGTACCCGCCGTGAAGAAACGATCCCGCCACAACCTCAGGTCCAGCACGGGGTTCGGGATGCGAAGCGAGCGCACCACGAACAGGGCGGTGCACACCGCTCCTCCGCACAGCGTCACGAGCACCCGCGTAGCCGTCAGCCCGTGTGAGGCTGCCTCGGCGAGCCCGTAGGTGATGCCCACCATCCCCGCCGAGACCAGGATCAGTCCCGGTGTATCCAGGGCTCCGGCCGGTTCGTCCGGCTCGTCGGCGGGCAGCAGCCGTGCGGCGAGCACCAGCCCGATGACACCGATGGGCGCGTTGATCAGGAAGATCCACTGCCACCCCGCGTATTCCAGCAACAGCCCGCCGATGGTGGGACCGACGATCGGCGTCAGCACCATGGGTATGCCCGCGGCCACCATGGCTCTGGCCATGCCTTGCCGCCCGGCGGCGGTCACCAGGATCATCTGCCCGACGGGGATCATGACCCCGGCTCCGAGGCCCTGCGCGACCCGGGCGAGGATCAGCAGGCCGACGCTGTTCGCGGCCGCGCATGCGACCGAGGCGAGGGTGAATGCCAGCAGCGCACCGATATACAGCCGTTTAGCTCCCACTCGGCGTGCCGCCCATCCGGTCACCGGCAGCACCGCCGCCTGTACCAGCAGGTACGCGGTCACGACCCACTGGATTGCGTCGAGGGCGCCGCCTAGGTCGGCGGCGAGTGATTTCAAAGCGACATTGACGACGGTGGCGTCCAGGAACGCCAGAACCGCGCCGAACAGCACAACCACGACTGCCCGCCGCGCCTGCGGGCTGAGTGTCGGCCGCTCGACGGCCGCGTCCGATGGATTCGAGATGGTCACCCCTCGAAGTGTCACCCACGGGGATGAACCTGTCAACAAGTTGGATGACAATGTATCCGTTCAGATGACTCGATCATCCAGCCAGTTACAATGTTCGAATGGCGACCGAGCCCGACACCACCGCAAACTCCAGCCGTTCCGCCGCGGGCCGTCGTCCCCGCCGCGCGCCCAGCGCTGCAGATCGCCGTCGCGATGCCGAACGCTCACGCCAGGCGCTGCTCGATGCCGCGCTGGACGAGTTCGCGGCCAAGGGGTTCGACGGCGCCCGGGTGCAGGAGATCGCCGACCGGGCCGGGGTCAACAAGCAGCTGATCGCCTATTACTTCGGCGGCAAAGAGGGCCTTTATCAAGAGATCCAGCGCGGCTGGCCCGCGGCCGAGGCAGAGCGCGCCGATCCGGAACTCCCTCTCGAGGAGGTCGCCGCGCGCTACCTCTCCGCAGCGCTGGAAGATCCGAGACCTGCGCGGCTGCTGGTGTGGCGGGGGCTCACCGGAAGCGGTGCCGCCAGCGACTACCTCGAAGGGGAGGACACTGTCGAGACCGACCTGGCCAATCTTGCCCGCGCCCAGGAACGCGGAGAAATTCACCCGGACTTGGATCCGGCCTTCGTGCGCATGGCGGTCACGGGCATGATCCTGGCCCCGGTCATGCTGCCCGAGACCGCATTGCAGGCGACCGGAAAACAGCCTGGCTCATCGGAATTCGAGGAGTACTACAGCGGGCAGTTGCGGACGCTGCTCCGCCTTCTAGGTCGTGTCTCCCAATAGTGTTCGCTGTGTGGGGCTGATCGGGCATCATGTTCGCCGTGGTGACGGTGGCGGGTGATCGATATCGTGTGCTGACGGACAGGCAATGGGAGCTGCCGGAGTGGCTGTTGCCGAAATCCGAAGGGCGCGTTGGTCGTAACTTCTGCGAGAATCGCAGGATCGTGGAGGGGATGCTGTATCGGCTGCGCACCGGTGTGCCGTGGCGGGATCTGGCGGAGGTGTTCGGGCCGTGGCATACGGTGTGGAACGGCACCGCCGCGATGCCATCGACGGCACCTGGGATCGGGTGCTGACCGCGCTGCTCGCGCCGTCCGACAGCACCGGTGATCTGGACTGGGTAGTGGCGATCGACTCGACGATCGTGCGCGCGCATCAGCACGCCGCCGGGGGCCCGCACCGCTGGCCGGGAGTGCGATTCATGAACCGACCGGCCACGGGGTGGGCCGTTCGCGGGGCGGGCTGATCATCAAGGCCCCTGTGGCCACCGACGGCAACGCCCCGCGGCCTGGCCGTGCTGATCACGCCTGGACAGGCCGCAGACTCGGGTGATGCTGCCCGCAGTGGCTCGAGCGGGTGGCGGTGCCCCGGCTCGCCGGTGGCCCACCTCGGCGTGATCCCGGCACGGTCATCGCGGACATGGCGTACTCGGCGGCGTCGAACCGGGACCTGCTGCGGCGCAAACGGATCCGCAGCGTCATACCCCGACGATCCGGCCAGGTCGCCGACCGGAAAAAGTGCGGCCGCCTCGGTGGACGGCCGCCAGGCTTCGACGAGGTCGAGTACAAACGACGCAACGTGGTCGGGCGCGCGTTCAACAAGGGCGAACACTGGCGCGTAGTC